>CALJLK010000320.1 GCA_937982655.1 uncultured Sandaracinus sp.
GCCGGGCGACACGCTCATCGAGCCGACCAGCGGCAACACCGGCATCGGGCTCGCGATGGCGGCCGCCGTCCGCGGCTACCGGATGATCATCACGATGCCGGAGAAGATGAGCCGCGAGAAGCAGGTGGTGCTCGAAGCGCTCGGCGCCGAGATCATCCGCACGCCCACCGAGGCCGCCTGGGACGCACCGGAGTCGCACATCAGCGTCGCCCGTCGCCTCCAGCAGGTGATCCCGAACAGTCACATCCTCGACCAGTACGCCAACCCCGACAATCCGGCCGCGCACGAGGAGACCACCGCGCGCGAGATCCTCGAGCAGACGGGCGGCAAGATCGACTGCCTCGTTGCGGGCGCGGGCACCGGCGGAACCATCACCGGCATCGCGCGCGTGCTGAAGAAGGAAGTCCCCGGTTGCCTCATCGTCGGCGCCGATCCGGAGGGCTCGATCCTCGCCGGCCCGGGCGAGATCAAGAGCTACAAGGTCGAAGGCATCGGCTACGACTTCATCCCCGACGTGCTCGATCGCAGCCTGATCGATCGTTGGGTGAAGACCAACGACGTCGACTCGTTCCGCATCGCGCGGCAGCTCATCCGACAGGAAGGCCTGCTCTGCGGCGGCTCCAGCGGCACGGCGGTCTGGGCCGCGATGCAGGTCGCGAAGGACCTCCCCGCGGGCGCCCGCGTGGTCGTCATCCTGCCCGACAGCGTGCGCAACTACATGACGAAGTTCGTCGACGACGCGTGGATGCGTCAGCACGGCTTCGCGAGCGCCCACGCCGAGCTCGGCAGCGTCGGTGATCTCGTGCGCACGCTCGGCGCCCGCACCGTGATCACGGTCGAGGACGACAAGACCCTCGACTTCGCGGTGAAGCTCTTCAAGGCCCACGGCATCTCGCAGATGCCCTGCACCGCCGACGGTCGCCTCTCCGGCATCGTCACCGAGAGCGACGTGCTGCACTTCCTCGTCGACGGCCGCAGCCCCGAGACGCCGCTCGCGGAGGTCATGGTGCGCCGCGTGTCCACCGTGAACGAAGACGAGCCGGCCGCGGGTCTGCCGACCCTCTTCGAGCGCGGCGAGGTCGCGATCGTGGTGGACTCCGAGCGCCGCCCGACGTCGATCCTCACGAAGATGGACTTCATCGACGTGCTCTCGCGGCGCGCGCGCCTCCGCGCGAGCTGAGGTCGTCGACACGAGCCTCGTGGAGCACACGAGACTTCGTCGCTTCGTCTTCGCACGCACGATCGGCGCGTCGCTCACTCCGCTGCGTCGAGCTCCGCCACGTAGCGCACGATACCCTCCGCGATCCCCGCCGCGAGCGCCTCCCGGTAGCTCTCGGTGTGGAGCGCGGCCGCCTCTTCGGGCTTCGTGAGGAACGACGCCTCCAGCAAGATCGCCGGCATGCGCGCGCCCACGAGCACGTAGAACATCGCGCTCTTCACCCCACGATCCGGCAGATCCGGGAGCACGCGCCGCCCGCCTTCGAGCGTGGCCTCGTGCACGTGCGTCGCGAGGCGGCGCGATCGCTCCACCTGATCGGCGCGGTGCACCCGCGCGAGCAGGCGTTGGATCCCCGTGACCTCCGAGACCGCGGTCGCATTCTCGCGCGCCGCGAGCCGCAGCGCCTGCCGATCGTCCGTGACGTCGAGCACGAAGGTCGTCACGCCGCCGACGCGCACCGGCTCGTCGGCCGCGTTGAGGTGGATCGACACGAAGAGATCCGCGCCCACCGCGTTCGCGAACGCCGCGCGTTGTTCGAGCGGCACGATCTCGTCGCGCGTCCGCGTGAGCACCACGCGCGAGGAAGGCAGCCGACGCGCGACGATGCGCGCCGCCCGCTCCGCGAGATCGAGCGCGACCTGCGCCTCCTTCAATCCGTCGAAGCGCGCGCCGAAGTCGAGGCCTCCGTGGCCGGGATCGATCACCACGAGCCGCGCCGCACGATCGGTCGTTTCGTCGATCGAAGCCCGCGCCGCGACGTCGACCACGAAGCGCGAGCCGAGATCGAAAGCCTGCGCGTTCGCGCCTTCCGCGAGCTCGAGCTCCAGACGCCCCGTCGCGTCGGCGGGGTCAGCCGCCGACGTATCCTCGACCCGCGTGACCGCGACGACGCCGCCCGATCCGACCTCCATCCGCTCGGGCACTGCGGGGTCGATCACCGCGCCCGGCCCGCGCACCACGAAGCGCGTGGGGCTCGCGGCATGTCCTTCGAGCGCGCAGTCGCCTTCGGAGAAGAGCAACACACGCACTCCCTGCGCCTCCCCCTCGAACACGCCGCTCCCGAGCACCGCGACACGCGAAATCCGACAGCCTTCGGTACGCCCGAGCCCTCCCGCGAGCCGCGCGAGCTCGCCCACGGGCGGACGATGCGCGTCGAGCTCCGACAACAACGCGCGCGCACGTTCGCGACACGCGTCGTCCGCAGGCGCGCTCTCGGTCGCGCGGTACGCGTCGAGGTACGCGCCGCGCGGATCCTCGGTCGCCTTCGCGCGCGCGATCGCGACCTGCGCCACACACGCAGCCTCGGGTGCGTCCGCCAACGTCGCGAGGTGGCGGTCGGCGCGCACCACGTCCATCTCCCGCCCCGCGCGCGCCGCGGCCTCGCGCCATCGCCACGTCGCGTCGACGCCGTCGGGCCCGATCCCGGCCGCGAGCGCGGCTCCGCGCGCTTCGTCGAGCGCCGCGGTCGCGAGCTCGGCGGAATCGTCGTTCCCTCCACACGCGAGCGCGACGAGGCACACACACCACGCGATGGCGCCTCGCGTCACGCGTGCTGCGGCGTCGCTCCGGGCGGCGTCGCGCGCTCGAACGATGTCTTCGTCGAAACGTCGACTTGGAGAAGCGCGACCGCCCGCACTACCCTCGCGCGTCGGCGCCATGACTCATGCTCCCACCTACGAGGACCGCCCGAGCGGGCGGGTCTATCGCGATGCCACGGAGATGGTCAACGACTACCTCCGCCGCTATGGAGCCGCGCACGGCGCCAACGTCGAGGTGCTCGACGAAGATGGATACACCGAGCTCACGCGCGGTTCGGCGCAGGTCGGCGTGAACGTGCTCGAAGAGCACGGCGTGCTGCTCCTGCTCTCGCGCATCCTCGACGTGCCCAAAGACGACCGCGAGACCTTCTACCGACGGCTGCTCGAGCTGAACTTCCTCGTGACCAGCGACGCGGCCTTCGCGATCGATCGCGAGCGCGACGTCGTCTACCTGCGCGCGCACCGGCGGCTCTCCGGCCTCGACTTCGAGGAGTTCGAAGATCTGCTGCGCAACGTGTCCGCGGTCGCCGACGAGTGGGACGACCGCTTGGCGGAGCTCTTCGGCACCGATCGCTGAGCATCGCCTGCGTCGAGAGCCTCCGTCGACGCGGCTTGGCCCGGGCGCGAGGCGGGTGTTAGCCTTCCCCCTTCGTATGGAAGAGCCGTCCCGCGAGCCGAGCGCCAACGGGTCCAGCGAGCCCCCTCGGCCGAGCGACGACGCGAACGCCCGGACGGGCGCAATCGAGGATCGCGACTGGTCGGCGGGTCGCTTGAGCGTGGTCGAGGCGGACACGGCCGCTGCCGCGTTTCGCCCCTCGTGGGAGACCGACGACTGGGCGTCCCCGGAGGCGCCGACCACGCAGCTCGCGGAAGACGTCGCGGCGACGCCCGCGCCGGTGAAGTCGTTCGGCGAAGCGCCGGCGCCGATGAACGCCGAGCCCGCGAAGACCGAGCCCGCGAAGGCCGAGCCCAAGTCCAAGGGCAAGAACGGGCACGCGAAGTCCACGAAGGCCACCAAGAACGGCGCGCAGGCTGGACCGAAGGCCGAGCCCGCGAAGGCCGAGCCCGCGAAGACCGAGCCCCCGAAGACCGAGCCCCCGAAGGCTGCGAGCGCCGCCGCCGTGACGCCCGCGCCCGCGAAGGCCGCCGTGACACCCGCGGCCGAAAAAGCTCCCGTCGCGCGCGCCTCCGACCGACCGCTCTCCACCGCCGAGGTTCGCGCGATCAGCTCGGAGATCACGGACGGCTACCCCGCGATCGTCCCTTCGTCGCGACCCACCAAGGCGATCCTCGTCGGCGTCGCGGTCCTCGTCGCGCTGGTGGTCGGGACCGTGTGGTCGATGACCGGATCGCCCGAGGCCCCCACCACGAACGCGTCGCCCACCAACGCGTCCCCCACCACGAGCCCGCCCGAGCCCACACCCCCGAGCCC
>CALJLK010000321.1 GCA_937982655.1 uncultured Sandaracinus sp.
GCCGTCGCACGCCGACGAAGCGCCGGTCGCGGAAGCCGCAGCGCTCGGTGCGGCTAGCGCGCGACGCGCCGTCAGACGCCGATGAAGAGCCGGTGCCCGAAGTTGCGCTCCAGCTTCGAGCTGAAGATCTTCGAGGCCGCGCTCTCGATGTCGTACTCGACGCGGCGGAACGCGAAGCGCCGCTCGTCGGTGTCGAAGGTCGTGTAGCTCGCGCGGTTGTCGTAGTCGCGCGGCTGGCCGACGCTGCCGACGCTCACGATGTACTTGGCGCCCTTCTCGAGCGTGAAGTCCATCGCGGGCAGCTCTTCGACCTCACCGGGCCGGAGCTTGAACACCTTGCACAGGTGCGAGTGCCCGATGAGCGTGATGTCGCCGAGCTCCTCCCAGATCTGGAGGCACTCGCGCGCCTGCTCGGGCGCGAAGATGTACTCGAACTCCTCGAGCCGGAGCGGCGACCCGTGGCAGAGGTGGACGCCGGTGCCCTCGACCACGTGCTTGTAGGGCAAGCCCTTGAGCCACTCGAGGTTCTGCTTCGAGAGGATGTTCGCGTGGAAGTCGAGCGCCTGACGCGCTGCCTCGTAGTAGTACGAGTAGTCCATCCGGCCCGCGACGGCGGCGTCGTGGTTGCCGAGGATGGTGACCCGCGCCGTCTCGCGCACGAGGTCCGCGCACTCGTTCGGGCTCGCGCCGTAGCCGACGACGTCGCCGAGACAGTAGTACTCGTCGATCTCTTCGTCCTCGAACGCACGCATCACCGCGGACATGGCCTCGATGTTGGCGTGAACGTCGCTGAAGATGCCGAGCCGCATGCGCGAACCTCGTTTCTAGAGCCCTGCGCTTCGTTTGTCCATCCCGAACGAGGGATGGGAACCCCGACACGCGAGAACGCGAACGCACGTCGCGCGTGTCGGTCGGGTCGGCGGGGTCAGCCGCCGACGGTCCGATCGGGTCGGCGGGGTCAGCCGCCGACGGTCCGAAGCGAGGGTCCGCCTCGTGGCGGCGGAGCGCGATCCGCGCCGTGGTGAGCGTCGTGCCCATGGGTGTCACGACTCGTTCGTGGCCGCGTAGAAGCGGCGGCTGAAGGCGTGCACTCCGTCCTCGTCCCCGCCACGTGCGAGGAGCGACAGGTGCCGATCGGCGAGCGGCTTCTGCGTCATGGCGGCGATCGCGATTGCGCGCACCTTCGCGTGCGGATCGGACTCGAGCGCCCGCACCTTCTCCGGCTCCGTCGTCGCGAGGTGGACGAGCGCGTACGAGAAGCGCTCCTCTGCCCCCTTCGGATCCTTCATCGCGCGCTGCATCGGCCGCAGCGCCGCGGTCCCGAAGCCCGCGAGCACGCGCGCGACCTCCCACCAGACCTCGCTCGGCTCGGTCTGCAGCAGATGCACGAGCGGCCCGATCGCGCGCCGCAGCTTCAGCTCCCCGAGCGCCAACGTCGCGGCCTGACGCACGAAGGTCTTGCGCGCCGTGAGCCCGTCGATGAGCGCGTCCGCCGCCGCTTCGCCGAGCGCGATGAGCCGCGGCGCGACCTCCAACACTTCGTCGCGCGGCATCTTTCGCACTGCGCCGAACACCGCCGACACCTGATCGGGCTCCCCACGACGGCAGAGCTCGAGCGCCGCGGCGCGCCGCAGCCGCGGATGATCGAGTAACGCCGCGACATCACGCGAGCTCATGTCGCCGAGCGCCTCGGGCGCGACCTCCTTGGGCGCCGCGGCCTCGCCCCGCACCGCGCGGATGTCCTCCCACGCCGCGTCGTGCGCCTCCGACGGCAGCGCGACCTCGAGCTCGCTCGCGAGCGCGATGAGCTGCTCCCAGTTGCGCACCACTCCGTCCGCGCCGAGCCCGCCGCGATCCGGAAGACGCGCGGTGCCACGGAAGGCGTCCACGAGCTGGAGCACGAGCTCCCCCGGCTCGGCCGACACGCCGAGCGAGATCGCGCGGCTCACCAGGTTCGAAGGCAACGCGATGCCGTGCTGCACGGCCTCTTCGAGGATCCGTCGGAACGCGTCGTCCACGCGCTGGCGTGGGATCGAGAGCGCGAGCAGCGCGAGATCGAGCTTGGCCGGCGTCGCCCACTTCGTCAGCGTCGCGACCGCGTTCGCGGCCTCTTTCGCGTTCTTCGCGGGCGGCGCGTCGTCGAAGGGATGACCTCGAAGCTGCAAAGGCGGCGGGGCGGCGAGCGCGCGCTCGAGCGCAGTCACCGGATCGAGGCGCCCCTCCGCGCGATTCGCGCGCTCGAGGATCATCGTGAGGTTCGTGCGCCGCTCGGGTGCCGCCACCTCGCGCGTGCGCTCGAAGCGTCCGTCCGGCGAGTAGAGCCCGACCGTGACGCGGAAGTCGTCGCGCAGCGCCTCGAGGATCGCGCGGTCGTCGTCGTCGTTCGGATCGAGCGCGGCGCGGCGCGCGTAGGGGCGCGGCTCGCGCGGATCGACGAGCGTGAGGAGCACCACCGGCACCTCGTCGACCGCGACGTACTGCACGAGCAGATCGACCTCACCTTGGAACGCGTCCTCGTAGCCTTCGCCGAGTCGCGCGTGCAGCCACACGCCTTCGCTGCCGAGGCGCGCGCTCATCTCGAGCACCGGATCGTCGAAGAAGCTCTCCGGCGGCGCCACGCTGCCCCGCGGGCGCTTGTGCATGGGCGCCGCTTCGTCGCGGTGGATCACCGTGGGCTCCGGCTCCGCGTCGTCCTCGACGTCCTCTTCGAGATCGTCCGCCTCGAGCTCGTCGGCGTCGTCGAGATCCTCGGCGTCGTCGTCGTCCGCGTCGAGCTCGCCCGAGCTCGCGTCGAGCTCCTCCGCGTCGTCGTCGTCGTCCGCGTCGTCCAGCAGCTCGGCGCCGATCAGCTCCGCGCCCCGCCCGACGTCGAGCTCGGCCTCCACGAGCTCTCCCACTTCGAGCTCCGACGCCGTCGCGCCCACGTCGCCGAACTCGTCGTCGTCGTCGAGCGCCGCCTCCACGAGCGCGACGCCCGCCACCGGCAGGTCGCGAGGCTCGTCGAGCATCTCGACCGCCGCGAGATCCGCGGTCGCGGTCGCGATCGCGGGATCGGTGCGCGCGACGTCGCGGTCACGCGCCGCCGGACGCGCCGCCGCTTCCTCGCGCTCGCGCAGCCGCTCGAAGCGTTCGTCGAGCGCGCTCTCGCGCTGCGCGAGCTCACGCGTCGCCGCCTCCGTCCGCTCCGCCTCCAGGCGAAGCTCATCCTCGCGCCGCGTGATCGCCTCCGCGCGCTCGGCGATCCGACGCTCGCGCTCTTCCAGCTCGGCCAGCCGCCGCTCACGCCGCGCGATGTCCGCCTCGCGCGACTCCACGCGACCCTCGCGCTCCGCCAGCGCCGCGGTGCGCGTCCGGTCGCCTTCCAGATACGCTCGGAGCCCCTCGCTTCCGATCACGACGTGCGCGTCTGCGACGTACGGTGGCACCCGATGCGCGGTGTCGCTCGCGAGCCGCTGCAGCAGCGCAGCGCGCTCCGCGAGCGCCGTGTGGGCGAGCGCGGCCGGCACCACGAGCGCGAAGCGATGCGCCTGAGGGTCGTGAAAGACGAAGGAGATCGCGAGCGCCGCGCCTTCGAGCGCGTGCAGCGTTCCGTCGAGCGCGGCCGCGCGCAGGCTCGGGTCGGTGGCGACGTTGACGACGCGGTGCACGCTCAACGTGCGCAAGCCCGCGCCGGCCGGGACGTGCACCGTCTCGCGGCGCGTCTGGCCTTCACGACCGTCGTAGACGAACTCCTCCGTCGGCACCCGCACCCGACCTCCTCCCGCGCCCCGCCGCGCGCGCGGATCGGTATCACGATCCGACCGCTCCTGTCCCCGCAAACGCGGCACTTCGCCGCAGCACCCGCACGATCTCCCGGATCTCCGGCGGCTCCCCTGGAGATCTCGATCGTTCGACGATCACCCTTACGCCGCCCACGAGCCCGACGAGCCCGACGACCGACGAGCGACGGCCCGTTGCGCTCTGCGGTGGGCGGCCCAGACTCCGCGACCCATGAGCGTGCCCCAGACCGTCCTCGATCTCGCCACCGCGTGCCGCGCGTCCGTCCTCGCCACGGTCGGCGTCGAGCTCGACTTCGAGCCCGAGACCCTGCCCATCCTCGATCACTACGCGAAGAACCACCGCGAGCTCGCGGCGGGAGAGAAGGTCCGCCCCGGCAAACGCAAGAAGTCGGCGGCTGACCCCGCCGACCAGGGCAAGAAGTCCGCCTCCGGAAAGGCCGAGAGCGACGAGCTCCTCGGACTGGTCGCGCCGATCTGCGGCGCGTACTTCGGAGAGGTGCTTCGGCACCGTTTCGACGCGATGCGCTGGAACGCCCCCGACGACGACCATGGCCTGTGGCGGCTCGAGGCGGAGTCGGTCTTTCTCTTCTTCAACCCCATCGGCACCGCGGTCGAGGTGATCGAAGAGAAGGACGCGCCCGGCTGGGGCGCGCACTTGCGGGTGCGTCCGACCGACCGCGAAGCGGTTCGCAGCGCGCTCGAGCTCTTCGGGGACGTGCGCGACACCGACTATTACTCGTTCACCGTTCGCTTCGAGGTCTTCGAGCAAGTGATGGAGACGCTCGGGCGCCAAGCCCGAGAACGCAACGAGCGCCGCTTCTGGGAGAGCGCCGAGTACGACGCGTTCGTCGCGCGCGAGAACGCCGACTGAAACGGCGCACGGCAGACGCATCGACGCGGCAAGACGAGACAGGCGAGCTGCAGCGCGAGCGTGAGCTCAGCGTGGAAGCCGCACGCGACCCGGCACGCGCACCGGCCGCACCCGCGCCGCCTGCAAGCCGAAGGGCCGCATCCCGCCGACCTCGTACATTCCCGGTCGAAGCCCGACGAAGTGCGCGGTCGCACCTGCGTCGACCCACCCGATCGGGGTGCCTTCGATCGTGACGAGCGTCCGCGTCGGCCCGCGGTTCTCCACCAAGAGCCCTTCGCCCGGCGCCTCGCCCGACGTCGAAGGATCCTGCTCCACGCCGCTGCGCTCTCGACCCGGCTCGAAGCGCGCCATCATCGCGGGCGGCAAGAACGCGCGGCTGCTCGACGGAGGCACCGGCGCCGGAGGATCGACGTGATCGGCGCGGAGCTGCGAGCGCGGCAGCTCCACGCCCACGTCCGCCGTTCGTTCCGCACGCCAGAGCCCCACGCGAAAGCTCGGTGGCGAGCCTCCCTCCCCACAACGACGGGCCAGCGAGTCGGGCGCGTTGTTGGTCCACTCCGCGATCAGCCGGCACAACAGATCGCCCGGCCCGGACTGTTCGGTGGTCGGTGGAGTCGCGATGCGAAACGAAGGCGAGGTGCGCGGTCGCCCGCCTTCGAACCATTGGGCGAGCTGGCCCGGTCCGAGCGGTCGTCCTCCTTCGCCGTCGAGCAGGTAGACCCCGGGCGTGTCGCGCCGGAGCCGCACCTCGGCGCCCGCGTGCACCGGCCAGCCGTTGCCGCCGAACCGCGCGCGGAGTCGGTCGCGCGCGACGTCGACGTAGAGCTCGGCAGTCGGCCCCGCGACGCCGGTCTCGTTGTCACCCTGACTTCGAGGAACGAGCAACGACATCCGGTACACGATGCGGCGCGCGGGCTCGGCCGTGCTCGACGCGAAGTCGGGATCGTCGGCGAACGCGGGCGTCAACCGCCACGCGAGATCGGGCGCCGGCGTCGGCAGATCGTCCGCCACCACCGCGCTCGGCTCGTCGAGCGGAGGAAGCTCCGGCAACGGCTCGGGCGGCGGTGGCGCGCTCCGAGGCTCGCTCGCCGTGCAGGCGATCATCGAGACGACGACGAAGCGAGCCCAACCCCCCGAGGAGAGGCGCGCTTGCGAGCGACGCACCAACGCGCGCGCTGACCGAAACCGCGCAGCACGACGTGCGAGAGCGAGGCGGGCGCGCATCGCGCTCAAAACTGGAAGACGACTTGTCCGCCGGTGTCTTGACCGACGTCCGATCCGCCGCTGGCCGCGACCGCGATCCCGATGACGGCGCCCACCACCACGACGCCACCCACCGCGGCCCAGAGCCACCACTTCTTGTAGAGCGGGTCGCGCGGCTCCGGCTCGTCGGGCACCTCGGGCGTGAGATCGATCGCGATCGGGGTCTCGCCGTCTTGGCCGACCTGCGGGTTGAGCGCGTTCTCGACCGCTTGCTGGACCGCGCGCGTCACGACGTCCTCGAGCTCCCCGAGCGCACGCGGCGCGACGACCTCACCACGCAGCACGCGGCGCCCCGAGTGCGCATCGAAGATCACGAGCTCGAGTCGAATCGTCTCCTGCGACTCGCCGTACGCGACCCGGATGACACCGATCTTGTCGAGGTCGAGGATGCGCGCGACCTCACCGACCGCTCCGTCCGCCGACCGCAGCTCGCTGCCCGCGATCCCCGCGACCGCCGCCGCCAGACCTTCGTTGCCTTCGACCGGAAGCAAGAACGCGCTCACGGTCGCAGGTCCACGACGTCCACCGCTCTCGGCGTTCTCGATGTAGGGCGTCGAACCGGGAGCGACGACGCGGATGGTGTGCTCACCACGCGGCAGATCGCCGACCGTGACCGGCGAGAGCCCACGCGGGATGAAGTCGACGTAGGCGACCGCGCCCGGCGGATCGCTCTCCACCGTGATCTGCGCGTCGTTCGCACGAATCCGCGACTGCTCGTAGCGCTCGACCACGTCGGGCGCGAACACGTTCGGGTCGGGCTGGATGTGCGGCATCTGGATGTGGAGCCGCTCGAACGTGCGCTGCGCGCCGCGCCGATCGTTGTTGTAGACCTGCACGGCGCCGAGGAAGAGCAGCGCCTGCCCGAGGTCGGTCGGATCTTCGAGCGCCGACATCGCCTGGTCGAAGTTCTCCACTGCATCACGGAGCAGCACCGTCGCCTCGTCGAGGCGCAGATCGAGGTATGCGGTGCGGCCGAGCTCGAGCTTCTCGCGCGCGACCCGGAGCTTCTCGAGCGTGTTGTCGTCGTAGCCGAGATAACGCTGGTCGGCGCGCTGCCAGTCCGCGCTCGGAACGCGACGCAGGGCGGCACGCGCGGCGGCACCCACGCGACCCGAGAGCGCTTCGAGCTCGGGATCGACCGCCGTCGACACCATGTAGATGCGCTGCATCGCCACCGGCGTCGCGGGCGAGACCTCCGTCGGCGCTTCCTCGGCGACCTCGTCGGGCGGGTTGATCTCGATCGGCTCACCCTCTTGCGCGCGCACGCTCCAGGGCGACGCCAGCGCGAGGATCAGCGCCCCGAGGGTGGCGCGGGCGATCGTCGGACCCACGGACCGCCGTGCGGGCGTGCCGGAGCGGGAGAGAAACCAGGCGCTGCGGATCGCGCGTCCACGGACGGAGGAGGTGTGGGGCATCGTCGAGGGTGCGCGGGGGCGCACGTGCGGGGTCTTCAGCCTTCGAGGTCGCGCACCAGCGCGGCCAGATTCGGATCGTCTTCGAGCGACGCGCGGAGGTGCGTCTCGAGCGCCGCGCGGGCACGGGCGTCGAGCCCCGCCGCCATCGGACCGTTCAGAACGTCGGCCACCAGCCGATCGATCGCGGTCGCGCCGTCGATCCGGCCGGCCTGCAGCTCGGCGGCGACGCCCGCGACGGGGCTCGTGCTCGACGCCGCCGTCGTGGACGGGGTGCGCGAGGCTTCGAGGGCTTCCTCGAAACGCTCCGCGCGCGCGCGGTCACTACGCTCCGCGTCCTTGGACGCGCCCACCGGATCGATGGGCTTGGGTCCGCCGCTACCGGGCGGTTTGATCGACGAGGACATCGTGGACTCCTGATGAGGTTACCGAAAGCGCCTCGCGAACCGCAAGACACCCCGGGCAGAGAGGGGAGAAGCGACGAAGAGGGAGCTCGGTCCGGCGCGCCAGACTCGGCGCGCACGGACCACGTGTTCTTCAGCGGAGGTTGCCGATCACGGCCTTGTTCGAGTCGTGGCGCGCCTTCATCACGTTCGAGATCGTCTGGACGCGCTGCTGTTCCATCGCGAGGGCGTGCTGGAGCTCGAGGAGCTGCATCGCCTGATTCGACTGATCCGCGAGGGATCCCACGGCCGAGCCGTCGGGACCGGTGCCGGCCGCGCTCGCGCCACCGGAGGTCTCCGGGCTCGAGCTCAGCCCCTGGCTGGTGCTGCCGACCCCGCCGGTCCCACCAGCCGCGCCGCGAATGGCGGCCGTCACGACGGGACCTCCGGGGACGAAGCTCGCGACCTGCTCGACGCCGGCGACCAGTTGGCTGGCGCTGCGCCCGAGGGCCTCGCGGAAACGATCGGCGGCGGGCGCCTCGGTGATACGGGGGGTGGTGACGCGGGACTGGACGGCGAGATCGGGGCGGCGGACGGTGGTCATGGCGGTTCTCCTGGACGGACGAGGGAGGTTCTTCGGAAGCTCCCCGGGTCGTTCCCGAGACCTTCGGGAGACGGCGCGTGGGAGCTCGAGGGAGACCGGGATCGACGGCGGCGTCCGGGGGACGGCGCTCGGGGTCCGGGTCGATGCGGGGGTCCTCGGCCACCGTGAGCGCCAGTTGCGTGCCTTGACGCTTTATCTGCCCTCCCCATACACCAGGGGTTCGAGCGGGGGCCTCCTGGCAGGGACGGACTGCCCGCCGACGTCGACGACGCCTCGACAGCGCCGACGACGATGCGACGATCCGTCCGGGCTCTCGGCCGCGCCGATCCCGAACGAGCTCATCCGAACGAGCTCACCCGAACGAGCTCATGGACCGCTCCCGAAAGAGCGACCGCGATTGGAACCCGACACCGTGGAACGCAACGACGGCCACTCTCACCTGCAAGTCGTCGACGAGGACGAGCCCGTGCTCACGACGGGCGACATGGCCCGCCTCTGCGACAGCACGCTCCGGACGGTGCGCTTCTACGAACAAGAAGGGCTCATCCGTCCGCGCGAGCGAGCGGGTGGGCGGCGCATGTTCACGTACGGCGAGCTGCGCAAGCTCCAGCTCGCGCTCGATCTGCGCGAGGCAGGGCTCTCGATCCAGGACATCAAAGAGCTCTTCGAGCTCAAGAGCCGCTACGCGACCGCCCGCGAGGCGTCGGCGGAGATCACCGAGATCGTCACGCGCCAGATCACCGCGATGCAGGAGAAGATCGCGAAGCTGCGCAAGCTCCGCGAAGAGCTCACCGCGATGGTGACGGTGCTCGCCGAGTGCGCGGAGTGCGAAGGCGATCGCTTCCCGACCGCGTGCGGCGACTGCGACGTCATCGAGCAGCCCGGCCTGCCGCGCGCGGTTCGTGTCCTCTGGAGCAGCTGAGCGCGCGTGTGAGCTGAGTCGTGAGCTGAGTCGTGAGCTGAGTCGTGAGCTGAGTCGTGAGCTGAGTCGTGAGCT
>CALJLK010000322.1 GCA_937982655.1 uncultured Sandaracinus sp.
GCATTCGCCCGTCGAGGCGTCGATCCTCGACGCGGCGTTTCTTCTCACGGATCGTTCACGTCCACGTCAGGAGGTCGTCGTCTCCGCCCGCCCTCTCCTCACACCGGCGTGAGGTACTGGATCGCGAGGGTCTTCTTTCCCCAGCCGGGAAAGATCACGTCCGCCTTCGGGACCATGCCCTGCTCGACGCGGCGGACCTCGCCGATGCCGAACTTCGCGTGACGCACCCGCATCCCGGGCGCGAAACCGCGGGAGTCCGAGCCCTCCGAATAGTCGACGTAGCTCTCGGTCGGCGCATCACCGCGCGAGCTGCTCTTCGGCGCGCTCCGCGGCTCCCACGCGTCGTCGTCGTGGGCGTCGATCGCATCGTCGTCGTCGCGACCGGAGCGTGAGCCCCAACCGCCGCCACCGCCGACCCCACTGCCACCACGCGCCGGGAAGCTCGGGCGCTCCCACGGATCGGGCCGATACGGCCGCGACACCGGCGCAGCACGCCGCGGCTCCACCCCGATCCACACCGCGTCCTCCCGCGGCACGTCGAGCACGAAGCGCGAGGGATCGCCCGGCCGCACCTGTCCGTAGATCTGACGCACGCTCGCGTAGCTGAGGATGAGCCGCTGGCGCGCACGCGTGAACGCGACGTAGGCGAGCCGGCGCTCCTCCTCCATCTCCTCCGGATCTTCCGCGGGATCGGTGCCGCGCATCGGGAACATCCGCTCCTCGAGCCCGGTGACCATCACGGTGTCGAACTCCAGGCCCTTGGCCGCGTGCACGGTCATCAACGTGACCTTCGCGCCGCCCGCCTGCTCCTCGACCTCCGACTGCAGCGTCACCTCTTCGAGGAAGCCCGCCAGCGTCGCGTCCTCGCGCTCCGCCGCGTACTGCTGGATCGAGCCCACGAGCTCTTGGAGGTTCTCGCGCCGCGCGTCGGCCTCCGGCGAGTCGTCCGCGCGCAGCATCTCGAGGTAGCCGCTGTCCTGCAGCACCGCGCCCGCGAGATCCGCGAGCGGCAACGTGCGCGCGGCCGAGCGCATCCGCTCCATCAGCTCCTTGAACTGCGCGAGCTTGCCCGCCGGCCCGCTGCTCGCGTTCTCGTCGATCGCCGCCCACACGCTCGAGCCCGCGCGCGCCGCGTCGTCGAGCAGGCGCGAGAGGCTCGTCTTGCCGATCCCTCGCGCGGGCACGTTGACGATGCGCAGCAGCGAGACGTCGTCCTCGGGGTTCTGGATCACGCGCAAGTACGCGAGCAGGTCTTTGACCTCCGCGCGATCGTAGAAGCGCACGCCGCCCACGATCCGATACGGCACGTTCGCCTGACGCAGCGCCTCTTCGAGCACGCGCGACTGGGCGTGGGTCCGATAGAAGACCGCGATCTCCGAGAGCGGCGCGCCCTTCGCCCGCAGCTCCTGCACGCCGCGCACGACCATACGCGCCTCGTCGCGCTCGTCCTCGCAGCGGACCACGAGGACCTTGTCGCCCTCCGGATTCTCCGTCCACAGCTCCTTCGGCTCGCGGTCGTGGTTCTTCGAGATGACCGAGTGCGCGACGCGCAAGATCCGCTGCGTGGAGCGGTAGTTCTGCTCGAGCTTCACCACGCGCGCGTCCGGATACGCGCGGCGAAAGTCGAGGATGTTGCGCCGATCCGCGCCTCGCCAGCGGTAGATCGACTGATCGTCGTCGCCGACCACCACGAGGTTGCGGTGCACCGACGCGAGCGCGCGCACGAGCCGGAGCTGCGCGTGGTTGGTGTCCTGGAACTCGTCGACGAGCTGGTGGAGGAAGCGCCCCGCGAGGTGCTCGCGCAGCGCGTCGTTGCCCTCGAGCGCGCGCACGAAGCGGTAGATGAGATCGCCGAAGTCGAGCGCGCCGGACTTCTGCATGCGCTCTTCGTAGGCCGTGTACACGCGCCGCACGATCTCGCGGTACGGATCGCCCTCGGTCGTCATCTGGTCGGGCGCGGTCATCTCCTGCTTGGCACGGTTGATCGCGCCCGCGACCTGCTTGGGGATGAACTGCTTGGGGTCGATGTTCAGGTCGCCGAGCACCCGCTTGACCATCGCCTGCTGGTCTTGGTCGTCGTAGATGACGAAGTCCTTCTTCACCCCCGCCGCTTCCGCGTTGAGCCGCAGGAGCCGCGCGCACGTCGAGTGGAAGGTGCCGACCTGCAGCCCCTTCGCGCCCCCGGGCACCAAGTGCTCGAGCCGCTCGCGCATCTCGCCCGCGGCTTTGTTGGTGAAGGTGACCGCGAGGATCCGCCACGGCGCCACGCCCTGCTCGGCCACGAGGCGCGCGATCCGCATCGTGATCACGCGCGTCTTGCCGCTGCCCGCCCCCGCGAAGACCACGAGCGGGCCCCCCTCGTGCAGCACGGCCTCTCGTTGCGGAGCGTTCAATCCTCGAAGATCCATCGCCGATTCACCCAGCCACCCAGCCGCTCGTCCGGCCGACCATCCAGCCCGTTCGCTGGCCGCCCGACTCCGCGCGTGCGGATCGACGAGCTTCCAGCACCGCCGGTTCGGACCGAGCCCGACCACGGCACACCTCGTCATGCGTTCAGCGGCGGAGCCTACCCGCCCGAGGTCGATGGGGCGAGCGCGAAGCCACCGATCGAGCGGTCGGGTCCCGGCAACCGCGCACCAAGAATGGACGTGGCTTTCCGCGGGCTGGTAGAACCACGCCCATGACCGCGGTCGCGGCCGGCGACGAGAACGACGAGAGCACGGGAGACGACGAGCGAGCCTCGTCGCGGCCTCCCGTTCCGTCGACCCCGCCCCCCGCCGACGTGCCCGAGCCGCGGGTGAGCAGCCGGACCACGCCCGAGGAGCGCGAACGCGATCGCGAGCTCGTGCGGCGCCTGCAACAGGGCGACGAAACCGCCTTCCGCGAGCTCTTCGATCGTTACAACCGCCGCGCCTTCGCGGTCGCGTTCGGGGTCGTGCGCAACAAGCAGGACGCGCTCGACATCGTGCAGGACGCCTTCATCAAGGTGCACAAGCACATCGAGAGCTTCCAGGGCACGAGCAGCTTCTACACGTGGCTCTACCGCATCGTGATGAACCTCTCGATCGACCACGTCCGGCGCAACAAGAAGGGCCGCAACGTCGACTTCGACGAGCGCATCAAGCGCGGCGACGAGGACGCGGGCGACGGCTCGATCCTACCCACGTTGCTCGGAACCAATCCGCGCCGCACCGCGCTCCGCCGCGAGCTGATCGAGCGCATCGAGAAGGCCCTCGACGAGCTGCCCGAATACCACCGCGCGGTGCTGCTGCTCCGCGAGGTCGAGGGGCTCTCCTACGAAGAGATGGCCAAGGTCCTCGAGGTCCCCAAGGGGACCATCATGAGCCGCCTGTTCCACGCACGGCGGAAGATGCAGGAATCCCTCGCGGATTACGTGCAAGGCGAGCTCGACATCCATGAATGATCGAGCACGTCACGAGTTGAATGCGCGGCGCCCTTGCCGCGTCGGTACCCCCAGCCCAGGGTCGTCAGACCCGGGCCCCGAAGAAGCCCAGGGTCGTCAGACCCGGGCCGACGAAGAAGCCCAGGGTCGTCAG
>CALJLK010000323.1 GCA_937982655.1 uncultured Sandaracinus sp.
GAACACCATTCCGTCGCGACCGCCCTTGAGGATCTGGACGATGCGGAAGGGGCTCGGGCGCTTGGGCGACGAGTAGAAGTACGTTTGATCGGGCTCGGGGCCGCTGTCGTCCTTCGGCGTCGCGTCGAGGCGGAAGACCTGCTCGCCGCAGAGGAAGTGTCCGCCGACCGAGAGCGGCGTCGGCTGCCGCACACGCACGTAGACGCCGTTGAAGCTGCCTTCGTCGCGGACGACGAGCTTCTCGCCGCGGTAGATGAAGTTCGCGTGCTTCGAGCTGAGCCAACTGTCCTCGGGGAAGAGGATCTGCGCGTCCTTCCGACCCGCGACGTGCTCCTGCCCCTGCAGGAGATAGCTGAGGCCGTCGATGCCTTGGTCGCCGCGGATGAGGATGAGCCGCGCCTTGCCGGGCTGCTGCATCGCGCCGAAGAACTTCGTCTGCGCGTTCTGGATCTCTTCGGGAACGACGGCACCGCAGGCACCGCAGAACTTGTGACCGCTCGGCACCGCGCTCGAGCACTCCTTGCAGACGAAATTACGCGCTTGCTCCATGAGCTCCTCCTCGGTCATCGCGCGGCCCGCGAGCTGCGGCGCGTGTGACGCGGTCAGGTCTTCGCCACAGCGCACACAGCGCGGCGCCCCGAGGGGGGAGAGCGCGTCGCAGCTGCCGCAGACGATCCCGACGTATTCCTGCATTGAATGGACGAATCCAACCGTGTCGAGCGCCGCCGGACCGACGGAGCGCCGCGAGCGGAGCGTGAGGCTTGCTCGAGGGCGCCACGCAGACGCGTGGACGCGGGTCGTTTGTACGGCAGCGCGACGCGTGGCGTCAACGAAGGGTCCGCGTGGGCTCCTCGGGGTTCTCCGGTCGCGGTCGGCTGGCCAGGCCAATCGGGATCGCGCAGCGTCGAGCCGTGGATCCGATCGACGCGTACCGGGCGCTCCGCGGGCGGGTGGACGAGCACGAGGCGGCCGCGGTCGCGCGCGGGGCAGACCTTCGCTGCGGTGCGGGCTGCGAGGCGTGCTGTCACGTGTCGCTCGCGGTCTCGCCCCTCGAGGCGGCCGAGCTCGCGGCGGCGCTGCGTGCGCTCGACGACGGGGCGCTCGCCGAGCTGGTCGCGAGGCTCGATGGGCCATCGACCTTCGAGCCCGAGGGCGAGGACGAACGTTCCGTGGACGGGGTCGAGCTCGAGCTCAACGGGCCATCGACGGTCGAGCGTGCGGGCGAGGGCGAACATTCCGCGAACGGGGACGAGCTCGAAGTCGACGACGTCCGCTGCG
This sequence comes from uncultured Sandaracinus sp., assembly GCA_937982655.1. Lineage (GTDB taxonomy): Bacteria > Myxococcota_A > Polyangia > Polyangiales > Houyiibacteriaceae > JACKEH01. The sequence continues at coordinate 1,279 of CALJLK010000323.1, forward strand.
TGATGCTCGGCGACGACGGACGGTGTGCGGTCTATGCCGCGCGCCCGCTGGTGTGTCGTTCACAGGGCCTGCCGCTCGCGTATCCGAATGACGTCGTCCCGATCGAGGCGGTTCGTGCCCGCGCGGGCGACAAGGCGCTCGTCTGGTGCCCGCTGAACTTCACCGCGCGCCCGCCGACGGGACCGGACCTCCTCGACGCCGGTCGGCTCGACGAGGCTCTCGCGCTCCTGAACCGGGCGTTCGTGGGGGAGGGGGATCCGCTGGTCCGGATCGACCTGCGCGATCTCGTCGCAGCGGCCGCGCGGGAGCGCACGGTGCGCTAAATCCTCGGCGATACGATTCTTTTTCGGGGCTCGGGCTTGCCACCGTGCGGGATCGCCCCGTATCTTGCGCCCCCATCCATGGCCAGCGAAACCGGCACCGCCGAGACTCAGCTCAGTGACGGAACCCTCCTCCGCGTCGAGGTCGCGGGACGCGACGACGCGGTCCGCTACGCGCGCATCGCCCTCGACGCTGCCTCGGGCGCCCTCGCGGCGACGACCAAGCGGCGCGAGCGTGAGCGCGACCTGTCGGCGGAGGCGGGCATCGTCGGACGAAGCGCGCCGATGCAGGAGCTCTTCCGGGTGCTCGATCGCATCCGCGGCTCGAACGCGACCGCGTTGGTGCTCGGCGAGAACGGCACCGGCAAGGAACTGGTCGCGCGCGCGATCCATCGGATGAGCAAGCGCTCCGACAAACGCTTCGTCGCCACGAACTGCAGCGCCTTCAACGACAACCTGCTCGAGAGCGAGCTCTTCGGGCACAAGCGCGGTTCGTTCACGGGCGCGGTCGGAGACAAACCCGGTTTGTTCAGCGTCGCGGACGGCGGAACCTTCTTCCTCGACGAGGTCGGCGACATGTCGCCGGCGCTGCAGGTGAAGCTCCTGCGCGTCCTGCAAGAAGGCGTGTTCATGCCGGTCGGCGCGACGGAGCCGAAGAAGGTCGACGTGCGGATCGTCGCGGCGACCAACCGCGATCTGCAGACGATGGTCCGCGAGGGCACGTTCCGCGAAGACCTCTACTACCGCCTCAACGTGGTGCAGATCCGCGTGCCCGCGCTCCGCGAACGCAAGGACGACATCCCGCTGCTGGCGGAGTTCTTCCTCGGTCGGCTCGCGCAGCGCGATGGACGGCACAAGGCGCTCTCGCGTGCGGCTCTCGATCGGCTGCTCGCGCACCGCTGGCCGGGCAACGTGCGCGAGCTCGAGAACGAGATCGAGCGGCTCTGGGTGCTCTCGGGCGACGACGGGTTGATCGGCGAAGAGCACCTCTCGCCTGCGCTCGGTCGGGGGCTCGTGCCCGCGGTGACGAGCAGCAGCGAGCGCCGGCCGGCTGCGACGGACGAGGCCCTCGAAGGGCTGACCGACAAGTCGCTCCCGGACGCGGTGGAGGCGCTCGAGCGGCGTATGATCACGGACGGACTGCGCGCGGCGAAGGGCAACAAGACGCGCGCTGCGGAGGCGCTCGGGATCAGCCGCCGGAACCTGATCCGCAAGGTGCAGGCGTACGCGCTGGACGACGTGGGCCGCGAGCGGAGCTGACCGATCGCGACGTCACGTGTGCGCGTGATGTGCGCGACGCGATGCGCGCGACGTGATGTGCTTCGTGTCAGCTCGCGATCAGCCGGTGGGTGGCCTGGCGCTCCAGGCCCTCGGGATCGCTCGCGTCGTCGGGCAGCGCCGCCATCGCCAGGCGCGCGCTCGGGAGCGCCTCGCGGATGCGTGCTTCGACCACCGGCAGCGCGTGTGCGGGGGTCTCGGGCAGGAGCACGCCCACGCGGCGCTCGTCGAGCACGAAGACCTCGTCCACCACCCGCAGGAGCTCAGCCAACGTGCGGGCGTCGCGCTCGGGTGCGGTGGAGTCCACGAGCACGCAGCCGAGCGGCGCGCGGTGCCGGATCGCGCGCTCCGCTTCGTGCTCGAGCGCGAGCTTCCACTGCGCGCGGGTGCCGACGCGCCGCACCGTCTCGGACTCGCGTGCGCGCCGTCGTCGTTCGAGCCGCGTGTCGAGCAGCTCGCGGACGCGTGCTTGCACCTCGACCACGCGGTACGGGCGCGCGAGCCAGCCGTTCGGAGCCGAGTCGTCGTGCTCGTCCTCGAAAGCATCCGTTGCGATCTCGCCCGACGCCTCGTGCGTGACGTCTCGGGCGACGTGGTCCGCGTGGCGCGTGGGCGACGTCTGCGCGGAGTCGCGGGTCGCATCGGCGCGTTCGCCTGCGAGCAGCACCGCGATCACGCGCAGCTCCGGATCTCGCCGCACGATGCGCAGGATTTCCGTCCCCGAGATCCCGCCGAGCTCACGCGCCGCGATCACCAACGCAGGCGCCTCCCGCGCGATGGCCGCGAGCGCGTCCGCGCCGTCGAGCGCAGTCATCACCTCGCACCCCTCGGCCGCACAGGCCTCTTCGAGCAAGGTGAGCGCGAACGGATCGGAGTCGGCCACCAAGACGAGCGGTCTCATCGTGTCCCGAACGGAGCCTACGGGAGCTGCGCGCGTGAGGGAACACCGGACAGCTTCGTCGCGCGAGCTCGGTACGTCGTGATTGGGGTTCACGTCGTGCGACTCGAGCGCCACGCGCGATCACGTGTCGGTGCGGCTCGCTCGTGTCGAACGGTGCGGCTCGTGTCGGCGCTGCGTCGCTCTCACTCCGCGGGCGGCGGGAGCGGCGCGATCTCGGCCGGCTTCTGCTTCTGCGGATCCGCCGGCACCAGCGCGCGCATGCCGAGCTCACGCAGGAGCTGCATGTCCGCTTCGACGTCGGGGTTGCCGGTGGTGAGGAGCTTCTCGCCGTAGAAAATGCTGTTGGCGCCCGCGAGGAAGCAGAGCGTCTGCGCCTCGCGCGACATCTCTTGGCGACCCGCGGACAGGCGCACCATCGAGCGCGGCAGGAGGATGCGCGCGGTCGCGCACATGCGGACCATCTCGAAGGGATCGACGGGCGGTCGATCCTGGAGCGGAGTGCCTTCGACGGCGACGAGCGCGTTGATGGGCACGCTCTCGGGCTGCGGATCGAGGTTGGCGAGGGTCACGAGCATGCCGAGGCGATCGCCCTTGGTCTCGCCCATGCCGATGATGCCGCCGCTACAGACGTGGATGCCCGCGTCGGCCACGCGCGCGATCGTGTCGAGGCGCTCCTGATAGGTGCGCGTCGTGATGATCGAGCCGTAGAACTCTTTGGAGGTGTCGAGGTTGTGGTTGTAGGCGGAGAGGCCCGCCTCCTTGAGGCGCTGCGCCTGCTCGTCGGTGAGCATGCCGAGCGTCACGCACGCCTCCATGCCGAGGCCACGCACGCCGCGCACCATCTCGAGCACACGTTCGAACTGCTCGCCCTCGCGCGCGTCGCGCCACGCGGCGCCCATGCAGAAGCGCGTCGCGCCGGCCGCGCGCGCCTTCTTCGCCTTCGTGAGCACCTCGTCGACCGGGAGCAGACGCTCCGGCTCGACCTTCGTGTCGTGACGTCCGCTCTGCGGGCAGTACGCGCAGTCCTCGGGGCACGCGCCCGTCTTCACCGACAGGAGCGTGCAGAGCTGCACCGCGTCGGGCGGGTGGTTCTCGCGGTGCACGGTCTGCGCTCGGAAGAGCAGCTCGAGCAGCGGAAGGTCATGAATCGCGCGCGCTTCGGCGATGGTCCAACGGGTCACGCGCGGGGTCTAGCAGCGCCGGGCGCCGAATCAAAACGGTTGTGCTCGCTCTGGCCAGGCGTCGCGGACTCGTTTCCGGCGATGGTGCGCAAAGCGCATGACAAACCAGCACCTCACGTCCGGGGCTGGCCCTCTGCGGCCAGGGGGCGAAGCCCCCGAAGAGCAGCGCGCAGGGGCGGCCGTAGCGAAGCGGAGGACGTCACGCGCCAGAGGGGTGCGGGGAAACCTCCCCGCCTCGTGAGCGAAGGCCGAAGGCCGCAGCGAACACAAACGTCATGCGCCGCGGTAGGCGAGGTAGGTCTCGGCGTCGATGCGGGTGCGCGACGCGAGGTCCTGCGCGACGTCCGCCTTCCACGCGCCTTCCTTCGCCTTCGGGCCCGCGGTCATCGTGAGCAGCTCGCTGCCGAAGCCGGAGCCGTAGCTGAAGGCCGCGAAGCGCGCGCCCTGCTCGGCGCCCGCGAGCACCTTCGCGACGCCGGTCCAGAGCGCGGCGGTGTAGCTGTTGCCGGTGTGGCGGTTCCAGTCCATCGCGGGCATCACCTTGCTCTCGAAGAGCGCGCTCGTGACGCCCTCGCTCCAGCCGTTCGCTTCGCCGAGCTTCATCACGGCCTTCTTCACCATCTTCGGGAAGGGCACGTGGAAGCAGACGGCGGAGAACGCCGCGAGGACCTCGTCGAGCGGCTTGCCGTCCGCGAGCTGGCGGAAACACTCGGTGGTCGCCTTCTCGTAACACTCGAGGCTGAGCGGGCCGTCGACGCGCGGGAAGCTCTCGCCGACCGGACGCCAGAAGTCGAACGCGGGCTCGGCCCACGCGTAGCTCTCGAGATCGATCGCAGCGACGCTCGCGTCGTCGACCACGAACGCGACCGCGGCCGCACCCTGCGTGGGCTCGCCGGGGTCCTTCGGCGCGTAGAGCGCGACGTCGCTCGCGATCACGAGCGCGGCCTTGCCCCGCGACGCGCCGCTCGCCTTCCACTCGAGCGCCTGACGGAGCGCGACGGTGCCGCCGTAGCAGGCGTGTTTGGTCTCGTAGCTGCGGATCGCGCCGCGCAGGCCGAGCTCGTCCGCGACGAAGGCGGAGAGCGGACGGCTCATGTCCTGGGCGGTCTCGGTGCCGACCACGAGCAGACCGAGATCCTTCGGGCTCCCGCCCCAGCGCGCGAGGGCACGCTTCGCCGCGCCGGCCGCCAACGTCACGACCGACTCGCCTTCGCCGCAGAGCGCGATCTCGTGGCAGCCGAGGCCCTTGGTGAACTTGTCGGGGTCGACTCCGCGCAGCGCCGCGAGGTCGCGGACGTCGAGGTAGCGGGAGGGGAGCTTCAGGCCGAGCGAGGCGATGCCGAGGTTCGTGGAGCCGGTGTTCATGGGCCGGACCGTGTCTCGCGGCCCAGAGTCACGAGCGGACGAAATGCGTGAGCCGCCTTCGGATCCTTCGAGCAGCCGACTGCGGGGGTTGAACGGGCGTTTGTTTCCTCACGCACCGGTGCGCTCGCGCACGTTCGACGAAAAATCCAAACAATTTCAATGTTTGCGAACCGTGTTCGCGGATGCGTGGCGCTAGAACACGGTTCATCGGGGCCGTCGTGCGGGTGGGGACCGCGTGCGAACGACTCGCGGTCACGCAACTCGCACGCGTTGCTGACGAAACCCAGCCGCTCGCGCCGCGAAGGCGCTCGGAGGTGGGTCATGATTCGGTTTGCGTGGTTGATCGTGGTCGTCGGTGTGTGGGGGTGTTTCGGCTCGGACGGGGAAGTGGATGACGGAGGCGAGGGGCGCGCGGGGTGCGCGTGCCACCTCTTCGTCGAGGACGACGAAGAAGACTTCCACTCGGTGCGCATCGCGTGCGGCGACGTTCGCTGCGTCGACGAAGCCGCGATTCGTTGCCAGAGCGACGGGCGCGCGAGCTGGGTGGGGGAGTGCGACGAGGTGCCGACGGGCGCGCCCGCCGACGAGCGCTTCACCTTCGACGAGGACGACGAAGAGGACGCGGATGGCCACGCCTGCATCGGCAACGGCGAAGACTGCTACGGGCAGTCGGAGTGGTCCTGCGACTCGGTGCCCGGATGCCAGTGGCTCGGCGAGGACTACGGCGGATGCTTGGGTCCCGGGGTGTCGTGCCGGACGCAGTCGCCCGACAGTTGCGAGCAGTGGGGCTGCACGCGCGTGTGGGCACCCGACGAGCTCGTCTGTGCGCCGCGCACGGCGACGGTCGGCGGCCTCGGAACGATCTGGGAGGGCGTGATCACCGAGGCTTCGCCCGATGCTCACACGACCCCGTGTGGCGGAGGTGGGCGCGAGGCGGTGACGATCTGGTGGGAGCCACCCGCGCCGGGCCGCTACGAACTGGAGGTCTGGGAGAGCGAGGTCGACGCGGTGCTCACGGTGTACGCCGGTTGTGGTGAGCTCCTCGGGTGCGTCGACGACGACGAGCTCGCGTTCGACTCGGACGGGAGCGCGGTGATGGTCGTGGTCGAGGGCCTCGACGAGGACGAGCTCGGATCGCTGCACCTCGAAGCGCGTGTGGCGGAGTGAACCGGAGCATGGAGGGCGCAGCATCGTTCGTGGTGCTGCGCACCGTCGCTGGCCGCGTGTTCTCGCGGCCGCGAACGTTTCAGCTTCCTTGAGGGTCTGTCGCCAGACCCTCCCCCACGGGGCATGAAGCCC
>CALJLK010000324.1 GCA_937982655.1 uncultured Sandaracinus sp.
CACGAAGAAGAGCAGCGCGCCCCAGGAGCCGAACGCGAGCGCCGCGCCGACCATCGCGAGGATTCCGCCCGCGTAGCTCGGGTGACGCACGACCTGGAAGAGGCCCGAGGTGTGGAGGCGATGTCCGTCGAGGATCGTCACGCGCCACGTGAACAGGCGGCCGAGGTGGAAGATCGCGGCGTAGCGGACGAGGAGACCGAGCGCGCAGACTCCGACGCCGATCGGCGCGAGCAGCGCGGTGGTCCGCGGCGCGAACGACGCGACGCCGAGCATCGGCAGCGCGAACAAGACGATCGAGCTGACGTTGAGCGACACGATCAGCCGACGCGCGGTGCCCGCGTCGCGCTCGCCACCGCCCGCCGCGTAGCGGTCGCGCAGCGCGACGTCGACCAGCATCGCCGCGAGCAACATCGCGCAGGTCGCCCAGACCGTGGGGCGGGTGAAATCGAGCTCACTCATCGGGATCCTCCGAGGGGTGCGACGAGGTCGTTGGCCGGACGCGGCACGTAGGGCTCCGCGGCGAAGGCGTGCTTCGCGATGTCCGAGGTGAGCTGCGGCCAGAGCGCGGGCGGCAGGTCGTGCCCCATGCCTCCGACGATCTGAAGGCTCGCACCTCGGATGGCCGCGGCCGTCGCCTCGCCCGCGCGCGGCGGCACCAGCGGATCGTCGGCGCCGTGGAGCACGAGCGTCGGCACGCGCAGCGTCTTCAGCGCTTCGGTCCGATCGCCGGCCGCGAGCATCGCGAAGAGCATGCGCCAACGACCTTCCGGCGCCTCCTCGCGCTCGAACGCTTGCGCCGCGATGCGACGAGCATCGTCCTCCGGCGTGCGCAGGGTCTTGCTTCCGACGACCGAGAGCGCCGCGAGGAACGCCGCCTCCGCCGCTTCGCGTGTCTTCGCGGGCGCGGCGAGCATCACCGGCAACGCGCGGCGCGTGGGCATCGACACCGAGAGCTTGCCCGTCGTCGAGGCGATGCTGACGAGCGAGCGTACGCGCTGCGGATGCCGACACGCCGCGTGCTGCGCCACCGCGCCCCCGAAGCTCATGCCGACCAGGTGCGCCTTCTCCGCGCCGAGGTGGTCCATCAGCGCGATGACGTCGTCGGCCAACGCATCGAGCGAATACGGCAGCGTTCCCTGGAAGAGAGCGCGCGCGTCGAGGCCGTCGAGGATGCGACCGCGAAGCGCCGTGCGAAGCGCGTGCAGACCGACCTGCCAGGGAGAAGGCGCGTGAGCGATGCGCGACTCCCCCGAGTCGCGCAGATCGAAGCGCACCACGCACAGGCCGTGGGCGGCGAGCTCTTCGCAAAACCCGTCCGGCCAGTGGATGCGCTGCACGCCGAAGCCCATCACGAGGATCAGCCAGGGCGCGTCGGGCCGGTCGGTGGGGAAGAGGTCGTACGCGAGCGAAGCTCCCGCGACGTCACAGCGGTCGGTGACGAACATCAGAGTCCTCCGAAGGCCACGCCGAGGAGCGCCGCGAGCCCCACGAAGAGCGGCACGTTCACGGTGGCGGTGAGTCGGTTCACGCGCACGAAGCGCGGGTCGTGCTGATCGGCGAACCACACGCCGTCGTCGCCCGTCGTCTTGCCTTCGACGAGCCCGAAGAAGACCCACGCGTAGTAGGTCTCCACGATCAACGACGCGAGCAGCAGCGCGGTGACGCCGAGGCCCACGAGGTTCGGGGCGTCGGTCGTGAGGGGACCGAACCAGAGGGTCGTCCCGATCACGAGCGCGACGCTGAAGACGTCGTGCGCGATGCCGTACGGGGGCCGCCAGTTCTTCGTGACGTAGAGCATCCAGATCTCGGCCACGCCACGCAGCCAGAACTGCGCGCCGAACACGCCGAGCACGACGCGCCAACGCCACGGCAGGCTCGGCTCGAACGCGAGGAGCGGACACACCCCGAGCCAGTAGAGCACCGCGAAGGTCAGCCAGACCGCCTTCGCGCGGCTGATGCGGCCGCCTAGAACTTCGGCGCGGTTCTGCCGTGCGTAGAACGCGCGACCGATCGCGCCGACGACGAGCACCAGCGCGAGCAAGACGAAACGAAGCGAGAACGGCTCCACGGCGATCACTCCGCCTGCCGGATCGCGTGGTAGCGACCGCTCTCGAGGGTGAGGGTCTCGCTCGGCGCGCCGAGCCAGTGGATCGTGACCTCGACCGGCCCGTGATGACGTCCGAGCCCGAAGTGCAGGCGCGGATCGCGACCCGCGGAGAACCCGCCGAGCACGCCGACCTCGGCGGTCTGTTCGACCGCCTCGCCGTTCTCCTCGTAGCGCAGGGTCACGCGCGTACCGATCGCGCTGCGATGCGTACGCGCTCCATCGCCCTCGAGCGCGAGACCGACCCACGACGGGGCGTTCGGCCGCTGCTGCAGGTCGTTGCGGTAGACCGAGCTCGGCCCGTGCTGGTTGGTGATCACGAGATCGAGGTCGCCGTCGTCGTCGAGATCCGCGACCACCACCCCACGCGAGTTGTCGGGATCGTCGATGCCGATCTCGGCTGCCACGTCGGAGAAGAAACGCTCGCCGCGCGCGCCGAGGTTCAGATACGCGCGCCGCGCTTCGTTCGGGTAGATGACGCGCCCGCGGATGTCGCCCCACATGTCCGCGTAGGTGTGGACCTCGGGCCCCGACTGCATGAGCTTGTGGTTGACGTACCAGTAGTCCTTGCGCTCGTAGTCCCGCGCGTCGAGGCGGTCGTCGACCATGCCGTTGGCCTGCACGATGTCGAACCAACCGTCGCCGTTCAGATCGCCGACCCCCGCGCCCCAACCGAAGCGACGCTCGTTGAGCGCGCCGCGTTGCGTCGCCTCGTCGACGAACGCGATGCCCGTGTCCGAGTCTTCGTCCGGGTAGACCATCCAGAGCAGCGAGCCTTCGGCCTGCAGCGAGTGGTGGACGTTGGAGACGTAGACGTCGAGGAAGCCGTTGCGATCGAAGTCCGCGACCGAGGCGTTCATGCCCTTGTAGGTGTCGCGGCCGATGGTGCCGAAGCGCGGCCCCTCTTGCCGCACGAAGACGCGACCGAAGGGTCCCGCGCCCGGGCGGCTCAGGTAGACGTCGTCGGGGCCGAAGTCGCTGGCGACGTAGAGATCGGTGAAGCCGTCGTGATCGAGATCCGCGGTGCTCACCGCGAGTGACCAATGGGTCTCGCGCAGCCCGAGCGCGCGCGCGTCGACCTGCTCGAAGGTCTCGCCGGTGCCGCGGTAGAGCAGGTTCGCGCCGCCGTTCGCCGCGTCGTGCCAGCCGTCGTGCATGAAGTGGAACATGCGGCGGTCGCCCTCGTGCTCCGCCTCGGGCAGCGCGAAGAGGTTGAGCTCGCGCGGCGGGTCGTAGTCGCGCAGGTAGGGGTCGACGCTGTTGGTGACGACCATGTCGAGCCGCGCGTCGCGATCGACGTCGAGGAAGGTGATCGCGAGGCTCACCGAGGGCTCGTCGAGGCCGACCTGCTCGCTCACGTCGACGAACGCGAGCGCGCCGTCCTCCACGAGGCGATTCTGCAAGAGGCGCGAGCGTCCGAAGCCCACCGCGAGCGCGAGATCCTGATCGCCGTCCCCGTCGTAGTCGACGAAGGTCGCGCCGGCCGGGAGCCCCACGCCGTCGTTCACGTAGGCGCGGTCGCCGAAGCGCGCGTCGACCGCGGGGAGCGGCACGCGCTCGAAGCGGAGGTCGGCGGCTGACCCCGCCGACTGGGAGGAGAAGTCGCTCACGTTGCGGTAGAGCGCGTGGCGATCGTCGTCGTGCTTGAGGAGGTTGGTGAAGAAGAGGTCGAGACGTCCGTCGCCGTCGACGTCTCCTACCGCGGCCGCGTCGCCGACGGAGAGGATCCACTTCGCGACGTGCTGCACGCGCGGATCGACCTGCTCGAAGAGGTCGCCCATCCGGACCGCGAGGCCCGTGCGTTCTCCGGCGAGCCGCTCCATGCGGAAGCCCGGATCCACGCTCGCCGCTGCGGCCGGGCGCAGCACGAAGAACCAGCTCCCGACCGTGAGCACGAAGAGCACCGCGATGGCCGCGATCGGGCGGAGCACCGGCCAGGTGAGCCGCGCGCGGAGGTACGCGCCGGGCCCCTTCACGAACGCGCGCCCGTGCAGGAAGAGCAGCTTGCCGGTGCCCATGGCGAGCGCGGCGTAGAAGAACGTGAAGACGCTCTCCTTCACGTGCAGGTAGAGGTCGACGAGCGTGAGCACGAACGCGAAGAGGACCTGGCCCTTCGGCGTCTTCGGCGAGGTCGCCGGATCCGTGAGCATGTAGAAGGTGAAGAGGAAGAAGGGGGGCGAGCCGAGCGTGCCGACGATCAGCATCTCGGCGGGGATGTGGTGGCGAAGGAACCACGCGCGGAATGCGGTCTGCAGCGCGTAGAAGACGAGAAAACTCCCCACGAGCCAGTTGCGGCCGACCTTGAGCACGAAGAGCGTGAGCGCGGCCATCAGCATGAAGAGGCTCATCGTCACGCTGCCGCCTGCCCACTGGTACGCAGGGGCCGCGGTGATGAGCTCTTGCGTCAGAAGAAGGGAGGTGGAGATCCCGAACATCGACGGGTTGAAGACGTGCCGTCCTTCGAAGGTGAAGACGTACTTCGAGCCGACCGTGAGCAGCACGGGGAAGAGCAGCACCCAGCTCGAATGCGAGTAGTTGAGCAGGAGGGCGAGCGAACAACACGAGATGTACGCGGAGAGCGGGACCAGTCGCTTGCGACGCAGACCCCACGCGAGGCCCGCGTCGAGCGCGGCGCCGGTGGCCACGATCGCGAGCATCTGCGTGGCGCTGCGGTTGAAGCCGAGGAACGTGAACCCGAGGATCCCATAGAGCGAGAGGATCGCGGCGAAGGGCAAGCGCGGGTCGCGGAGCGTGGGGACGTCCCAACCCTTGGCTCGGGCGCGCTCGGCGAGCGCGTGGCCGCGGGCGCGAAGCGGAGCGAAAGGTCGGAAGGGAAACGAGACGGTGGTCATGGAGAGCCTCGGCGGAGCGGAGGAGAAGCGAAGGAGAAGCGGGTCAGTCGGATGCGATCTTCAGGAGATCTTCGTGAATCGCTCGATTGAGAGTCGATGGGAGAGTCGATGGAGGAGCAGCACGCTCACGCGAGCGCGATCTCGAAGCCCGGCCGTACGTAGCCGGGAGTCCCAGGCTTCGCGTCGGTGCCGAAGTCGTAGGTGGCCCACGGGCTGTCGGGCGCGCAGACGGAGTAGAACGTCGCGTTCATCCCGCTCGCGAGGTAGCCGCGGAGCGCGGGGCGGAGCGGGTCGTCGTGCTCCAGGTAGAGCATCAGGAACGAGTGCGGACCGCCGCGCAGATCGGCGTACGCGCGATCGAGGAGCGCCGCGAGCACGCGTGGGTCGTGGCTCGGCACGCAGAGGTGCGTCGCGTAGACGTAGCGCAAGAGCTCGCCCGGCTCGGGAAGCGGCGTCGAGCGCAGCACCTTGCTGGCGAGCCCGTAGCCGAGCTTCACCGCCTTCATCGAGCCGCGGTACTCGAGCACGCGGTAGCGTTTGACCGGGTGGGCGTCCCAGGGCGCGAAGCAGCCGACCAAGGTGCCTCGGGCGCTGCGCGCCAGATAGAAGCTCTCGGGCGAGAAGCCGGGCCAACGCTCGAGCCGTCGCGCGAAGCGACCCTCGCAGAGCACGTCGCCGAAGGGGCGCGTGCGCTGATCGGCTTCGAGGAAGGCGAGCACCTCCTCCATCTCGGCGGGCGTCCCGCGCGTCACCGTGAAGGGTGTCTTCCGGATGGGGCGCGGGTGCGCGAGCAAGACGTTCGTGATCGCGAACGACCGGAGCGGGCGGCAGAGCGGCTTGTTCGGGAAGCGCGGATCGCGCGCGACGAAGGCCTTGTAGGCGGCCTTGTTCCCGTCGAAGAGGATCATGTGCATGAGCTCGGCGCGCAGGCGCTCTGCGCCTTCCGAGAAACACCCGGCGATCGCCGGACCGAGCACGCGCCCACCGCGGATCGCGGAGGTGAAGCGGGTGTCGGTCGAGTACGCGGTGCGGATGCGCTCCCCGCGTACGTACGCTTCGCGGCCGAGCAGCGCGGACACCCCCGCCACGCGCCCTTCGCGCTCGAAGGCCACCACGTGCTGCTCGTTCGGCGCGTGCTCCATGTCGTAGAGCGCGAAGAAGTCGGGGTCGCGCTCGACCGCGAGCTTCAGGTCCGCGTCCATCGTCACGCTCGCGTAGACCGCCGCGAGCTCGTCTCGCTCGTCGCGGCGGGCGAGGCGGATGGTCACGTCGCTCGGCGGGCCCTCGGGCAAGTCCCGATCGCCCAGCTCTCGGGCGCCGCTCTTCGGTCCGATTCCTCGAGCTTCCATGTCCACCCTCAAATCCAGAACTTTGCGTGCGAGATCGTCGGGTCCGGGAGAGCGTCGACCTCTCCCGCCTCCGCGTGATCGCGCAACGACTCGATGAAGACGTGCAGCGTGTCCGCGGGTGTCGACACGTACGCGCGACCGCCGTAGTGGCCGACGTTGCGGCCGTGGACCGCCATGATGTCGACGTCCTGGCCGATGACGCGCCGCGTGTAGAAGCTCAAGAACCCCTCGATCAGCGGCAGCACCGGGCGCACGTCGACGAAGGGGAGCTTGAAGCTGATGAGCGTGTAGACCTTCGAGCGCAGCGGTGAGATCGGCGTGCACTGGCTCGTGATCACGAAGCCCGTCTCCGGGGCTTCGGGGTCGCCGTAGAGGTAGTCGACCCGCGTCACGTTCGGCATGTAGAACCGATCCGTGTGGGTCATCGGGAGGCCCTTCGGGTTCAGGATTCGCGATGTGAAGCCGATCTCGTCCTGCGGTTGATCGTACGTGACGAGCACCGAAGAAGAGGTGCGCTCCACCTTCATCGCGACCTCGCGCCGCGAGCGGTTTCGGAACCAACCGCGGTGCACCCACACCGTGTGAGGGACGTCCATGAAGTTCTCGACCAGCGCGGTGACGCCGTTGTCGAAGTCGGTCTCCATGTAGTAGGCGCCCCACCCCGCTTCGTCGTGATGCGGCATCGCGAAGGGCACGCGATCCGGATACGCCTCGGGCGGATGCTCGGCGCCGCCCATCCAGACCCACACGAGCCCGTCGCTCTCGCGGACCGGGAAACGTTCGATCGAGAGCGGCAGCGCGCGTCCGTCGGGTCCCTCCGCCGGCACGTTCACGACGTGCCCGGACGCGTCGTAGGTCCAGCCGTGGTAGGGGCAGCCGATGCAGCCGTCGAAGAGATCGCCTTCGCTGAGCGGCGCGTTGCGGTGAAGGCAACGATCGACGAGCGCGACCGCTTCGCCCTGCTTGCCCCGAAAGAGCACGATCTTCTCTTCCAGGATCTCCGCCGCCCACGGCTTCTTCGCGGTCACCTGGTGGCTCTGCGCGGCGACGTACCAGCGACGATCGAGCGTGCCGACGGTCTGGCGCATGCGCGTGCGTCCACGCGTGAGGCGATCGGTCGCGATGATCGGCGCGTGCTCGTTGGGGTTACACATCGGCAGGGGCTCCTGAGGCTTCCGTGATCGCGCGCTCGGACGAGTGATCAGAGTCGCGCGCCGAGCCGTTCGACCCAGCGAACGCGCGATCCCAATCGATCGCGTCGGGCGCGACGCGCGGATCGAGGCAGGTGAGCTTCACGTCCCCCGCGCGACGCCCCCGCGCGGCGTGCTCGCGCAGAAACGTCGCCGCGCCGTCGCGCACGCGGACGACGTCCATCGGCGCGAGCTGCCCGAGGCGCACGCAGTACGCGTAGTGGTGGCCGGTCGCGAGGTGGGCTTCGAGCACGTCGCGCATGCGCGCGAGCTGCGCGTCGCTCGCGTCCGCTTCGAGGTAGAGCCGGTACCGAGCGGGGTCGTCGACCGGCGCGACGAGCGCGAAGCGTGGCTGTACGCCGACCTCGCGTGCGGCCCTCGCGAGCCCGTCTTGCACCTGCGCGGCGTGCACCTTCTCGCCGAACCGATCGGCGACGCGCTCGAGCTTCTCGACGAAACGGAGTCGCGGCAGCGCGCCGTGCTTGCCGACCACCTCGACCACGTCGAGGAGCCGATAGCGGTAGAGGCCACCGCGCGTGCTCAGCAGCAGGGTGTAGCGTGCGCCCACGCGCGCCTCGTGCGCGAGGATCGGCGGTGCGTCCGGGCGCTCGACGTCCACCAACTCGATCAGGTGGCTCGTCACCGCGAGCACCGCGCCCTCGCGGTCACCGAGCGGAAACGACACGACGCCCTCGGTGGCGAGAAGTCCCTTCGGCTGAATCGTGGTGCGCGGAAAGAAGGCCCGCAGCGCGGGGAGGAACGCGGCGCTCGGACCGTCGGTCCACGTCGAGAGGATCGCCAGCCGAGGCCAGATCGCTTCGCCCACGAACGCGCCCTCGCGCGCGAGCCCTTCGCGGATCGACTTCGCGCGCTCGGCACCGACGCACGCCAGGAGGTCGTCGAGGTGGTCGCGCGCATGCTCCATCAAGAGCGTCAGGAAGGTCGGGGACCACACGCTCACGAGGCCGAGGTCGTCGCGCTCGAGGAGCCGGCGCAGCGTCTCGAAGCGCCAGGTCGCGACGTCGGAGACCCGCGCGAGCCGCCCCGGCACCGCGAGCAGACGATCGATCGCGAAGCGCTCGAGCGGGCCGAAGTACGCCGCGTCGTCCTCGAAGCCGATCGGCAGCCCGCCCTCGGTGCGCTCGTCGCGTCGCGCGACGGGTGAGACGCTCCAATAGCTCGACGTGCCGAAGAGCTGCGGATGGTGCGCGTGCAGATCGAAGAGCCACGGCCCCGTCGCGCTCGCGAAGTCCGCGAGGAGGCCCGCGGTGTACGGAACGAGCTTCGCGGTGCTCGTCGAGCCTCCGGTGCGCTCGAGCATCTTCACCGGCTCGCGCGTGAGGACGTTCGGCTCGCCGCGCGCGATGCGATCGACGAGAGGCACGAGCTCTTCGTGGCGAACCGCGGGCACGTTCGCGCGCCAGCTCGCGAGGTCGTGCACCCGCGCGAACCCGTTCGCGCGACCGTACGCGGTGTCGGCGTTGTCGCGCACGAGCCGCTTCAGGTACGCGAGCTGTGCGCGCTCCGGCTCGCGAGCCGCGCGCGCGAAGCGCACTGCCGCCGGCGCGAGCGACGCCGTCCAGCCGAGGCCGAGCGCAGCGAGCGTCGCGCGGCTCATACCTCGACCTCCTGCGACGAAGTGAGCGCGCGGCCTCCGCGCGAACGCGTGCGGCGCTTGAACGGCCGCATCATCGACCGCCGCGCGCCGCGCAACACGAAGCCGAGGTCGACGCGCCCGAGGCAGCAGAGCTCGTCGCCGGCCACGTGCCCCGGGTTCCGCTCCGCGAAGAAGCGGATGTCCGGGTGCGCGAGCTCCGCTTCGGTCAGCGGTGCGACGCACGCGCGCAGGCGACCGTGGGGCTCCGGGAACGAGAGCACGCCGCGCTTCGGGTCGTACGCGTCGCCGTATCGATCGCGCGCGAGCGTGTCGAGGATCGCCTGCGCACCCTCGGGCGTCGCGCGATCGTGGCGCGGCCAGTGCTCGGGGAAGTTCCGCGCCAGGAGGAGGTACGTCTTGTAGCCCTTGCTGATGAGGAACCAGTAGAGCGGCGTCCCGACCGCGCGGAGCTTCTGCGCGACGAGGAATCGCAGGAACGTCCAGTGCAGCGCGCTCTGTCCCCAGTACGCGGCGTCCACGATGGTGTCCCCGCTGAAGATGGCGCGGAACCGTCGCCCGCCGACGCTCTGATCGTAGACTTTCAGCGTCGAGAAGCCGCGAATGGATCGATCGCCGCCGTCTCGCAGAACGATGACGTGATCCTTCTCGTTCAGATCACGATCGAACTCCTCGCGCTGCACGTCGAGGTAATAAACGCGGAAGATCTCCCACATCGTGTCGCGTTCTTCCGCGACGAGGCTGGCCACGGGGACCGTCGAGCCGACGAGGCGACCGGTCGGGCGTGCGCCACGCACCCCCGTTCCTCGCGACCGCGCGAGCTCGGTCCCAACGCTCATCACCACCAGCCTCCGCGGCCGACGTCAGCAAGCGTCGGACCAGGGGTGCGCGACGTCAGGAAGCCCCTCACGAGGGGCCGACGCACGCGGCATTGCGAAGTCCCCCGTCGTGCGGACCGCCCCGACCAGTGGCAGGCGGAGTCGCCATCCCCCGCACTCCCTGCGGGGATGCGCCGACCCCAGCCGTTCGGCAGGCATATCGAGTCCGCAGCGGGAGGAGGAAAGGACAAGCGAGCCTCGCAGCGGGGGGCGAGCGGGGGGCGCTCGCAGACCCGAAACGTCCAAATGACGCACCGTGTCATGACGAAACGCGTCACGGGTGCAAGGTCACGAGCGCGGACCCACGACCGCATCGTTGGCCGACGGGCCCAAGCGCTCGTTTTTACTGAAGATTGAGCTCGTTCGCGGTCTGCGTTTCCTCGCGCGTTGGCGTGAGCTCCTGCCGCGAGTGGATTTCACAACTGCAATGATGCGTAGACCGGAACGCGCAGCGTGACCTGCGAAGGAGGCCGACCTCGGGGCCGACCTCCGCGCTGGGCTCAGGGGGTGCAGCTCAACCCGATGTCCTCGGAGTGGGAGCAGTTGTGGACCCCCCACCCGAGCGAGGAGCAGAGGCCGATCTGCGTTTCGCTGCCGGTGCAGCTCAGGTCGTCGAGCCAGATGGGGTCGACTCCGTCCGCGACGGCGGACCCGAGGAGCGCCGTTCCCGACGTGGTGAACCCGAGCTGCCGGCAACCGACCGCGATAAAATTGCTTTGACGCGTGTCCGCCGTGCTCAAGAAATCATCGCAGATCGTCCCCCACACACCGGAACGAAGCACCTCGACGCGACCATTGTTTCGCGCGGTTCCCGCCACGAGTCGCGCATCTCCTTCGGAATGAACGTCACACCGAATGCCGGCACCTTCCGTAGTGAAGCAGTTCTCGGTGCCGAAAGGAAGATGTGGACAATCCGCGATTCGACGCTCCGTCCCCGTGCAGTTGACGTCGTCCAGGATGAAGGTCGCGGTCGGCGAGTCGTAGGTCGAAAGAAACACGCCGTTCTCGTAGCCGAGCTGCTGGCACACGGTGACCTCGTTGTAGCCGAAGTCGTCGTACGCCCCGTCGAAGTAGTCGTCGCAGACCTCACCCCATGCCCCGGCGTGGAAGATCTGGAGGCGCCCCTCCATGCCGCTCGGTCCGTCGACCAAGCGGATGTCGCCCTCGGCCGGGGCACAACGCACGCCGACCGCCTCGAAAGCGCTGCAGTTCTCGCGCCCCCAGCCCGCGAACGGACACTGCGCGAGGGTGCTCTCGCTGCCGGTGCACGCCACGTCGTCCATCGCGGGCGTCGCGGTCCCGCCGCCGAACGCGGTGAGGAACTGATGCCCCGTGCCGGTGTAGCCGAGCTGTCGACAGACCACGTTCGCGAACGCCTGCTGGCTCGCGGCCGGGGTGTCGTCGCACACGTCGCGCCACGTGCCCTCGAAGAGCACCTCGACCCGCCCGTGGTTGCTACCTTCTCCGCCACGCAGGCGCACCGGCAGGTGATAGCCCGCCTCGACCTGGCAGCCGGAGTCGCAGCCGTCGAAGCGCACGGTGTTGCCGTCGTCGCACTCCTCGGTGGCGCCGTCGAGCACGCCGTTGCCGCAGGTCGTGTTCGCGCACGAGGAGGTGTCGAAGGTGCAGCTCGCGCTGCAACGGAGCGTGCCGGTCACGAAGCCCTGCGTCGTGCAGGACTGTCCCCCGAGGTTCGCGCCGTCGCAGACCTCGCCGCCGCGCAGCATTCCGTCACCGCAGATGGGCGAACAGACGGACGGCGTGAACGCGCACGTCCAGCCGGCCTCGACCGCACAGCTCGCGCTGCAGCCGTCGTCGTTCACGTCGTTGCCGTCGTCGCACGCCTCGCCCGGCTCGAGCGCGCCGTTGCCACACGCCGCGATGATGCAGCCGCGGGTGTCGAACCCGCACGCCGCATCGCACGCGAGGGTCCCGCGGGTGAAGCCACGCGTCGCGCAGGTCTGACCGCCGAGGTCGTCGCCGTCGCAGGCCTCCGCGCCGTTCACCACGCCGTTGCCGCAGTTGTCGCAACCCGAGACGTCGAAGGTGCAGCCGTCGCCGCAGCGCAGCGTGCCGCGCACGAAGCCGAGCGTCGCGCAGCTCGCGTCACCCAGGTCGCTGCCGTCGCAGACCTCGGTGCCGTCGCGCGTGCCGTTGCCGCAGCTCACCGACGTGCACGCGCTGGTGTCGAAGCCACACGTCGCGTCGCACGCCAGCTCGCCGCTCGTGAAGCCACGCGTCGCGCAGGTCGCCCCCGCCAACGCGACACCGTCGCACTCCTCCCCGAGATCCACGACGCCGTCTCCGCACGAGCGGCAGGCCGAGGTGTCGAGCGCGCAGTCCGCGCCGCAGCGGAGCTCTCCGTCGACGAACCCTTCGGTCGCGCAATCCGCCGGGCCGACGTCGGCGCCATCGCACTCTTCTTCGCCGTCGACCACGCCGTTACCGCATGCCGCTTCGACGCAAGCGCTCTTGTCGAACGCGCAGAGCGAGTCGCAGGCGAGCAAACCGCCCGCGTACCCGAGCGACTCGCACGTCGCGTCACCGAGCGCACCGAGGTCGCACTCTTCTCCGATCTCGATCGTGCCGTTGCCGCAGATCGAAGGTGGATCGGGCGGCCCCACGTCCTCGGTGCCTGCGTCGTCGTCGCGGCGCCCTCCGTCCACGGGAGATCCTGCGCCCGATGCGCAGGCGATGAGCACGACGAGGAGCCATCCGAAACGGCGAAGGTCCATCGGTGAACGGTAGTACGCCCGACGGGAAGTTCGAGCCGGGCGGGTGTCCGGATGCGCCGAGCCACACGAGGAGCCTCGACCCGGGTGGGTGTCCCGAGGCTCCGAGCCACACGAGGAGCCTCGACGGAGACGAACGACGCTCCGCTGACGCGTGGCTGTGCGCGACGTGGCTGGACGTGACGGTGCGGTGTGCCGTGCGGCGCGGCTACCAGGTCCGCGGCTCGTACGCGGGCGCCTCCGCCGGCGGCTCTTCGTCTTTGCCGACGAACGCCACGAGCGCAGCGAGCGCGAGTGGCGCGGAGGGGCACACGGCCCAGAGCGCGACCACCGCTGGCGCGACGCCACCGACGAGGAGGAACGGTGCCGCGACGACCGGCCGCTTGCGTACGAGGCCCGCGCCGATCGCGCCGAGCGCGCCGCCCACGAGCAGCGCGATCGCGGCGTGCTTCCGCGCGTCGGCATCGGCGCGCCCCATGCGCGCACCTCCCCCGAAGCGTGCGCGGTGCTCGCT
>CALJLK010000325.1 GCA_937982655.1 uncultured Sandaracinus sp.
GCGCGTGCCCGCAGCGATGGATGGCGTGCCGGCGGTGCAATCGCCCATCGCCGCAGGAGCCGAGTTTACCTACGAGTTCGTGGTCCCGGACGCGGGGACCTTCTGGTACCACCCGCACGTCCGCTCGGACGAACAGGTCGAGCGGGGCCTCTACGGCGCCTTCGTCGTGCGTGCCGCAGCCGAGCCCACCACGACCACTGACCGAACCGTCGTGCTGGACGACGTGCTGGTCGACTCGAACTGGCAGCTGAGCGACTTCGACCCGATGATGCAGGCGATGGTCGGTCGCCAGGGGAACGTGATCCTGGCGAACGGCTGGGCACATCCGATCGCGGGGGTTGCGCGCGGTGGCCTCCACCGCTTCCGCTTCATCAACGCGGCCAACGCGCGCTACTTCAGGCTCGCGCTCCCTGGCCACCGCCTGATTCAGATCGGCACGGACGGCGGCTTCCTCCCCGCGCCGCGCGAGGTCGACGAGCTACTTCTCGTGCCAGGAGAGCGCGCTGACGTGCTCGTTGTCGCAGGCGGCGAGGCCAACGAGACGATGGAGTGGACGTCGCTGCGCTACGACCGCGGGCACGGCACCGGCGATCTTCCCGACGCTGTCGTCTTCCAGATGAAGCATGGCAGCGACGCGCCGATCGCGACGCCAGCCACCCCGTCCGCGTTTGCGCCGATCGCAGAGCTGCCTGCGGCCACCGTGCAGCGCGAGATCAAGTTGGAAGAGTCCATGGCGATGGGTGGTGGCGACCACGGCGGTGGGCATGGCTCGTCGATGACCGACATGGCGCCCGTCTTCTCCATCAACGGTGAAGTCTTCCCTGACGTGACGCCCTTGGCGGCGACCCTGGAGACCGTCGAAGAGTGGTCGATCGTGAACACCACCGAGATGGACCACCCGTTTCACCTTCATGGGTTCCGCTTCCAGGTCGTCTCCGTAGATGGGGCGGCACCGGGTGTCGTCGCCTGGCGAGACTCGATCAACATCCCCGCGGAGAAGACGGTGCAGTTTCGAGTCCGGCTCGAGGACAACCCGGGGACGTGGATGTTTCACTGTCACATCCTCGAGCACGCTGAGCGCGGGATGATGGGCGAGCTCGAGGTTGCGGCGCCATGACCAGGGGGCTCGCTCGGCCCGAGCGTGGCCTTCCGTTCGCAGGTGCAATCCTGCTGCTGGTCGGCTGCGCCTCGGCGCCAAGCCCGGGGCTTGCTGTGGCTCCGCACGAGCACGATTCTCGTGCGTCATCCGACGCGAGACCCGGCGAAGGACGCGACGACCATCCTCCGATGGCGCGCGCCGCAGGGGCAGAGACGCCGCCCGCAGAGGGAATTCCGCATGAGCAAGGGCCGGCAGCATCGGAACAAGAAGCGTACGAGCGGGCGCGCCCCGTGTTCGAGCGGTACTGCGCGAACTGCCACACGAGCGGCACCGGCAAGCGCGCTGCGCTGCGGCACTTCACGATGGACCGGTATCCCTTCGGCGGGCACCACGCCGACCAGATCTCATCGACGATTCGAGAGGTGCTCGGCGCGGACGGACAACCCGCGACGATGCCCAAGGATCGCCCCGGCGCCGTTCAGGGAGACGACCTCCGCGCGATCTTGGATTGGGCGGACGCGTTCGAACGAGCGCATGCCGCGGCCGACCACAGCGAGCATCGCCATGAGCATTGACGTGAAAGGAACCGCTGCAACCATGACAGGAATCAGACCGATCGCGGCAGCCGTTGCGCTCCTTGGGCTCGTGCTCGGGTGCGAGACCAAGGACACCAGTCAGGCGACGAGCGCCCAGGCAACGACGAACACTTCCGCGCCGTCGGCGTCCACGGCGCAGGGCCATGAGCGCTCGTCGGACACGGCATCGTCGCTCACCCTCGTCACCGATCGCAGTCTCGTGTGCATGGTGAACAACCAGTTCATGGGGCGGCCGCAGATCCCGATCGAAGTGGACGGGCGCACCTACTACGGGTGCTGCGAGATGTGCAAAGGGCGGCTCGGGAGTGATCCGTCTTCACGCGTGTCGACCGATCCCGTCAGCGGAAACACGGTCGACAAGGCCACGGCCGTGATCGGCCGGGCCGGCGACGGGCGAACGCTCTACTTCGAGAACAATCAGACGTTCGCGGCCTACGCTCAGGGGACAACTCGATGAGTTACATCCCGGCG
The DNA here is from genome assembly GCA_937982655.1 of uncultured Sandaracinus sp. Classification (GTDB taxonomy): domain Bacteria; phylum Myxococcota_A; class Polyangia; order Polyangiales; family Houyiibacteriaceae; genus JACKEH01. The sequence goes on from CALJLK010000325.1 coordinate 2,167, forward strand.
CTCCGCTACGAGTCGCTCACGCGATTCTACGACCCAGTCCTGCGCGCCACCCTGAAGGAAGACCGCTTCAAGCGAATGCTGGTGGAGCAGGCCGCCCTTCGGCCTGGGCACCGCGTGCTCGACGTCGGGTGCGGCACAGCAACACTCACCATCCTGCTGAAGCAGGCGTGCGTGGACGCCGAAGTGACGGGGCTCGATGGTGACGCGAAGGCGCTCGCTCTCGCGCGAACGAAGATCGAGGCAGCCGGTCTCGACATCGCGCTCAAGCAGGGACTGGCCTCGGAGGCGCCGTTCCCGCCGGCATCCTTCGATCGTATCGTGTCGAGCCTCGTGTTTCATCACCTCACAACTGAGGAGAAGCGACGTACGCTGAAGCGCGTACGAGAGCTGCTCAAGAGCGGGGGCGAGGTGCACATCGCAGACTGGGGCAAGGCCCAGAACCCGGCGATGCGCGTGGCGTTCCTGGCAATTCAGCTGCTCGACGGCTTTTCGACGACGACCGACAATGTTCGTGGGCTCTTGCCCACGCTGATGACAGACGCCGGCTTCCGCGCAGTCGAAGAAACCCACCGGGAGATGACGGTCTTCGGAACGCTCTCTCTGTACCGCGGCCTCGCTCCGTAGGCGCGATTACCCACGCGCCCCTGTCACGCTCGATGCCCGTGCTGCCTAGACGCTCGTGCCCTCCCGTCCTCGAAGCGGCGTCCTCAAGCGCTCTGTTGCCGTCGCGACGCTTGTCGCCGTCGCCAGCGGGTGTGTCTCCACGCAAACCGGGCGGACCCTAGATCGGTCCTACGAGGTAGCGACGGCGCGTGTTCGGGAAGCGCCCCGGCGCCCGACGCAAGAATGCACGGTCGCCGAAGCCGATCTTGCGGGGCCACTCGAGCGCGACGTGGTCGTCGTCGCGGCTGTGGGGCGCAGCCCCGCCCTTGCGGTGATGGCGCATCGAGCCCGGGCGCTTGTTCACGCCGGTCGCGCCGAAGGCTCGCTGCCGCCGGCCGAGCTCGGCTTCGAGGCCTGGAATCTGCCGCTGGCGCGACCTTACGCCCTCGGGGAAGCGGACATGTACATGGTCGAGTTGCGCCAACGGTTTCCGGCGGCTGGCTCACTCGACGCGCGAGCGCGGGCCATGGCCGAGGAGGCGCAGGCGATGCTCGCCGAGCTTTCCTCCGAAGAAAGGATCGTCGCGGAGCGAGCGGCCAATGCCTTCGCCGACTATGTGCAGGCCTTTGCGGAGAAGCGCTTGCAGGAGCGCCAGCTCGCGCTGCTTGCACGCATGGGGCAGGCGGTCCGGGCTCGTTACACCACGGGTGGCTCCGGGCTCGCAGAGGCTGCCCGCATCGATGTGGAGGTCACAAAGGCGCAGCGAGCACTGGCGCGCATCGGCGGTGACATCGCGCGCTCGCGGGCGACGCTCAACGCGGTGCTAAGGCGACCGCCCGGCGCCGCTCTTGGCGAACCGCGTGAGACTCCGCCCGAGACGGTGCGCATTTCCGTCGAAGATCTGATCGCGCGCGCGGAAGCGAATCGCGGCGCGACGCTCTCGGCGGACGCACGGGTGAGAGCCGCCGGCGCTCGACGCGAGGCAGCCGAAGCCGAAGCGCGCATCCCGGAGTTCATGGTCGGGCTCGGGTACTGGCAGGACCCAACCATGCGCCCTGGTATGGGCGTGACCGCCTCCATGTCGCTGCCGTGGCTTTGGGGCCCAAACCGCGATCGCGTGCGCCAAGCCGGGGAGGAGGAAGCTGCCGAACGCGCGGCCCGCGACAACGCGAGTCTCGACACGCAGGCTGAGGTCAGCGAGGCCCACGCGAGGCTCTTGGCGCTGGAGGCCCAGTTCTCCGTTATCCGCGGGCAGGCCCTGCCGGCAACATCGCGATCGATGGAGGCGCTCACCGCCGCGTTCTCCACGGGGAATGCGAGCCTCCTCGAGTGGGTCGACGTCGCGCGCTCCCTGCTTGATCTCGAGATGGAGATGGTCGTGCTGCACGGCGACCTCCAGCGCGGCGTCGCCAGCCTCGAGCGGGCTGTCGGAACGGCGCTCCCTCGAACGCCCTTGCATGAGGATTCGACGCCATGAGTACCGGAGAAACCACGAAGCCACCTGAGACCAACGACGAAGGCCATCACGAGCCGCACGCACCCGCGCCCAGTCGCCGTGCGCTCCGAACGCTGGCGGTCGTTCGCTGGGTGCTGCTTGGGCTCGTCACTGCGCTCGCTGGATACACCGTGTGGACCTTCTGGGGGCCCAAGCAGGACGGTCACGCCGCGCACGAGGAGGCTCGGTACTACTGCCCGATGCATCCGCAGATCCGCTCGCCGGAGCCCGGGGAGTGCCCGATCTGCCACATGAACCTCGAGCCCATACCCGAGGAGCGGCGCAACGCGCCCGCGACCTCCTCAGCCCAGGCGACGCAGCCCGCACCGCCTGCATCAAGTCCGTCGAACGTCACGCCCGTGACATTGAGCGAAGAGAAGCAGCGGGGCGTCGGGCTCGCCACGAGCGTGGTGGAGAGCGCCGCCGTCGGCGATCGTTTGCGTGTCCCCGGCGTCATCAGCGCACCGGAAACGGGCCTCGCACAGGCGCGCGTACGCGCTCCGGGGTTCGTCGAGCAAGTCGCCGTTCGACAGACAGGCGTGCGCGTGACCCGAGGTCAACCGCTCGCGTTCATCTACAGCCCTGAGATCTATCGCGCGCAGGAGGAGTTCCTTGCTGCCACGCGCTGGAGCGGTGCCGCGAGCGGGGACGGCACCGCACCAACGGGTGCCGCTGACATCGCAGCCGCGGCGCGCCGCGGGCTCGAGCTCCTCGGGCTCAGCACGACCGACATTGAGGAGATTACTCGGACGGGAAGACCGATCCGTGCGGTCCCTGTCCGCGCCCCAGCATCTGGCTACGTAACGCGGTTCAACGCAGTGCTTGGCTCGCGCGCCGAGCCTGAGATGGTGCTCTACGAGATCGCCGATCTCTCGAACGTGTGGGTTGTCGCCAGCGTTCACGAGCGCGACCTGAACGCGATGCGCGTCGGCATGACCGCGCGCTTCACGACGACGAACACCCCGGCGGAGCCGCTGAGCGGGCGCGTGGACCTCGTCGAGCCGCTGCTCGAGGAGTCGACGCGCACCACGCGGGTGCGCCTCGTCGTCCCCAATCGCGATGGGCGTCTTCGACCCGGCCAGTTTGGCGAAGTCGAGTTCGAGCTCCCCGCATCGCCCGGGCTCTTCGTACCGCGCGACGCCGTGATCCGTACCGGCGAGCACGAGTACGTGTACGTCGCGACGAGCGCGGACCGTTTCGAGCCTCGCGTGGTTCGGACTGGCCTCTCGCGGGAGGGCCGCGTCCAAGTGCTCTCTGGCGTGGCCGAGGGCGATCGGGTGGTGACGCGCGGAAGCTTCATGCTCGACTCCGAGAGTCGCCTCCAGGCATCTCTGGCCGCAGCCCCGGCGCCAGCCTCGGGTTCACAGGGCGGTTCTGCCGACCAGGGCCCTTCGTGTGAGACGGAGTTCGACCAAGAGAGCCAGCCCGACAAGTACCGGCAGTGCCGCGCGTGCGAGCGGCAGCACGCGGGTATGGGCAGCATGGTCGCGGATTGCAAGAACGCCATTCCAAGGCCGTGGAGGTGATGCCGTGATCGGCTGGCTCATCGACGCCTCGGCGAAGAATCGTGCGCTCGTGCTCTTCGCCGCGATTGCGCTCGCTGTCGCGGGCGTGACCGCGATGCGCAACATCAAGCTCGACGCGATCCCCGACCTCTCTGACCCACAGGTCATCGTCTTCACCGAGTGGATGGGGCGCTCACCCACGCTCGTCGAGGATCAGGTCACCTATCCGCTCGTCACTTCGCTCCTCGGCGCACCGCACGTCGTGGATGTTCGAGGCCAGACGATGTTCGGCATGAGCTTCGTGTACGTTGTCTTCGAGGAGGGGACCGACCTCTACTGGGCCCGCTCTCGGGTGCTCGAGTACCTGAACACCGTTCGAAGCCGGCTCCCTCCAGATGCGAACACCCGCATCGGCCCGGACGCGACGGGCATCGGCTGGGTGTACCAGTATGCGCTGGTCGATCGGACAGGACGGCACGACCTCGGGCAGCTCCGCACGCTGCAAGACTTCTCGCTTCGCTACGCGTTGACGAGCGTCCCCGGTGTAGCCGAGGTCGCGTCTGTCGGAGGCTACGAGCAGCAGTATCAGGTCACTGTCGATCCGGTTCGCCTGCGCAACTTCGGCCTCTCAGTCTCGGACGTGGTTCAGGCTGTGCGGCGCTCCAACAACGACGTCGGAGCTCGCGTGCTCGAGATGTCCGAGCGCGAGTATTTCGTTCGTGGTCGCGGCTACCTCACGCGCGTCGAGGACATCGAGAACATCGTCATTCGAGCGGAACGGGGGACCCCCGTGCTGGTTCGCGACGTCGGCCACGTAACGATGGGCGGCGACATTCGGCGCGGCGCCGCCGACTTCGACGGCCAGGGCGAGGCGGTGTCCGGCATCGTCGTCATGCGCTACGGCGAGAACGCTCTCGACGTGATCGGACGCGTCGAGCGCAAGCTCGAAGAGCTGCGGCCGACGCTGCCGGAGGGCGTGGAGGTCGTGCCGGTTTACAACCGCAAGCACCTCATCGAGCGCGCGATCGACACGCTAAAGAGCGCCCTGACCGAGGAGATGATCGTCGTCGCGCTGGTGATCATCCTCTTCCTGCTGCACCTGCGAAGCGCGTTGCTCCCGATCATCGCGCTCCCGCTCGCGGTCGTCACGGCCTTCATCCCCATGTACTTCCTCGGCATTCCTGCGACGATCATGTCGCTCGGTGGGATCGCGATCGCCATCGGCGCGACCGTCGACGCTGAGATCGTCATGGTCGAGGCGGCGCACAAGAAGCTGGAGCATGCTCCCAAGAACCTGAGTCACACGGAGCGGGAGAAACTCCTCGCCGAGGCCGCACGAGAGGTGACTCCAGCGATCTTCTTCTCGCTCCTGATCATCGCCGTGTCGTTCCTGCCGGGGTTCGGTCTCACCGGTCAAGCTGGACGCCTCTTCAAGCCGCTCGCGTACACGAAGACGTTCGTGATGCTGTCCGCGGCGCTCCTCTCCGTCACCGTGGCGCCAGCCCTTCGTGACTACCTGATCCGGGGGAAGATCTTCTCCGAGGCGCGCCACCCCGTTTCTCGCGTCATTCGGAAGGTCTACGAGCCCTTCGTGCACGTAGCGCTGCACAACCCGAAGACGACCGTGCTCATCGGCGTCATGGCGCTCGTGTCGGCGCTGCCCATCGCGCAGCGGCTTGGCTCGGAGTTCATGCCGCCGCTCGACGAGGGCGACCTTCTCTACATGCCCACTACCTTCCCGAACATCTCCATCGAGGAGGCTCGACAGCAACTCCGCAGGCAAGACGAGGTGCTGCGAAGCTTTCCAGAGGTCCAGTCGGTGCTCGGCAAGATTGGGCGCGCCGATACGCCCACGGATCCAGCGCCGCTCTCGATGGTCGAGACCGTCGTTCAACTAAAGCCGAGAAGCGAGTGGCGCACGAAGTACGTCCGGCGCTGGTACGTCGGGAGCACTCCCGAGTTCATGCGGCCGGTGCTCAACTGGCTTCAGCCCGAGTTCGTGCCCATAACCCGCGAGGATCTCGTCCAAGAGATGAACGCGCGACTGCAGCTGCCCGGCTGGACGAACGCTTTCACGCAGCCGATACGCAATCGCGTAGACATGCTCACGACCGGCATTCGCACGCCGATCGGCATCAAGGTCTACGGCACCGACCTTGCGGAGATCGAGCGTGTTGGGACGTCGATCGAGCGCATCCTTCACGAGGTCCCCGGCACCCGCAGCGTGCTCTTCGAGCGCTCCGTCGGCGGCCTCTACGTCGACGTCATCCCCAACCGCGAGAGCCTCGCGCGCTACGGCTTGCAGGTCGAAGCCGTGAACGAAGTGATCGAGTCTGCGCTGGGAGGGCTGCCCATCACGACCACCGTCGAAGGGCGAAACCGCTTCACGGTCAACGTGCGCTACGCCCAGGACTTCCGCACGAGCCTCGACGCAGTCCGCGACGTGATGATCCCAGTGCCAGCAGGCATGGCGACGGCAGCCAGCAACGGAATGAACGGCGACTCCGCCCCGCCTAGCGCCGCGAGCGTCGCTGTTCCCGCACAGATACCGCTCGGCACAGTGGCGGACGTCCGCGTCGCCTCGGGTCCCCCCATGATCCGCGACGAGGCGGGGCTCCTCGTGGGCTACGTG
>CALJLK010000326.1 GCA_937982655.1 uncultured Sandaracinus sp.
CGTCCATGTCCTCGGGGTCGTTCGGGCAGAGGTCGTCCGGATCGAGGATGCCGTCGCCGTCGTTGTCGGGATCGGGGCAGCCGTCCTCGTCCTGGAAGCCGTCGCGGTCTTCCGGATCGTCCGGACACTCGTCGACCTCGTCGAGGATGCCGTCGCCGTCGCGGTCGCCCTCGTTGCCCTCCGGGCAGCCGTCGAGGTCGGCGTCGCCGTCGCGGTCCTCGGGGACCAGCGGGCACTCGTCCTCGTCGTCGAGGATGCCGTCGCGATCGTTGTCCGGATCCGGGCAGCCGTCCTCGTCGGCGAAGTTGTCGAAGTCCTCCGGCTCGTCCGGGCACTGGTCGACGTCGTCCTTGTAGCCGTCGCCGTCGCGGTCGCCGATGGACGGCTCGAAGATGAAGGCCGCGGTGGCGCGGTAGTCGGCCGCCTGGAGGCTCGGGCGCGGGAAGCCGGCGCCACCCGCGATCATCAAGTAGCTGTTCTGCTGCACGAAGATCTTCAGACCGAGAAGACCTTCCATGCTGAGGGCGCCGGAGTCGCCGAACCCGGTCGCGATCTGCGCGCCGTAGACCTCGGCCACGAGGTCGAGGCTGTCCGCGACGCGGGCGCTCATGCCGAGGCCGAACGTGAGCAGGTCGTCGTACTCGATCGACGTGCCCGGGTCGGTGAGCGCCGGCATCGTCGCGTTCGACGGGTTCGTCGGCTCGGTCCGCCCGTTCAGCGGCACCACCGCGCCGTCGCCGACGTTGAAGCGGTAGCCGACCTCGAGGCTGGTGCGGAAGCGCCGCACCGGGCGCCACTCCGCGACGATCGAGGGCCAGAGCGTGAAGCCGGGCTCACCCGTGAAGCGCGCGTCGTTGCCGGTCGGGAGCTGCGCGCGAAGGATCGCCGCGAGACCGATCGGGTTGCGCTCCGCGCGGAGCAGGCGCGCCTTCGCGTGGATCGTGATGTCGCCGAGACCCTGCGCGTCGGCGCCGGTGGCGAGCGTGGGATCGGGCTCCTCGTTGTAGAACCCGGGGATCGTGAGGTTCGGACCCTGCAGGAACGAGATCGGAAGCTGGACGCCGACGACGACGTAGTTCGCGATACCGAAATTGAAGTGCAGCGTTCCGGTGAAGTAGTTGTCGACCAGATGCCGCGTGCGCTCGGCGTCCGAAGCGGCGACGCTCGGGTCGTTCTCGAAGCCCCGGAAATCCAAAATGTTTCGGCCGTAATCGAGGACCAAACCGAAGCTGAAGTCGGTATGACCGAGGATGTCGGTGCCGTTGACCGTCAGGTGACCCTTCGAGTCGATGGCCGGCCGAAAGAGGTGGAGATCGAGGCCACCGTTCGTGAGCCGCCCCCGCCCTTGAGCCTCTGCGGAGCTCGGCAGGAGGGCCGCCAGGGCCACCGCCATCGAGATCCATCCCAAACTTCTGCGCAACGCCTGGCGCATCGAAAGCCTCCGCCGTTTCTTGGAGCCGACCGCCAATCGAGCGACCGAGGAACGTCGCGGAGGGCGATCGAACCTCGAATCGCCGACGTGCTCGCGGCGCTGGGCGCGGGAGTACCACGTACTCCGCTGGGGACGCAACGTTGCAGAAGGTTTCGGGAACTGGCCGAAAGGCTCGCGCCGGCGCGGGTCGGAAGTCGACCTCGCGCACGCCGAAGGGCCGACGATTCGACGGCTCAGTCGCCGCTCAGTCGCCGCCAGTCGCCGGCCACGGCGCGAGCGCGTCCCTCTCACACGGTGGTGTCGAGCTCACTCGCCGAGCTGACGCCGGTACTGCGCAGCCTGACGGCTGGTCGGGAAACGCGTCACGATCTGCCGCATCGTGCGCTCCGCCGCGGCGTTGTCGCCGATGGCCTTGTACGCCTCGACGAGCACACCGAGCGAGCGCACGTCGTTGCAGCCTCGGAGCTGGCCCGCGACGCAGCGCTGCTCGTAGTTGCACCCACGAAGCACCACGGCCGGATCGCAACCCCCAGCCGGCGCCGCCTCCATGGCGGGCGCCTCCGTCATCGTCGGCGCCTCGACCATCGTCGGCGTCTCGGACGTCATGCTCGAGGTCATGCTGGTCGAGCGCATCGTCGGCGCGACCGCGACGTTCGGGGCGCGGCGCTGCGCGTTGCGCAGGATGTTCTGCGCCTCGCGGCGTGCGTCGGCCGAGAGCTCCGGAGTCGTCAGCACCGCGTTCGCGTGGCGAATGGCCTCCGCGGGATCCGTCGCTTCCCGCGCGGCGTTCAGGTGCGAGTCGACGAAGGCCTGCCGGGCAGCCGCGATCTCGGGGCGCGCACGGAACGGGCTGTCGGACGGGAGCTCCTCGAACGCGAAGTACGCGGCGTCCGCATCGCCCGCTTCGAGCGCCACGCGACCTCGCTCGAAGGTCTCCAGCGCACGAGCCGCGGCAGCAGCGCGATCCCGACACGCACGCGCGGTCGCGCTCGCGGGATCGAGCTCCATCGCGCGGGTCGCGGCCGCCGAAGCGCGCGCGAACTCTTCCGACTCGAGGTGGCGCTCGCACTCCGCGACCGCGTGCGACGCGGCTTCGGCCGGCGTGACGCGCGCGGCGTTCGGATCGGGCGGGGTCGTCGTGCCCTCCGAGCCCGAGCGCACGTCGATCACCTCGGTGGGCGGCGGCGTGGGATCACCGCTCCACGCGATGACCGCGCCGACCACCACCGCGACGAGCACGATCAGGACGGCCGCGATCACGGGCGTCCGGCTCGGCTTCTCGTCGGGCAGCACGACCGCGTCCATCTGGACCGTGCGGTCGGCGTCGAAGACGTAGATCTCGCCCGCGGGCACGAAGCGGAAGCGCACCTGCCCGAGCTCGAGCACGTCGCCGTTCGTGAGGACGGCCTCTTTCACCTCGCGCCCGTTCAGGCGCATGCCGTTGGCGCTCTCGGAGTCGGTGACTCGAAAGACGTCGCCCTCGACGTGCACCACCGCGTGCTCGCGGCTGATCGAGCGGTGGTTGATCCAGATGTCGAGGTCTTCCGCGCGCCCGATGCGCATGCCGTTGCGGCTGAGCGCGAACTCGGCTCCCGGCGCAGGGGGCGTGAGCATCACGAGGCGCGCGGGGGTCGTCGGCTCGGAAGCGCCGACGCTCGCGACGCTGTCGCCCGCCTCGGACTGCAGCGCGATCACGTAGTCGCCGATGACCACCTGGTCGCCGGGCTGGAGCGGGGTCGTGCTCTCGGACTCGATCCGCCGCCCGTTCACCCGCACGCCGTTGTACGAGCCGAGGTCCTCGAGCACGTAGGCGCCGTCGGCCTTGCGCAGACGCGCGTGGCGCCGCGACACGTTCCGCTCGGTGAGGCGGATCGTGTTGCCTTCCTTACGACCGATCGTGATCTCGTCCCTGACCAGGGGGACGACGGTGGTCTTCCCTTCGTCGTCCGAGATGACGAGCTTGAACATCGGTTGGTCGGTTCCCGAAGGCCTGTAATCACGCGAAGAAACGCGATCGGAGAGGATGGTACCCGTCGCTCCGAAAGAGTCAATCATAGGTTTCCGGGGGTCAGGGAACGAGGCGAGACGCACGACGGCGCATCGACCAGCGCGCGATGCGACGTGACGCGCTCGCACGGGACCCACGAACGATTCGAGCGGCCGAGCGTGGGTCGTGGCACCCTGGCGCCGTCGGTGAGACTCCTCGGAGGCGCCGGGTCGTGGACGTGAAGACCCTCCTACTCACGTGTCTGCTCCTCCTCGCCTGCGGTGACGACTCGCCGCCGCCCGCCGGCCGTCGCGATTCGGGGCCGCTTCCGTTCGACGGGTCGACCGAGCCCTTCGACGACGCCGGGGCCGACGCGGGCCGACGTGGGGACGAGCCGCTTCTACCCGAGGCCGATCTCGAGGTCGTGCTCCCCTACTTCGGGCCCGAGGTCGTGCTGGAGCGAAGCATCGACGGTCGCCCCGCCCGCCTCGACGTCCACTTCTCGATCGACACCACCGGCTCGTTCGGGGACGAGATCGACACCCTTCAATCGGATTTGCGGAACGTCATCGTCCCCGCGCTCGAGGCACGGGTCGACGACGTGGCGTTCGGCGTCAGCCGCTTCGAGGACTTCCCGATCGCTCCCTTCGGGGCACCGACCGACAGCCCCTTCGAGCTGCTCACGCCGATGACGCGTCGTCGCAGCGAGGTGCTGACCGCGGTCGCGCGCCTGGATCAACCGCTCGGTGCCGGAGGCGACACTCCGGAGAGCGGCTTCGAGGCGCTCTACCAGATCGCGACCGGCGAAGGCCTCACGTCGCGAGGCACGACGTGGATCCCCGCGTACACCGGCAGCGGCGCGGGCGGCGTCGGCTTTCGAGACGGTGCCATCCGCGCGGTCGTCCACGTGACCGACGCCCCGTCGCACGGCCCCGACGACTACGGTGCGGCCCTCGGCGCGCATGGCTTCGCGGATGCCACCGCCGCGCTGCGTGACGTCGGCGCGCGTGTGCTCGGCATCGCGAGCCATCCGAGCGCGCGCCCGGATCTGGAGCGCATCGCCCGGGAGACCTCCGCGCTCATCGCGCCGATCGACGGCGGCTGTCCGCACGGCGTCGACGGCGCGCAGGTCGCGCTGGTCGCGGGGCAGTGCCCGCTGGTCTTCGACATCGAGACCGACGGCCGTGGGCTCACCGCCGCGGTCGTCGACGCGATCGTCGGGCTGCTCGACGCGACCTCGTGGTCCGAGGTCTACGGACGCAGCGACGATCGGCTCGGCTTCGTCACCGCGATCGAGGCGACCGGCGCGACGCCGCCGACCGGCGTGAGCCCTCCGACCCTCGACGATCGTCGTCCGACCGACGGAGTCGACGACACCTACCTCGACGTGCGATCCGGGGTCCGACTCGAGTTCGCGCTTCGCCTTCGCAACACCACGGTTCCGCCCGCGGACTACGACCAAGTGTTCCGCGTGCGCTTCGAGATCGTGGGCGACACCACGGTCCTCGACGTGCTCACGGTGCGGGTGATCGTGCCGGCGGGGCGCCTCGATGCGGGGGTGCGCGACGCGGGGCCCGACGACGCGAGCACCGACGCGAGCACCGACGCGAGCACCGACGTCGATGCGGGAGCGGACGCGAGCGACGACGACGCGGAAGCCTCGGAGGATTCGGGCTCGAGCGAGGACGCGGGATGATCGAGCGCGAGGAACGCGCCGCGGAGCCACACGAGATCGCGCGCACGCTCGAAGCGAGCGAGCGATCACGGCGACCTGTCCTACCGAGCCTGGCCGGAGCGGCGTTCCTCGTGGCGACGTGCTTCGTCGCGCTGGCGAGCACGAGCTGCACGCCGACCGCGGGCGGCATCCACGCGCGGATGGGCTACTCGGAGTCGGGCGGTCTGCGCGTGGTGGAGGTCCCCGAAGGTCCCGCCGAGCGCGCGGGGCTCCGCGAAGGCGATCGGATCACCGCGATCGACGGAGATCCCGTGCGCTCGATGGCGCTCGAAGAGGTCGTCGAGCGCCTGCGTGGTGAGGTCGGCTCCGAGGTCGAGATCGAAGTCGTGCGCGACGGGGAGCTCGCGACGCTGGTGATCGTGCGCGCGCCCTACGATCGGTGAGTAGCGTCCGAGCGCATCCACCTCTTCGACGCGCTTTCGATGCCGTCACGCGGCCGAGCCGTCGCGAGGCTCACGTCGGATCGCTCGGCCCAGTGGCCTGCTCACTGGACCTCGAGTGGACCTCGACTCGACGTCGACTCGCGCGCGGGGCCCCGAACGCGGCATCCTCGCGCCATGCACGACCTCGTCCTCGGCTCGACGTCGCCCTACCGACGCGAGCTGCTCTCGCGGCTCCGGGTGCCCTTCGACGTGCTCGCTCCGGACGTCGACGAAGAAGCGTTGCAGCGCTCGGGCGCGGAGCCGAGCTCGATCGCGCTTCGGCTCGCGGTCGCGAAGGCCGCGAGCGTCGCGGCGAAGCGATCGGACGCGTTCGTGATCGGCTCCGATCAGGTGGTGGATCTGGACTCGGAGATCCTCGGCAAGCCGGGCGACGAGGTCCGCGCGCGCGAGCAGCTCGCGCGTCTGCAAGGGCGCACGCACCGGCTCGTCACCGCGATCGCGCTGCGTGCTCCGGACGGCACGTTGCGGACGCACGTCGACGTCCACCGCATGACGCTTCGGTCCCTCGGCGCGGCGGAGATCGAACGCTACGTCGCAGCCGAGCAGCCCCTCGACTGCTGCGGCGCCTACAAGATCGAGTCGCTCGGCATCGCGCTCTTCGAGCGCATCGAAGGCGACGACTTCACGGCGATCCCCGGGCTGCCGTTGATCGCGCTCGGTCGGCTCCTGCGCGAGTCGGGCTTCGAGGTCCCCTGAGCAACTCAGCAACTGAGCAACGGACCGACGGACCGAGCCGCGCGCCGTCGGCGCCGACCCTCGCGTTCAGAACTGGAAGGGGAACACCACCACGAACCGATCGCGCGCGAAGCGAGGGAACGACGCGGTCCGCACCGCGCGCGCGATGCACCCTCCGTGCGGCTGCCGCGACCAGTAGTCGTCCTCGACCACGGCGGTCGTCACGCGTCCGCTGTTCGCGATCGTGATGCGCACGCGCACCTGCGCTCCCGGCTGCACGCACGATTGAACGGCCGGACGAATCGCGGAGAGCGCGGCCTGCACCTCGTCGCGGGTCGGTTCTTCCGGAAGGTCGGCGGGCGGCGGCGGTGGCGCGACCGGCGGCGGCGGCTCGACGCGAACGAGCTCGCGCGTCGTGTCGGAGCGCGTCGTGTCCGAACGCGTCGTGTCGGAGCGCGTCGTATCCGAACGCGTCGTATCCGAACGCGTCGTGTCCGCACGCGTCGTGTCCGAACGCGTCGTGTCCGAACGCGTCGTGTCCGCACGCGCCGTGTCCGAACGCGTCGTATCGGCTCCGTCCGAGCGCGTCGTATCGGCTCCGTCCGAACGCGTCGTGTCGGCTCCGTCTGAACGCGTCGTGTCGCTGTCCGTGCGCGTCGAGTCGGCGGTGCCCGAGGGCTCGTTCGCGCTCGGCTCGTTCCTGTCGGGTCCGTTCGGGCTCGTCTCGCCCACGCTGGGCTCGGTCGCCTCGATCGTGCTCGGCTCCGTCGCCGCGGGCTCCGTGGCCCCGACGACTCCGCTCGCCGCGGCGTTCGTCTCGGTCGCGTCGCTCGTCTCCACGGTCGCCTCCACGCTCGGCACTGCGCTCGTGGGAGCGCCCGCGATCGGACCGAGCGCGAGCGTCGGTTCGGGCTCGGGCGCGCGGAGGAACCACGCGATCGCGAACGCCGCCGCGGCCGCCAACACCACGAGGCCCACCGTGCGCGCCGCGCCGCCGGAACGCGGTGCCACGGGCATGCTGGGCGCGGGCGGAGCCATCGCGAGGTCGAGGGTCGGCGCCTCGGGTTTGGGCGGAGGTGACATCGACGCGGTCGCGAGCACCTTCTCGAAGTCGATGCCCGAGCCACGCCCCGGCGGCGGCTCCGACGGTGGCGGTGGGAACGCGACCGGCGGCTCGTTCGAGATCCGCTCGCGCGGCGCCGACGAGACACTCCCGGGTCGCTTCACCGGCAGTGGGGCACGTGGCGGGAGCGGCCGAACCGAGACCGGCGGCAAGCGAGGCGGCGGATTGGACGCAGAAACGGCCTCCGCAGCGTCGTCGAACGCAGCGTCTGCGTCGAGCGCGTCGACTTCTTCGTCGAGCTCGAGGCCCGAGAGCCGGGCGAACCCGTCCTCGTCGTCTTCCGGGACCGGCACGCCCGCCATCGGAATCGACAGCCGCCCGCCGAGGCCCCCGCCTTCGTCGTCATCCCCCATCGCGGGGGCTAGTGTTGCCGATTTCCAAAGACACCGCCAACTTCCACAGATGGCGGATGATGCTTTCGACGTTCGGCCCGGCGACGGCGCGCTCTTGTTGACCTGCGAGCACGCCTCCGCGCGGCTGCCGGACGGTTGGCGCTGGCCCGAGCGCGACGCTCGGCTGCACGGAACCCACTGGACCTTCGATCTCGGCGCGGCCGAGCTCACGCACGAGCTCTCGACCTCCCTCCGGAGCGCCGCCGTGCTCTCGACCTTCACGCGCTTGCTGGCGGATCCGAACCGCGCCGACGACGATCCGGGCCTCTTCCGGACCCACGCGGAGGGGCTGCCGGTGGAGCTGAACGCGCGGCTCGACGAGGACGACGTGCGACGTCGGCTGGACCGCTACTGGAGCCGCTACCACGCCGCGGTGGATCGCGAAGCCGCGAAGACCGCCGCGCCGGTGCTGCTCTCGGTGCACACCTTCACCCCCGTTTACGAAGGCACGCCGCGCGCGATGGAGATCGGTGTGCTCTTCGATCGCGAGGACGCGCTCGCGGCCGTGCTCGCGGAGGCGCTCGCGGCGGAGGGCTTCGTGGTCGCGATGAACGAGCCCTACTCCGGAAAAGAAGGCCTCATCTACGCGGCGGAGCGGCACGCGAGCATGCACGGCAAGCACGCGCTGGAGCTGGAGGTCCGGCAGGACCTCGCGGTGAAGCCCGAGGCCCGCGCGCGTGTCGTGGCGGCGCTGCGGCGCTTCGTGGCGCGGCTCTGATCGGGGCGAAGAAGCGGCGTTCTTTCGACGCTCCCCACGAGAGGCTGCTATCACCGCGCGATGGAGCTGGAGCTCGACCTCCCCCCCGCGACCCGACGCATCTTCTGCAACCGCACGTTGAACCTCCGCGGCATCCGCTGCGTGGGCTTCGACATGGATTACACGCTCATCCACTACCGCACCGAGGCGTGGGAAGGCAGCGCGTACGAGCACGCCCGCGCGCGCCTGCTCGCCGCGGGTTGGCCGGTGGAGGAGCTCCGCTTCGATCCGACCTTCGCCGCCCTCGGGCTGATCCTCGATCTCGAGCTCGGCAACGTCGTGAAGGCGAACCGCTTCGGCTACGTGAAGAAGGCCTGCCACGGCACGCGCGATCTCTCGTACGAAGAGTGGCGCGACGTGTACGCGCGCGAGGTGATCGATCTCGCGGAGAACCGCTGGGTCTTCATGAACACGCTCTTCGCGCTCAGCGAGGCGTGCCTCTTCGCGCAATGCGTGGACCTGCTCGACGCGGGCAAGCTCGAAGGCGCCGTCGGTCCGTCGATCGCGTACCGCGACCTCTACAAGAAGGTGCGGAGCGCCATCGACGCCGCGCACATGACGGGCGAGCTCAAAGAAGAGATCATGGCCGCCCCCGAGCGCTTCGTGGAGCTCGACGAAGAGCTGCCGCTCGCGCTCATGGACCTCCGCCACGCCGGCAAGAAGGTCGCGCTCGTGACCAACAGCGAGTGGTTCTACACGCAGGCGATGATGGCCTACAGCTTCGACCGCTTCATGCCGGCGGGGCAGACCTGGCGCGACCTCTTCGACCTCGTGCTGGTCGGCGCGCGCAAGCCGGCGTTCTTCGAGGGCGAGCAGCCGGTCTTCGAGGTCGTCGACGAGAAGGAAGGCACGCTCAAGCCCGTCGTCGGCGCGCTGAAGGAAGGCGCGGCGTACCTCGGTGGTCACGCGCGTCTGGTCGAGAAGGCGCTCGGGGTGCCGGGCGACGACATCCTCTACGTCGGCGATCACATCTTCAGCGACGTCAACGTCTCCAAGAAGATGCACCGCTGGCGCACCGCGCTCGTGGTCCGCGAGCTCGAGCAGGAGCTCGTCGCGCTCGAGAGCTTCAAGCCGAAGCAGGCGGAGCTCACGCTCTTGATGGAAGACAAGGAGCGCCTCGAGCACCGCTTCTCGCAGCTCCGCCTCGCGCTGCAGCGCAAGGAGAAGGGCTACGGCCCGCAGGTCGAGGACGATCCGAAGGCGCTGCGCACCCAGATGCACGCGCTCCGCGAGCAGCTCGTGGAGCTCGACACCCGGATCGGACCGCTCGCGAAGGAAGCGAGCGAGCTCGCACACCCGCGTTGGGGCCTCCTGCTGCGCGCGGGCAACGACAAGAGCCATCTCGCGCGCCAGATCGAGAAGAACGCGGACGTCTACACGGGCCGCGTCGCGAACCTCCTCGCGCAGACGCCCTTCGTGTACCTCCGCTCGCCGCGCACGAGCCTCCCGCACGACCACGGCCCGGCCGGCGGCGCGTGAGCTGATACGCGGTCTCCGTCACGGACTCCGTCTCCGTCACTCCGTCTCCGTCACGGACTCCGTCTCCGTCACGGACTCCGTCTCCGTCACGGA
>CALJLK010000327.1 GCA_937982655.1 uncultured Sandaracinus sp.
CCGCCGATCCCCCCACCCCCGAACGCGACGCCCCCGGACGCCGCGCGCCCGGACACGACGTCGACATCGACCGCGACATCTCCGACCGTTCCCGTTCCCTCGCCTCCGCCCGCCGCGAGCGCGCCCCCCGCGTTGCTCCGCGCCGCCGACGTCGCCCCCGCCCGCGAGCCGAAGCGCGCCCGCCCCCCGATGACGCGCGGCCGTTCCCTCTGGCTCCCGCAGCTCTCCTGGGGCGTCGTGTCCACCAGCGCGCCGAACGGCGACGGTGGCGTCGGCTCCCGCGTGCAGCTCACGGTGCCGGTGTGGATCACGGGCAAGCGCGGCTCGATGCTCCGCGTGGCGCCGCTCGTCGGCTACTCGTGGCTCCGCGCGCACCCCGGCCGCACCGACCAATACGAGTTCGGCACCACCGCGCGGATCGACTCCGACGTCACGCACTTCCACCGCCACCACGTGCTCTTCGGCGCCGCGGTGCGTGTGGGCCGCAAGCCGATCGCGTGGCAGAGCGAGCTCTTCTGGTCCCCGGGCACCTTCGGATCCTGGGAGTGCGGTCCGCATCCCGAGCCCGATCCCGAGATCGACGAGCACACCTACTGCGAGTCGCGTCGTGGGCCGACCGCCGCGTCGTTTCGGTTCGAGTCGGGCGTCACGGTCTGGAACGCCTTCATCGGTTGGACCGCCGAGGTCGCGTGGCGAAACGGAGAGCGCGCCCGATCCCTCGGCATCCGCCTCGGCACGACCTTCCATTGATCGGCCACGTCGCGCCGCAGGATCTCCGCGCAGATCGTTCAGCGCGGCGGCTGCAGGGCCCGCAGATAGAGCTCGAGCGCCGACAGGTCCGACTCCGAGAGGTAGTCGTACGAGGGCATCGACGGCGAGTAGCCCCGCACGATCTCGACGTTCGGTTCGACCAGCGCGCGGCGGATGTAGGCCTCGTCGACCGTGACCGCGCCACCGGTCAGGAGCTCGCGCGTCCCCGTCAGCGCGCCGAGGCCTGGACCCACGAGGCGCTCGGCGTCGAGGCGGTGACACGCGAGGCAGCCGTGGCTGACGAAGAGGTGCTCGCCCCATTGCTCTTCGGTCAGGCCGGCCGGGCGCGTGGTCACGGTCGCGGTCGGTACGTCGGGATCGCCGCAGCTCGTCGACGAGGCGAGCACGACGAACGAGAGCACCGCCTCACGCCACGCACCGAGCCAGGTTCGTTCGCGCGGCATCACGAGAGGGCCTCCGCGATCGCGTCGACGTGGGGATCGGCGGCGCCCATCGCGCGCAGCGCCCGCGAGAGCTCGAGCACGTAGTCGACGTTGGTGCCGCTCGGGCCGACGGCGCTCCGGATCTGCGCGACGAGGGCCTCGAAGGGCGCGTCGCCGAGGAAGGACGGATTGTCTGGCGTGGCGACGTAGACCAGCGCCTCGACTTCGTCGCCGCCCTCGAAGCGCACCCGCTCGCGGTGTCGCACGTAGCCGTCCTTCTCGCGGTGATCGAGCCCGCGCGCGACCTGCTCCCACACGGGCGCGTCGATCTCGTATGCACGGCCCCAACAGATCGCCTCGGGCTCGCGCACCAGGGTCACCACCCGTCCCGGCGCGCCCGGCACCCCGCGGTGATCGTGGGAGCCCTGCCAGAACCGACGCGTCCAACCGACGACGTAGCCGTCACGCGCGTTTCGGAAGGGAAAGTCCGGTCGCCAGACGAGCGATCCGTATCCGAAGAGCCAGGTGCTCATGGGCGAGCGGACTGTAGAGCACGAACGCCGGGCAGGCTCGAATCCCCGGTCCTCGAACCGCGGGTCCTTCCCGAATCTCCGCTCCCGAAGGTGACGAAGTCCCGTATCGCGCCGGATCCGCTTGCACCCCGCGTGGGGCCGTGTCACTACGCGCCCCCCATGTCCATTGGCGAAGCGGTTCAGTGCAAGCAGGTCGAGGTCTCCGTCGGAGAAAAGGGCCTCGAGCGTGCCATCAAGCATCTCAAGCGGAAGATGGCCGCCGAGGGCATCCTCCGTGAGCTCAAGCGGCGCCGGCACTACATGAAGCCGTCCGTTCGCCGCCGGAAGAAGGAAGCCGAGGCCGCTCGTCGTCGCCGCAAGCGCGTCAAGCAGTTCGGCTGAGCTCTGAGCTCTCCACCCGCACGCGCTCCACGACGCGTGCGCCTCACGTCTCACCCCGTGACCCTCGGTCGCGGGGTGTTCGTGTTCCGTCGCGTCCGCGAGCGAGGTCCACGAGACCGGTGATCGCACGGGCCCGAGAGCCCCATCCGATCCCTCAGTCGCGTGGGAGATCGAAGTCGCCCACGACGTCGATCGGTGTCGTCGGTCGGATGCTCACCCCAGGCGCACCGCCCAGGACACGCCCCTCGATGCGGGCCTGCAGACGCGAGCCCACGGCGTCGACGTGAAGCACGAGGTCGTGCTCCTGAGCTCGCTCGCTCGGGCCCGCCATGCAGTAACACTCCGCGTAGAGCAGCGCAGACCGAACCGAGGACTCGCCGATCGAGGTCCATCCGACGATCTCGGGCCGGCCCAATGCCCAATCGTAGGCGTTCTCGTACGTCGTCGTGCCGCGCACCGCGATCGTGGCGCCTGGCACCAACGCGGCGGAGTCGACCGCGAGGACGAGCGTGACGCTCCCGTCGGTGTCGGCGGTGCCGCGTATCCCCGGGTCGACGCGACGGAGCGTGATCTCCGAGACTCCGTCGACGTCGGTCCACGTCCCCGAGACCCGCACGCGATCTTCCGACTCCAAGGCACGGCCGTCGGCCCACACGTCGAAGGTGACGTCGTCGGAGCTTCCGCAAGCGACGAGCACGCCGATCGCGAGAAGCGACACCAAGCCCAAGCGATTCATACGAAGAACTCTATCGGACCCTAGCGAGAACGTCACGAGCTCGAATCCGAAAGACGTCTCCATGCGCGCAGCGCTCAGATGCGCCAACCGATTCACGCCAATCGATTCACCCTCGGACGGTCGTTCGCCGCGCGCGTTCGATCACGAAGACCCGCACCGATTCAAGGCGCGCTGAACCCGCGCCGCACTCGAGCAAGATGTCGAACCCGTGAGCGCCGCCGTGGCGCGCGCGGCACCCGACGAACCGACCCGCGTAAGATTACCGACGTCGTCATCCAACCATCCGCTGAAGCCCGCGTCACTCGTGCGCACGGAGGCTCGCATGGACACCAAGACCTCCCTCACCGATCCCCTCTACGTCACCTGGCTCCACGCGGAGCCCGACGACGCGCAGCCGGGCGTTCGCGCGCTGCGCGGCCGCGTCGGCATCACCTTCGCGCCCGGAAAACGCAGCGACGGACTCTTCGTCCGCGCGCGATGGGAGCGCGATCTCGCGCTGGACCTCGACGCGCTCGTCGCGCAGCAGGTCGGCCTGCTCGTGTGTCTGCTCGAAGATCCCGAGCTGACGCTCCTGGGAATCCCGGATTTGATCTTACGCGCGAGCGAGCGCATGCAGGTGCTCCGGCTCCCGATCCCCGACGGTGGCCTGCCGCCCGACGGCGCCGCGGTGCGCGCGGTGGTGAGCGAGGTCGTCCGTCGCGCGGAGGCCGGTACAAATGTCGTCATCCACTGCCGCGGCGGGCTCGGTCGCGCGGGCACGATCGGCGGCTGCGTGCTGCGCGCGCTCGGGCTCTCCGCCGACGAGACCTTCGCGCGGCTGCGACGACGCCACGCGAAGAGCTGCCCCGAGACCGAAGCGCAACGCGCGTACGTGCGCGCGTTCGCGCCAGAGCTGCTCGTGGGCGATGGGGCAAGCGTGCGCGACGCGAGCTCCCGCCACAGTGCCCGCGACGTGGCGAGCTCCGAGGACGCTGCGCACGACGCGGGCTCGCACGACGCGACGTCGATTCCGGCGATCGTCACGCCCGTCCCCGGCTCGCACCACGACCGTGTGGCCGGCGCGGTGCTCGCGGCCGCGATCGGCGACGCGCTGGGTCATCCCACCGAGTTCCTCTCGATGGAGGCGATCCACGCGCGTTTCGGTCCCGAAGGCGTGCGCGGCTTCGAGCTCTTCCTCGACGAAGGCGGCCGACGCGTCGCGCCCTTCACGGACGACACGCAGATGTCGGAGCTGGTGATCGAGGCGCTCCTCGAAGAGCTCGAGCGAGGCTCCGATCGCCACGCGGATCTCGATCGCACGATGGTCGATCTCGCGCGCCGCTTCGTCGCCTGGAGCCATTCGCCGCGCGGCGGGCATCGCGCGCCCGGCAACGCGTGTCTGGCTGGCTGCCGCGCCCTCGAGCGTGGTGTGCCTTGGCGCGAGGCCGGCGGGCCGACCGCGGGCGGCTGCGGCTCGGTGATGCGCGCGTGGCCCTTCGGCCTCGTCTTCGGCGACCTGTCCGAGGCCGAGCGATGGGCGGTCGAGCACTCGAAGCTCACGCACCGCGATCCGATCGCGCTCGCCGCGTGCGCCGCGGTCGTGTGGGGCGTCGGCCTCGGGCTTCGTGGTCGCGACGTGGACGAGACCGCGCGCGCGATGATCGACGCGGCCGCGCGCTGGTCGGAGCCGACCGCGGTGATGATGAAGCGCGCGCACGACGAAGCGCGCGACGGGACGCCGCCGTCCGTCACGCTCGATCGACTGCGCGGGTGGGCGGCGCACGAAGCGATCGCGGGCGCGCTCTACGCGCTCGTTCGGCATCCGGACGATCCACGCGCCGCGCTCCTCGAAGGAGCGAACACACCGGGCGACAGCGACAGCCTCGCGTCGATCGCAGGCGCGTTGGTCGGCGCGCGGGTGGGCCTCGCCGGGCTGCCGTCCGAGTGGGCGTGCGACGTGGAGCGGAGCGCCGATCTGCTCGCGTACGCCGCGCGCCTCGCCCGCGTTCGAACGTGAGCAACAGCGGCGGCGACCGCAGGGTGGTGAGCGGCGTGGCTCGCGGGTGCGCGTCGGGCACCCTGCGAGCGCGATCTCCCCGCACACGTCGGACGCCCGGGGTGAGCGTCAGTCGAGCCCGAGCACGGTGATGCGCTCGGGCGGGAGCGGCAGACGCATCCACGCGCCGCGGTGCGGCCCGGTGCGATGCCGCTTCCCCTCCGGCACCAGCCACCGCGCATGGCCGTGCGTCCCAGTCCATCGACGCAGCTTCCGGGTCAGATCGGCGCGCAGCTTCGCGAGCGGCTCCGTGTGATCGTCGATCGTCGCGCCGGCGCGGAGCGCGCGCAGGGTCGCGTGGCGGATCTCGTCGTCGATGCCTCCACACGAATCCAGCACGCGCCGAAAGACCGCGGACCCTCGGACCGAGAGCCACTCGAGCCCCTCGATCCGCGCACACGCGAGCGCGCCGAGCCACACGAGCTCGGAGGCGGAGAGCGGGAGCTTCGTCGCGTCGACGCGCGCGCTGCCCATCGCCAGATCGACCACGAGCTGCGGAAGCGCCGCCTCGTCCAGCGCGCTCTGTCCGGCGGCGAGCGCGCTCGCGTAGCTCGTGAGGTGTCGCGGCGGCACGAGCCCACGCAGGCGCGGCAGCGCGACCTCGACGACCCGGATGCCGACCTCGCGCGCGAGGAAGGTCTCGCCGCGTCGGCTCACGAGGAGCTGCCACGGCTGCTCGGGGAAGAAGAAGCCACTCCCACCTTCCGCGCGTCGATCGGTGACGCGCACGTCCACGCAGAGGTCGCCCACGCGCGCGAGCCATTGGTACGCGGTGGTCGCCATCGCGGTGAGCGTGCGCCGCCGGCCGCCGCAGAGCCCGAAGAACACGGGGCGTTCGCCCGCTTCCTGCGTGGCCTGCAGCGCCGCGTTCCACACCGCGTCGCGGTAGCGTTCGGCCGCCTCGGGAGATGCGTCGTCGTAGAGCAGCTCACCCGTCGCGTCGGTGACGAGGTGCTCGTGCACGAGCGCAGGCACGTGGCCGCCGAGCTCCGTACGCAGCGCGTCGAACGCGGTGTCGGGTGCGAGCACCTCCGAACGCAGGTATGCGCGCGCCTCCGCGTCGACCACGACGTGCACCGCGTCGGTCGACAGCCCACGCACGCGCCGCAACCACCACACCAGCTCGACGAGCGCGGCGGGGTTTGGACCCAGGGGAGCGAGGACGACGACGCCGGTCACGCGCGATCAGGATACGCGATCGCCACACCGGCTCGCCTGAGCGCGAAGGCCGAGGGCCGCGATCGAGCTACGCTTCTTCTTCGCGCTCTTCGCGGCGGCGACGGCGCGCGCTCGGCGTCATGCCGATCAGCAGCTCCGCGAGCCCGATCGCGATGTAGGTCGCGAGCAACCACACCAGCGCGAACGAGATGTGGAAGCGCCAGGCGACGAAGACCGTCGAGCCGATCGCGAAGAGCACGAACACCCCGGTGCGCACGTTGAGCTTCAGGTCCTTGAACGAGCGGAAGCGGATCGTGCTGACCATGAAGAACGAGAGCGCGATCACCACGCCGAGCACGATGCTCGGGTGGCCGAGCACGTCGCTCATGCGGGTCTCGCGCGCCGCGGTGTTCGCGACGACGAGCGAGATCAAGATGCCCGCCGCGGCCGGAATGGGCAGCCCGAGGATGTACTTGCCGGGTTTCTTCGGCGCGCCGCTCTCGCTCGTGCTGATCACGTTGAAGCGCGCGAGGCGGATGGTGCCGCACGCGAGGTACGCGAAGCAGGCCGCGATGCCGAGCGTGCCGAACGACTCGAGCGCCCAGCGGTACACGAGCACCGCGGGGGTCACGCCGAAGCTCACGACGTCCGCGAGCGAGTCGAGCTGCACGCCGATCGCGCTCTGCGTCTTGGTCAGGCGCGCGACACGTCCGTCGATCGTGTCGAAGAACATCGCGAAGATCACGAGGAGCGACGCGCGGTAGAAGTCGTCCGCGCTGACCTCGGGCTTGGTCGCGGTGAGGATCGCGTAGTAGCCGCAGAGCACGCTGGAGAGCGTGAACAGGTTCGGCAGGATGAAGAGGCTCTTGCGGAGATCGACCTTCACCGGAAGCCTCGTGCGCGGGAGGACGACCGCGCGGCGCACGCGCTCGCGCGACACGCGGCCGAGCTCCAAGTCCGCGAAAAGCGGTCGTCGCGTGCGAATCGGCGCATCTCTTCGATCTTCGCTCTTCGAGCCACGGTTGTTCGAGGCACGGTTGTTCGAGGCACGGATGTTCGAGGCACGGTGCCGCGGAGCGCGACGCCGGACCTTTGGTTTACCTGCTCGACGCCCCCCGGTCCAGACTGGCCGGATCGGGAGGCACGCGCGCGCTTCGCGACCGTCACTTCGCCTGGCCCTTCGCACCCGAAGCGCCGGCTCAGTGCTCCGGCGTGACCGTAAGGCCCTTGAAGTACTGATTGAGCGCCCAGACCTCGATCGCGCGCAGGCTGCCGAACTGCAGGCCGATGCCGTTCGGCTTCGCCCAACGCACCGTGGTCTCCACCGTGGCCTCTTCCTTGAGGGCCGGCAGACGGAAGCGTACCTTCACCGCGGTGCCGTACTCCACGGATCGCTCGGTGATCACGAACATCCCGCCGAGGCTGATGTTCGCGACGTGCGCCGTGAGCTCTTCCTCGCCGAGGAAGAGGCTGACGGGCAGGTGGCAGTCGTATCGTTCGTGGACTCGACGTCCGCTCACGTCGGCCTCCAGTTCGTCGGTGCAGCAGCCCGACGGTTCTCGCGCGTTCGCTCGGATTCGATTCGGTCGGATTCGATCCGAATCACACCGAGCTCGCGCTTCGTTTCGAGGGTTGAGCTGCTCCGCCAGCGCGGGGCCGAGGAGTAGCGCTTGAGCGACCGACCCGTCAAGGCGAGCGATCCGGACAACGCGTCGCAGACGACGTCGCGGACCACGTCGCCGTCGACGTCTCGCACGCGCGCGACCGCGTCCGGGACACGCCTCGTGCTCACGGTCGGCGCGGGGGCATGCGCGGCGCTCCTCCTCGTGATCCCGCGCGCGGTGGTGCCCCGCGAGCTGCCCCCACTCGTGCTCGCACCGAGCGCGCTCGCCGAAGTCACCGCGCGCGACGGAACGCTGCGGGCGCCGACCGGGGAGCTCGCCGATCGCGTGCGTCGCGGCGTGGAAGCGCAGGGGCGCGCGGAGGTCAGCGAAGGCGAGCCGGTCGCGG
>CALJLK010000328.1 GCA_937982655.1 uncultured Sandaracinus sp.
GCGCGCCCTTCGCCGCGACCGATCGCGTCGACGAGCGCGCCGATCGCGTGGGTCCGCTCGGGCTCCGACTCCGGCAGGAAGGTCGTGAGCGATTTGCCGCCGCGCCCGAGGAACCCGACCAGCGCGCCTCGGTGCAGCACCACGCGCGCGCCCGCCTGGCGTTTGCCGCTCTCGGCGCCCTCGGTCGCGCTCGGCCACGCCAGCGCGTTGCCGTAGACGTTCGCGGGATCGTCGGCCGCGAGCACCACCGCGATCGCGTCTGCGTCGTCGCGGCGATCCCGCAAACGATCGTCCGCCCCGGGCAAGGCGAACTGCGCCGCCCCGAGGCCGGCCACGAAGTAGCCGCGCCGCACCTTGCCGGCTTCTTCCATCGCTTGAAGCACGGGATACACGGCCGAGAAGCCACCCGGCAGCCCGAGCGCCTGAAGCTCCGCGTGCACCGCCTCGCGCACGAGCACGCCGTGACGTTCGAGGAGCTGCGTGGCGAGCGCTTCGAGCCGCTCGGTCGCGCTCGTCTCCACCGTCGGCAAGAGCGACCAGCGCCCCTCGCTGCCTGCCGGAGTCGTCGCGCTGCGTGCGCCGAGGCGAGTGCGCCGGGAGGAACGCCGCGCGGGGGCGCGGAGCGAGCGCAGCGGCGCGAGGGTGTCGTTGGTGACCTCGCCCGCCCAGACGAGATCCCAGAGCGCGTCGTGCACCTCGCTCGGCATACGCCCCGCGTCGCGCACGAGATCCCGAAAGAACACCGCGCCGCGCGCGTGGAGGAGCTCGCGAAGTTTGTTCGAGAGATCTGGGTCGCGTGGTTCGCGGGATTCGGGATTCGGCGGCGCGAGGAGCGCGTAATGATCCGCGAGGTAGAGCGCGACACGTCCGTCTTTGTCGCCGAGCGGCTGGATGCCGCGCCAGATCACCTCACCGGTCGCGCAGAGCTCGTCGAGGTCGCGGGGATCGAAGCGGGAGAGCCGTGAAGGCAGCACTCGCGCCTCCAGATCGCTCGCCGCGATCGGGGCGCCTTGGAGTTGCTCGATCACGCCGACCAACGCGTCGAGCCCTCGCCGATCCGCGCCCACGCCCTGCCATTGCAGCACGAAACGCTGATAGACCGCGGGCTCGACCGGCTCGACCTCCGCGCGGAGCTTCGCGAGGGAGCGCCGCTTGATGCGGCGGAGGACCTCGACGTCGCAGTGCTCGTGACCGCCGCGACGACCTCGCTCGCGCATGAGCTCGGTCGGCAGCAGCTCGCCGACCGCGAGCCTCCCCGCGCTCGCGAGCCGCGCGAGGGTCTCTCGCACCGGGGCGATCCCGAGCCCGAGCCGCGCCGCGCACTCCTCCGCCGTGAAGGGACCGTGGGTGCGTGCGTAGCGACCGACGAGCTGCCCGAGCGGGTCGTCGACCGGCGCGAGCAGCGCCTCGGGCACCCCACGCGGAGGCACCACACCGAGCGCGTCGCGGTAGCGCGCGACGTCTTCCGTCGCGGCGAGCCGTGGCTCTCCGCCGATGCGCAGCTCCACGATCCGTCGCGCCGCGAGCAACGCGTCGATCCACGGATCGATCGCGCCCTTCGAGGGATATGCGTGCAGCTCGGCGCGCGAGAGATCGCCGAGCGCGAGCAGGAGATCGTGCACGTCGTCCGCGCCGTCGAGCGCGCGGTCGAGACGCAGGAGCTGGCGCTCGACCTCGCGCACCGCGTCCGCGTCGAGCAGCTCGCGGAGCTCCGGCTCGCCGAGCAGCGCGCGGAGCTGGGCGTGATCGAGGGTGAGCGCGTGCGCGCGGCGCTCCGCCAGCGGGGCGTCGCCCTCGTACATGAAGCTCGCGACGTAGTGGAAGAGCAGCGAGGCCGCGAAGGGCGAGGGCGCCTTCGTCTGCACCGCGCTCACGCGCACGCGTCGATCGCGAACGTCGCGCAGCAGCGTCTGCAGCGCGCCGAGATCGAAGACGTCGCGCAGCACCTCGCGGTAGGTCTCGAGCACGATCGGGAAGTCGTTCGACTCCGTCGCGACCTGCAGGAGCTGCGCGCTCTTGCGGCGCTGCGCCCAGAGCGGCGTGCGCTGCCCCGGACGGCGCCGCGGCAGGAGCAACGCGCGCGCGGCGTTCTCTCGGAAGTGCGACGCGAAGAGCGAGGTCGACGAGAGCCTTTCGGTGACGAGGCGCTCGACCTCGTCGGGATCGGGCAAGAAGAACGCGTCCTCGGGCGGCTCGTCGGTGTCGACGAAGCGGAAGACGATGCCGTCGTCGCCGTGCAGCACGTCCGCCTCGATGCCGCGCCGCTGGCTCAGCATCGCCTGCACCGCGGTCGCCCAGGGCGCGTGCACCGTCTTGCCGAAGGGTGTGAGCACGGCGACCACCGGATCGCCGAGCTCGTCGACGAAACGTTCGATCACGATGCGTTTGTCGGTCGGCACCGCGGACTCGCGCTCCTGGTCGCGCAGGTAGCGCACGAGGTTCTCCGCCGCGCGCACGTCGAGGCCGTGGTGCTCGACGAGGCGCGCCGTCGCTTCGTCGTCGTCGAGCTTCAGGAGCACCCGCGCGAGCTCGCCGATCGCGCGCCCGAAATCGACGGGTCGCCCCGGCTGATCGCCGCGCCAGAACGGCATCTTGCCCGGCTCGCCCGGCGCGGGGCTCACGAGCACGCGGTCGTGGGTGATCTCTTCGATGCGCCACGAGCTTGCGCCGAGCAGGAAGATCTCGCCCTCGCGCGACTCGAAGACCATCTCCTCGTCGAGCTCGCCCACGCGGATCGAACGCGGCTGACGCTTCGAATCGCTCGTGTCGGACGAGGGATCCGCGCTCTTGCCGCCCGAGCGACCGTCCGCGAGGAAGACCCCGTAGAGCCCACGATCCGGGATCGTGCCCGCGTTCGCGATCGCGAGCAGGCGCGCGCCCTTGCGCGGTCGGAGCACACCTTCGAGGCGGTCGTAGGTGAGCCGCGCGCGCAGCTCGCCGAAGCGCTCGCTCGGGTAGCGACCGCTGAGCATGTCGAGCACGCCTTCGAAGCTGCGCCGCGGGAGCTCCGCGAAGGGCGCCGCGCCACGCACGAGCGCGTACGCTTCGTCGACGGTGATCTGTCCGCGCTCCACCACGAACGCGACGAGCTGCTGTGCGAGCACGTCGAGCGGGTTGCGTGGGTAGTAGGTCGCCTCGACCTTGCCTTCGTGCAGGTGCTGCACGACGGCCGCGCACGCGAGCAGGTCGCCGCGGTACTTCGGGAAGATGCGGCCGCGGCTCGTCGCGCCGACCTGGTGTCCCGCGCGCCCGATGCGCTGGATGCCGGAGGCTACGCTCGGCGGGGCCTCGATCTGGATCACGAGATCGACCGCGCCCACGTCGATGCCGAGCTCGAGGGAGCTGGTCGCGACGATCGCGGGGAGCTGCCCGCGCTTGAGTCGATCTTCGACCTCCGCGCGCAGCTCCTTGGCCATCGAGCCGTGGTGCGCGCGGCAGAGGCCCGGATCGCCGGCGAGCTCGTTGAGCGCTTCGGCGAGCCGCTCCGCGAGCCGCCGACTGTTCACGAAGATCATGGTCGAGCGGTGCGCGCGGATCAGCGCGACGAGCCGCGGGTGGATCGCGGGCCAGACGCTGACCGGACCCGCGCCGCGTCCGCTCGCGTTCCCCGAGTAGTCGAGCGAACCGAGCGAAGCGTCGAACGCGTCGAGCTCGCCGAGCACCTCGTCGAGCGACCCGAGCTCGTCGTGCGGGTCACCATCACCGACGGGGTCACCGACGCGGTCTCCGTCACCGACGGGGTCTCCGTCATCGACGGGGTCTCCGTCTCCAACACCGCGATCGCTCGGGACCTCCAGCTCCAGGCGCGCCAAGTCCTCCACCGGGACTTCGACCGTGACCTCGAACGCCTTCGGCGACTTCGCGTCGACGATCGTCACCTCGCGCGGCACGAGCTGATCCCCCTCGCGTCGAAGCCCACCGAGGAAGCGCGCGACCTCGTCGAGGGGCCGCTGCGTGGCCGAGAGCCCGATGCGCTGCAGCGGAGTGCCCCCCTCGCGAATCGCTTCCAGCCGCTCCAGCGAGAGCGCGAGGTGCACGCCACGTTTGCTCGGCACGAGGTTGTGGATCTCGTCGACGATCAACGTCTCGACGGAGCGCAGCCCCTCCGCCGCGCGCGAGGTCAGCATCAGGTACAGCGACTCGGGCGTCGTGATCAGGATCTCGGGCGGCTCGCGTCGCAGCCGCTCGCGCTCCGCCGCCGTGGTGTCGCCGCTCCGCACGCCGACGCTGACCTCGCGACACGGGATTCCGAGCCGCTGCGCGGTCGCGCGAATCCCCGCGAGCGGCGCGCGCAGGTTGCGTTCGACGTCGACGCCGAGCGCTTTGAGCGGGGTGACGTAGAGCACCCGCACGCCGGGTTTCGTCGAGATCGGCGTCGTCGAGGGCGTCGCCGTCGAGGTCGTGTTCGAGAGGACCGTGGTCGTCCCCATCGTCGGCGAGCCCGACGGAGCGGCGGAGGTCCGCTTGCTCGACTTCGTGCGCGAGGTCGTGCTCGGCAGCTCCCGCGTCTGGGTCGGTGTGCTGACCGTGGACCGCGTCCCGAAGCAGAGCCGATCGATCGCGACCAGGAAGGCCGAGAGCGTCTTGCCCGACCCCGTCGGCGCGAGCAGCAGCGTCGACGCCCCCGACGCGATCGCCGGCCACCCCTTCGTCTGCGCGACGGTGGGCGCCTCGAACGACGCCTCGAACCAAGCGCGCGTCGCGCGGTTCGCGAAAGCCAGGGCCGAAGTCATGGGCTCCCCAGGATGGCACGTGGGGGTGACGTCGACCCGATCCCACAGCGACCCGACCCCACGATCGGGGCGTCGCTCCTTGGCGTCCGTTCGGGATAGCGTGCGCGTCGATGCTCACGCTCCCCGACGCCGCCGACCTAGAACGCATCTGCCGTGGCCTCGCGATGCTCGACGCGATCCGGAGCGAAGCGTGGGAGGACCGCTACTTCTCGTTCAATGCTGCCTGGAGCGACCGTGCCGCCGGAAGCCACACCGAGCGGATGGCCTCGATGCGAAATGGGTCCGGGGACGAGTGGTTCCTCGTCTTCGTGGGCACCCCGGAATCGGGGATTCACGTGTTCGTCAAAGCTTTCTTTCACGAGCTACCGCGTGCCGCTCCCTCGGAGGTCTATCGCGATTGTCCGGAGATCCTGAAGGCACAGCTCCACGAAGCGGCGTTCTCGATGGACGACGTGACGTTCGGCGGGTTCTTCGTGCCAGGTCAGGGCTGGACCGTTCGCGGTGACGCCGACGCGATGACTGACGCGCAGGGGTTCTTGTCCGGAGATCCGGAGACTTACCGAGCGTTCGCGGCCGACTACTTCGAGGTCGATCTCCCGCTCGAGCCGATCGAGCGAGTGCTCAGCGGCGCCCCGCTGGACGCCGCGCTGCTCCACGCGCTCTGCGCGGAGCGTACGGTCGATGAGCTCGAAGAAGACCGACTCGAGATTGGCTACCCGTAGGTTTCGCGCTCCTGCACGAAGAAGCGGCCTCGACGGGATCTCGTCGAAGCCGCTCGTCGCGTCGAAGACCGACCGCTCACTGCGGCGGGAGGAGCACCTTGTCGATCACGTGGATGACCCCGTTCGAGCAGACGACGTCGGCCTGCGTGACGGTGGCGTCGTTGATGCGGACGCCGTTCGAGGTGTCGATCGCGAGCGCGCCGCCCTGGACGGTGGTCGCCTCGGTGAGGCCCGCGACGTCGGCCGCGCGCACGTCGCCGCTGACCACGTGGTAGGTCAGCACGGCCACGAGCTGGTCGCGGTTCTCGGGGCGGAGCAGGTTCTCGACCGTGCCTTCGGGGAGCGCGGCGAAGGCTTCGTCGGTGGGCGCGAACACCGTGAAGGGCCCCTCGCCCTTGAGGGTGTCGACCAAACCGGCCGCCTGGAGCGCGGCCGCGAGGGTCGAGAAGCTGCCCGCCGCCACGGCGGTGTCGACGATGTCGCTCGCCGCGGCCTCTTCTGCCATCGGCTCGTCCATCTCGCCGCCCGTCGAGGCTTCGGCCTCCGGCTCGGCGCTCTCACCGCCGCAAGCGAAGAGGCCGAGGGCCAGGGCGAGCGAAATCGAAATGCGCGTGATCATGGAAGAATCCTCCTGCTGGGCCGGCGCGCCGGAGGCTTGGATGCGCCTGTCTAAGTAGTGCCCAGATTTTGTTGGGCACTTCCTGGAGACGTAGTGGGCCGACGTCAAGCGCTCACGTCAGCACAGCAAACGAGCCGCTCGGCTCTCGAGGTCCCGAGCTGCGCGGGATCTCGCACGCTCGAGCTGCTCCTTCGCTCGAGGTTGGCGTTCTCGAAGGGGGGACCCCTCTGAAATCGAGGAGGTTTCTCGTTTCGGAAGGGGGTACCCCTCCGAGATCGACGAGGGTCTCGTGTTGGAAGGGTCGACCCCTCGGAGATCGCGGAGGGTTCTGGTCTTGGAACGCTCGACCCCTCGGAGATCGAGGCGGTGGCTCGCTTGAACGGGTCGAGCCCTCCGAAATCGAGAAGCCCGCTCACGGCGGAGAGGTCGACCCTCGGACGCCTCAGTCGGGGCTCGGCGCGCGGGCCGAGAGCTCACGCAGCTCGCCGATCACGCGCTTGGCCCCCTGACGATCGGGCGCGAGGGCGCCGAGGGTGTCGCTCTGCCAGTGCAGCGCTTCGTCGAGCGTGCGGAAGAGCTGGGTCGGCGCCTTGCTGCGTTGGAGGAAGAGCACGGTGGTCAGGAACCCACGGGCCGCGCTCGCCCAGAACCCTTCGCCGTCGAGCACGACCGCGATCGAGCTCATGCGCGAGCGCTCGTTGTACCGACCCGCGAGATCACGTGCCTCGGGCGTGGGGATCTTCGGCATCCCGTGGATCAGCACGAGGTGCCCCACGCGCTCGTGCGTCTTCAGGAGCTCGAGGTGCGACTGGTGGATGGCGGTCATCGGCCCCGCAGAGGGCGACTCCCCCCAGACCGCGAGCACCAAGTTCTCCCACGTCGCGACCACGTTGCGTCCCTGCTGAAGCACGACGCGCAGCTCCCCGCTCATGCCCGAGCGCTTAGGGCAGAAGCCGCGGCGCGTCCATCGGGCTCGTGGAGGCGTCTCTCAGAGCTCGAGGTCGTGGCGAGCGTCCGCTCCACCGCAGCGTGCGTGCGCACCAACGAGAAACGGCGCCACTGGGGCGCCGCTTCTACGAGGTTTTCGGGTCGCGCTTCAGGGCGTGATGTCGACGAAACAATCGAACATCGTGAGGCCGCCGTCGTAGGTGATGCCGCCACACGACGACGCAGCCATCGCGCCGGTGCCCCACTTGATCGAGCCGTCCGCGCTCTCGGCGGCGATCTCGAGGTTGTAGGTGCCGTTCGCGAGACCCGGGAGCTCGACCTGGTTCACGCAGGTCGTGATGTCCGGATCCAGGCTGACCGCCGCGCCGCCCGCCGTGAAGAGATCGAAGATGTAGCGGTTGTTGCTCACGCCCGCTTCCGCGCAGGTGCCGTCCGTGGCGGTGCCGGGGATCTCGTAGCGGATGTTGATCACCAGCATCGGCTCGCCGGCGGGGAAGTCGACCGGGGCGAGGGTGGCGTGGGTGACGGCGGAGGTGTCGAGCTCGAGGAGCGGGAGCTCGCTCGTCGCGATCACGGCGCCGGCCGCGTCGAGGGCCTGCCACTGGCTGTAGTACATGCCGTCGGGGAGCGTGGGGCCCATGCCGCTGCGGCTGTCGAAGCTGCCCGCGCTGCAGGGGAAGGTGAAGTCGCGGAAGAGCGCGGTGCCCTGGTCGTTCGTGTGGAACGCGAGGCGAACGTTCATGATGCCGGCCGCGGCGCAGCTCGTGGCGTTCGCGGGCTGACCGCCGATGGTCCAGGTGCCGTCGAGGGTGTCCCCGTCGGTCGTGAAGTCCACGTTCGTCTCGATCGTGCTGCCCGCAGGCGCCGTGACGGTCTGCCACTCGCCGTTCGAGATCGTTCCGTTGGTGGCGATGGCCTGCCAGCGGAGGGCGTAGGTGTCGGCGAGCAGGAAGGGCGCGGTGGTGAAGCCGCCGGCGGAGCAGGCCGCTTCGAGGCTCGACGCGGTGTAGCAATCGCCGTCGACGAACTCGCAGATCTGCAAGCGCACGGTCTGGATGCCGGCCGCGCTGCAGCTCGCGGTGCTCGCGGCGCCACCGTTGATCGTCCAGGCGCCGTCGACCGAGACGTCGCCGCCGATCGGCTCGAAGTTCACCTCGACGACGCAGCCCGTCATCGCAGCCAGGGCGGCGTACAGACCCGCCAGCAAACGAAGCTTCTTCATGGGATCCCTCATCCTCTCGTGAAAGCGCCGCGCGCGCGGCGGGCCGAGGGACGCCTCGGGCGGGACGTGGATTCAACCCACCCGCGAGGTTCCCTCACCGGGGCGCAGTCTCGCCGAGGGGGAGGGCGGTAGGCAACGTCGCGGCGCAGGGTGATGCCGGACGCGCGGGAGCGTCGAGCGACGTGGATGCCACGACCTCACTGCGGCTCGCGCGCCGAAGAGCGCGCGTCGAGCGGGGTGGGGCGTTTCGGGGCGTGAAAGGATGGCGCGACCGAGGGCCCGTTCGATCGAGAGACCACTCCCTCGCGCGACGAAGGGGGCGCTCGCTGCGTTCTCGGGGGAACCCGCGCGGGGCACCGGACGCTCGGAAAGAAAGGCCGCACGCGACGACGAATCGGTGCGGCTCGTGTACGCTGTTCGCTGGCGTGTGCTGGGGCGTTCGGGTCGCAGCGGGCGTCGAGAGCCGCGCGTGGCCTCGGGTCGACGGGCCCCACGGTCGTGCGTGGCGCGGAGTTTTCGGGTCGGCACGTTTCCTGATTCGTCTCTCGTCGAGGCGGCTCAGTGCGTGCCCCACGACGTGCTGCAGATCGTCGGAGGTCGAGATGAAGCTTCGAATGACATTGGCTTGTGTGCTCTCGCTGGGCGCGTTCGCGTGCTCGCCGGGTGGGGGCAGTGGAGATCCCACGCGCGACGGAAGTGTCGTGGACGGCGACGTCGATCGACCGCCTGCCGCCGACGCGGACGGCGACGGCATCGGTGACGACTGGGAAGGTCGCGGGCTCGGCACCGACACCGACGGCGACGGAACCCCCGACTACCTCGACCTCGACAGCGACGGAGACGGCATTCCGGACTCGGTCGAGCGTGTGTCGGGCGGCGGTGACCGACCGCCGCGGCACGATCTACGAAGGCGCCCGAGGTGTCCGGAAC
>CALJLK010000329.1 GCA_937982655.1 uncultured Sandaracinus sp.
CACCAAGCCTGCTCAGCCCGCTCACTGACATCTTCGAATCGCCCGATACGTATCGGCTACACGGTCTTCGTCACGCGGCGACCGCTTGGCTCGAGACGTTCTTCGCTCAACTGACGCACGACCAGCGAGCAGTCATCGAGCAGGCGATCGTCATCGCGAACGGGGGCGCCGCCGTTCCTGATGCGACGCCTGGCATCGACGAGACCCTCGCCACAATCGCGGATCATGTCGTCACCGCAGAGGCGCATGCCCTCATCACTCGGCTTCGAGCGCGCGGCCCGCTCCCCGAGAATCGGCCTCCTGTTCGGTTCGGACGAGTATTCTCTCGGCGGCTATCTGCGACCGACCATCTGCGTCAGCTCGGAGTCAACATCGACACGGGCCCGAACCACGAGCTACTCGCGGCCTCTCTCGCGCTCTCCGATGCGAGCGACAGACTCGCCGCCGCGATTGAGCTTCGTGCACGGATCGAAGCGTCGTTCGCGGAAGCCGACGTTGTTATTCAGAACACAGCGTGGCAAGCGATCGTGACCGCAATCGCGGAGCTCGCAGATGCGAAGCCGTCAGCCGAGATTGCACGCGGTATTGTGGAACTCGCAGGCGCATGCATGGCGGCCCGCGATCTAGCCGTTCGGGCGCAAGCGGTGGACGTGCTAGGAGCACTCGGTGGACAAGCGGCCTGCCACGCCGTCGTGCTCCAGCAACTCACTGCGCTGACCCAAGACGAGTCGCCTGCGCTTCGTCAGCGCGCGCTCTCGGGAATCGCCAGAGCCGCGCGGGTCGCGCCGCAGCCGATATGGGAGACGCTCGAAGCACGCGCGCCCATCGAGAACGACTCGGACACGCTCCTCGTGCTCGTGTGCGAACTGCTGCAGCCAGCGATCCCTTTCGATGCCATCCGCGCGCTCCCCCACGCCCTCCAGCTGATCGCACGTACTAGCGGCGGAGACGGCGGTGAACTTAAAGTCGCGGAGGCCCTACACTTCTTGATCGCAGCTCACTACATCAGTCACGGTGACGCCGCCTATGCAGAGGAGGCCGTCGCGGGGCTAGCCCGTGATCTCGGGGCACCGCGGGATCACACACTTCGCGCACCACGAGACTGGCTCCGCGTCCCTCGTAGTCCGGCCGACCCGAGCCTCGCGGCGGGACGGGCACGGGCGATCCAACTTGTGATGACCGCCGCGACGTCTGCGATCGATGTGCTGAGGGCGGAACCTACCCCGCAACAGCACGACCAACAGCGCGCGGTTGCGCGTATGGAGCTCTGCGCGGCTGAGATCTACTTCGCCTCAGGCGGAGCCTCGGGTGAGCCTTCGGCTCCGCGCGCAGACTTGCTCGCGCTGCTGAACGAAACGGAGCCCGTACTCCGACTTCTCTCGTCCTCCGGCGTGCCGCCGGTCGTTCACTATGTAATCCAGACGCTGGAGCGCTTGTTCCCGGCGGATCCGCCGCGCTGCTACGCGCTGATCGCGGACGCGGTGACCGCGGGTAGTCGGTACGGGTACGAGAC
Organism: uncultured Sandaracinus sp.; assembly: GCA_937982655.1. Taxonomy (GTDB): domain Bacteria; phylum Myxococcota_A; class Polyangia; order Polyangiales; family Houyiibacteriaceae; genus JACKEH01. Next base: position 1,514 of record CALJLK010000329.1, read on the forward strand.
GGAAGGTCTCGCCGTAGATCTCGTGCTGCGCATCACGACCCATCTACTCGCCGAGCATCGTGCACTCGTACAGACCGATGAGCGTCTGCAGGCTGCCATCATTCGTGTCCTGGACAGCTTCGTGCGCATTGGGTGGACGAAGGCCCACGCCCTGACATTCGAACTGGCAAGTGTGTGGCGATAGGTCTACTCGGTGTCTTTAGCAGAGCGCAACCGGTCGAGGCGACGAGCCGCGTTTGTCTCGCGCGGAGTTCCATTCTCAGTTGCGGTGCAGACGGGTTCACACGTGCAGCTTCGATGGACAACTGTTCCGTCCCAGGCAAACGCTCCAATCAGGCTCCGGAAACATAGCTGATAGTGCCACCGTGGGAAGAACGTGTCAGGAAGAACGTGCCGCCGCTTCTTCCCAGACTGAGGAAGCAACGCGAAGGCGGCGGCGCGATGAGCCTGCATGTACACCGCCAAGCCCGCGTCGCTCGAGTTCCCTCCGGTGTGAGGATCCCGAACCGTTGTTCTTCGTGACGACGCAGACCGTCGAAGTGGTGTTCTGGCTCCACCCACTGCTCTGTTCGCGGCTCGCGCCATGTATCGGGCGACGTCAGCTACGTCGGAGATCCGGACTTCGTCTCGGGGTCGCGTGGCTTCTCGCGCTTTCACTTCGACACCAGCCCGGGGCGCGAAGGCCTGCTTCAGGTGTACCGCGATCGACGCGGTCAGGAGCATCACCTCCAGTACGATGCCTTGGGGTATCTCGCGTCGGATCTCGCGACCGGCTCCGGTCGGAGCTGGACCCTCGCCGGCGGCGAAACCGTGCGTGAGGATGGCCAACGCCGACGAACCGTCACGTTGACCTCGAGCCAGGGCCGCGTGCGCACGCACGAGGTCACGCACGGCGACGTGATCGAGCACCGTGTGATCGAGCCCGACGGAACGGTCACGCGATCCGAAGAGCGCCTGCAGCAAGGCATGACGAGCGGAAGGACGACGTGGGCGTCCGACGGGTCGCAGACGATCACCTCGTTCACGCCGGACCCCGACCTGGGCTGGTCGGCCGCGTACCCGAGTCAGTCGGTGTTTCGACTGCCCTCACAAGGCACCGCCGCGGGTAGCACCGACCGCACGGTGACGGCGTCTTCCGTCGGGTCGATCGTCGCGGAGGCGGAGGACGGCTCACCCCGACATCGGCATTGGACCACGACCACCGAAGCGGGCGAAGCAAGCAGTGAGTGGGAGCGGCTCTCGGACGGTCGTTCGGTCTCCCGCACGATCAGCGCGATGGGTCGACGCACGGTCACGATCTACGACCTCCTCGATCGCCCCATCCGGTCGTCGTCCACGAAGGGAGCTACGACGAGAACGTGGCGCCGAACCCGACGATCGCGCGGAGCATGGCGGTGGTCCCGGATCCGCAGACGGGCGTGCTCGCGCAGACGTGTGTCGGTGGCACGGTGGCGCTCGGGTCGGGCACCTGCTCGGGTCGGGTGATCACGACGATCACGCCGAACGACTTCGGCGAGCCGGCGAGCGTGGAGACGACGTGGAACGGAAGCTCCGTCTCGGGGAGCCTCTCGTTCCACTACGAGCACGACCGCGCGGGGCGCATCGTCGCGCGCACCGAGGTGGAGGGCGCGAGCTCGACCACGCTCGAGTACGGGTACGATGCCCAGGGACGCGTCGAGAACGTGTGGCGCCGCACCTCGCCGACCACGCGTGAGCGCCTCTACCACTACCAGTACGACGCGAACGGCAACCGCATCGGCTGGGCGCTTCCCTCCGGAACTTGCAACCCGACGGTGAGCACGTGCACGCGCGTCGACGAGCAGGACCGTCTGCTCAGCGCGGGCGGGGTGAGCTACCGGTACGACCTCCAGGGTCAGCTCGCGACGCGCACCGAGGGCACGCGCGCGGAGACCTTCACGTACGACATGGCGGGCAACCTCCGCACCTTCGTGGTGCGCGAAGGCGGAACGCAAACGCGTCACGTTCAATACGCGATCGACGCCTTCGGCCGCCGCGTCGGCCGCTACGTCGGGACCAGCGGCGCCACGAGCGCGGACCGCTTCTGGGTCTACCAGGACGGCCTGAACCCGGTCGCGCAGCTGAACGCGTCGGGCCAGCTTGAGCTCCTCTTCCTCTACGGCACGCAGGCCCACGTGCCGGACCTGGTGGTCGAGGTGCGCGGCGCCGGCGCGGCCGACGACGTCGTGTACCGCGTCGTCACGGACCAAGTCGGCAGCGTCCGCCGCCTCGTGAACGTCGAGACCGGCGCCGTCGCCGCGTCCTTCGACTACTCCGCGAAGACGGTGCGCTCGCGGCCCGATTCCCCTTCCGCTTCGCAGGCGGGTGTGGGATGGAGACACGGGGTTGGTGCGGTTCGGCGCGCGGGATTACGATCCGCGGGTCGGAAGGTGGACGGCGAAGGACCCGGTTTTGTGGGGTGGCGGGCAGGGGAATCTGTATGAGTACTGTGGTGCTGATCCGAGTAACTACATTGATTTGAATGGTCGAAGGCCAGGTTGGGTACGTGCTGCGCGACGCCTGTTCGGACGGATCATCGTGGGGGGTGTCATTTCGCATCACGAGGCATTCAGGATTCTCCGACACAAAGGTGATGTGTTCGTGGAAGGAGGCTTGTCCGAAGCAAAGAAGCTCGCCCACAAATACAGTTCGTCACGTCGTGGACCGGGCGCATGCGAACTTGATGCACCGCACAATATCGAGAACCTACGAGACGAGTCTCAACGCGGTCGCGGATCGCGGCATCTTCATGCGATCGGACCTGATGGTGACCGGCTTCCCGGCCACATATTCTATAACGTTCCGTTCATGATTACTCAGCTGCCATCGCTACTCGGTGACGCTATTGACTTTGACGAGTCTGGCGCCGTCGACTGGTGGGATGTGGCCGAGTTATTCAACGAGGGTGTCATTCCCGTATCTGTACCATCGTCGGATGCATGTCGGAATCCGCCCTGTGCTTGAGGGTGACAATGACGGATGAACTGATTGTCGGTGTGATCGGCGAGTGGTCCCCGGGCTATGACGTGAACCGGCTTTCGTCGGTCATCGCTGACGGTTTGGGAGATCCATCGTCGGCCACCCTCCTTTTTTCGAAAAGAACTCTTGCATCGATGATCGCGTCGCTTCCCGATCGTCTCACCGGATTCGTTCACTTGGGCGGCTTTTCAGGACCGCTTTGGCGCATGCGTAGAGATTGTCGGCGTGTCGAAGCCGCCTACTGGAGTCGCCTCTCGCGCGAGCTCGCCGCGGCAGGCACGGAGGGCGCGATCTTTGCACTGCTTCGGCGCGGCGAGGACGTGGCGTTCGAGCCGCCTGCGAAGGTCGTGATCTGCCGGTCCGATGCGAAGTGGCAGGTAGCGCCTCACTTCGATCAGGCCATGGTTCTGCTGAAGTCATCCGAGGGCATGCGATCGGATGGACGAACAGGCCGTTCTGCGAAGAAGCGTCGTGCGCATCGCAGTTGAGGAACGGGAACGTGCCGGGAACGGGCAACACGACGAACGTGCCACCGTGCCACCGGAACGTGCCAGGGGAACGTGCCACCGTTTTTGCCCAGACTGAGGAATCAATGGGGAATCCGATGGTAGGAAGTTCTCTCGCGGCTCGTTGCACCTTCGTGCGAGGGTCGATGATCCGCCTTTGGTTGGAGAGCTTGACCTCGATCGAGCGTGAGGCGGTGTGGCCGGTGGCTCGGATCGACGAGGGACGGATCCACCTCGCGCGATCGTCGATGGCGCGCGTCGACGGGCTGTCCAGGCTGCGTCTCTGCTCCGTGTTCGACGAACATTGTCCGTTCGAGCTCTACGTGGGTGACCTTCGTGGACCGCCCTGGAAGGACGCCGTGAGGGTCAACTTCTTCCTCGGATCGGGCGCCGATTTCGCGAGCTTCGAGGACGCGTCGCGACCGGAAGATCGCGCAGAGATCGGCGACGACGTGCGAAGATTTATCGAATCACACGTGAGGTGCGTGAGGGAGCGAGACGAGAGCAGCGCCGTGATCCGAGAAGAGATCGGGGTCGAGCGCTTCGTCGTCGACGGGGTTCCGATCACCCTGAGTTGGACGGCTCGCGGCATTCCCCGGTGCGCGCGGCGAGGACGGACGGAAGAGGTCTTTACTCTCCGTGGGTTCCTCGGCCGACGACGGCTGGCTGAAACATACATCGCGACTCCGTAGTACCCGAGATACCCCATGAGCTCTCGTCTCCCCTACTTCCTTCTCGCGCTCTTCGCTGCCATTGGGCTCGCGGTGGCGGCGTACTTCTTCGAGAAGGTGGCCTCTTCGCCGGGCGCGGTGGTCGACGAGCCTGGGGTGCGGCGGACGCCTCCGACGCGGCCGGACGAGATCCCGGAGCAGGCGTGGACGGGGCTTCGGATTCCGAGGCCGGTCCCGGCGGATGCTTCGGGGCTGCTGGTGCGGGAGGGGCGCGACGCGCTCGGGCGGGTCGCGACGACGCCTGACGTGGTGGGGCTGCTCGGGTGGCTCGACGCGGGGCGGTACGGGTCGCTCGACGCGGCCCTCGCGCGGATGTCGGACGAGGCGCTCGCGGAGCCTTCGAAGGAGCATTGGGGACGCCTCGGGTTCGGGGTGTTCGCGACGGACGATCCGGGGACGCAGGCGCAGCTCGACGCGTGGGTTGCGGACACCGGAAGTTGGCAGGCGCACCTCGCGCGTGGGGTCTACCTCGTGTCGCTCGGCTACGCGCGACGCGGCGCGGATACCATCGACCAGACGTCGGAGGCGCAGCTTCGTGGGATGGAGGAGGCGTTCGCGCGGGCGGCGACGGACCTTTCCCTCGTGCGCGAGCGGCGCCCGAACGAGGTGGTCGCGCACGACGCGCGCATTCGGATGCTGAAATCGGGCGGCGCGTTCGAGGCGGTGCGGGCGACGTACGAAGACGCGACCGCGATCTGTCCGCATTGTCTCGGGGCTCGGCTCGAGTACGTGCAGGCATTGTTGCCGCGTTGGGGCGGATCGATCGACGCGTTCGAGTCCTTCGTGCGTGAGGAGGGCGAGCGACCCGGCGCGCCGCCACATTTCGTGGTGATGCGCGGGATGCCTGCGTGGCGCGAGTGTTATCAGCGGGAGCTCCAAGAGGCGTTCGACGACGCGCTGGCGCACTGCGATCGCGCCGTCGCGGTGGTGCCGTACGAGTCGTTCCTTCGGCTGCGGATGCGGCTCCATCGGCGCGCCGAGCGGCACGAGCTCGCGGCGCGGGACGCGCAGGCGATCCTTGCGATGACGCCGTTCTCGGTGGAAGGGCAGCTCGGAGCGTTCGATGCCGCGGCGCGGGCGCGCGACTACGTGCGCGCGGCGGAGCACTTCCGCATCGCGGCGTGGGTGAGCCCGCTCGAGGATCGGCTGCGTCGCAACCTGCCGATGATGGTCGAGGGGCTGCACTGGCAGGCGAGCAACGCCGCGGCGTCGGGCGATTCCGAGCTCGTCGCGCGCGCCAACGCAATGGGTGAGCAGCTCGCCCCCGGTACGTTCGGAGCGAACGCGCCGTCGACGCACATCCTCGCCGCACACGACGCGGTGCGGGAGCAGCCGCTCGACTTCGACGCGGTGCTCGCGCTCGATCGCAGCCTCGCGCCGCGTCGGCAGTGGGCGCCGATCTTGGCGGCGTGGGATCGGTTCATCGCCGCGAACCCCGACCACGCGGAGGCGCACCTCGAGCGAGGGGGCACTCACTTCCAGATGGGTCGCCTGATCGAAGCGGAGCGCGACGCGCGGCGCGCGTGTGAGCTCGGTCTGCCGGAAGGGTGTCGTCGCGCGGAGCAGGTGGCGCAGCGACGGGCACGGTGAGCGCGGTCGACGGCTCACGTGTGGCCCGAGGGTCTCGCGGAATCGTGCAGCTTCGCGGACGGCGTCCGCTTCGCCTCGCACGATGCCGCTTCTGTTCATCGGCTCCGCGCTCACGCGCAGCCCGGCGGCCACGAGACAAGATTGGTGGCACGTTCCAGCGGCCAGGACGGGTGAGGAACTCGGACGAGTCACGATGGCGTAGACAGCTCGAGCGGGCCGCCTCGCCTCGAGCGATCTTCATGGGCTCCACGCCAACGCGCGGGCCGTTCGCTTCGCGGAATCGTTCCGCATCGCGACGGCGCGAGGCCTGCGGTCGGCTCGGCGTATCGCCGATCGATGACTCCCAAGCCCATGTCGCCGATCGCTGACTCCTGAGCCGATGTCGCCGATCGACGACTCAAGCGACCATGTCGCCGATCGGTGACACGTGATACGATTCGAGCATGCAAGCTCGCACTCCCGAGGATCTCGGCTCGCTCGTGCGTGAGCACCGCCTCGCGCGCGCGATGACCCAAGCGCAGCTCGCGCGGGCGATCGGCACGAGCCGCCAGTGGGTCGTCGACCTCGAGCGCGGCAAGCCCACCCTGGCGCTCGGTCTGGTGCTGCGCGCGGTGACCGCCGTCGGCTTGTCGCTTCGCGTCGAGTCAATCTCGAGCTCGGCGGCCCCGCTCGAGGCCGGCTCGAGCTCGGCGGCCCCGCTCGACCCCGCCCTCGCGGCGATCGATCTCGACGCAGTCCTCGCCCGCGCTCGAAGGCCCGCGAACGTCCCGTACGCGACCGGATCCCTCGCGACCGGCGCGCGCACGACGCCGCGTCCCGCGAAGGCTCCTGCACGCAGCGCGAAGTCTTCCGATTCCGCCTCGAAGCCTGCCGCCTCGAAGCGAACGCCCACGAAAGCGCCCACGAAAGCGCGCGCCGGAAAGAAGTCGGCGGCTGACCCCGCCGACCTGGTCGAGAAGTCGGCGGCTGACCCCGCCGACCCGGCCAAGGAGCCCCGATGAGCGCGTCGCCCCTCTTGCTCGTTCACGACGGCGGCGCCGTCGCGGGCACCCTCGAGCAATCCGCTGGTCGAACGACGCTGCGCTACGAAGACACCTGGCGGCGATCCCCCGACGCCATCGCGCTCTCGCTCTCCCTCCCGCTCTCCAAGCGCGAGCACGGATCCACTAGGTCGGCAGGGTCAGCCGCCGACGCCCCCGACGCGGTCGATGCCTTCCTCTGGGGCCTGCTCCCCGACAACGAGCTCGTCCTCGAACGTTGGGGTCGTCAGTTCCACGTCTCGTCGCGCAACGCATTCCGCCTGCTCGCGCACGTCGGAGAAGACTGCCCTGGTGGGTTTCAGCTCGTCTCGCCAGAGCGCCACCGCACCTTGCACGACGAGCCACGCGGCGTGCAGTGGCTCTCCACCGAGCAGGTCGAACGACGCCTCGCCACCGTCCGAATCGACCCGAGCCAAACACGCACTGCGCGTGACAAGGGCCAGTTCAGCCTCGCCGGTGCGCAGCCCAAGATCGCGCTCTACCGCGACGGCTCGCGTTGGGGTGTGCCCTTCGGCCGCATGCCCACCACCCACATCCTCAAGCCACCGAGCGCGGGGCTCGAAGGATTCGCGGAGAACGAGCACTACTGCCTGCGCCTCGCGCAACGCGTCGGCTTCCCCGTCGCGCACTCCGAGGTCCTTCGCTTCGGCGACGAGCTCGCCATCGTGGTCGAGCGCTTCGATCGCGCGTGGGTAAGCCAGCTCGCCGCCGCCGAGGCAGCGCGCGCCGCAGCCGAAGCGGCGGCCGCCGCGGAAGCAGCCTCAGACCCTGCGTCCGCGGTCAGAGCCGCCGAACACGCGGCGCAAGCCGCCGCCCACACGGCGCGCGCAGAGGCTCTCTCGAACCTCGCCAAGGAGCGCCCGATCCTACGTCTTCACCAAGAAGATCTCTGTCAGGCCCTTGGCGTCCCCCCGATGCAGAAGTACCAGAACGAAGGCGGCCCCACGCCGGCGGCCATCGTCCAGCTCCTCCGCTCGGCGAGCTCTCGCGCCGCCGAAGACGTGTCGACCTTCGTCGACGCGCTGGCCTTCCACTGGATCGTCGGCGCGACCGACGCCCACGCCAAGAACTACTCGCTGCTCCATGCCCGCGGTGGTTCGAGCCGCCTGGCGCCGCTCTACGACGTCGCGAGCGCGCTCCCTTACCCGCACCTCCAGACGCGAAAGCTGAAGCTCGCGATGAGCCTCGGCGGCGAGTACGGCATGCACGCGATCCACGCGCGCCACGTCGCGAAGCTCGCGCACGAGCTCCACCTGGACGACGCACGGACGATCGACCGCTTCCGCGCGCTCGCGCACGCCGTCGGCGAACATTCGAGCGCGCTCCGCGACGAGCTCCGCCACGAGGGGCTCGAGAGTCCGATCCTCGACCCGCTCGCGACCGCGATCGCGCGACGCGCGAGGGACTGCGAGAAGCGGCTCGCGTGAGCCGGCGTCCGCTTCGCCTCGCACGATGCCGCTTCGATGCATCGGCTCCGCGCTCACGCGCGGCCCGATGGTTTCACGGATTCGTGCCGCTTCGCGGCGGCGTCCGCTTCGCCTCGCTTCAGTTCGATGGTTCGGTCGCCTGCCGGCGACGCTCACGTGACGTCGGGTCGCTCGGCCTGACGGCCGGCTCCAAAAACGTCAGTTCCCCTCGATCACCCGCGGGGCGCCCTCGTCGCGGAGCCACTTCGCGGCGCGCTCGACCACGTCGCCGAGCAGGATCACGTCGCCTTCTTCCACCGTGGCGCCGCAGCCGAGGGCCTTCTTCATCTTCGTCGCGAGCTCGTCGAGGCGAGTCTCGGGGAGGCCTCGGACGCGGGTGGCCGTCTTTCCGGCGCGGCCTTTTCGTTCGCGGGCGAGCACGATCTTGCCGCTTCCCCACGTGGGCGTTCGGGGTGCGTGGGTCGCCGCGGGCGGTGCTTCGACCTTCGGTGCCGCGGGCAGCTCGTCCTTTTTCGCGGAGAGCGCGGCGAAGGGGTTTTGCTTGAGCGGGGCCGCGTCGGGCTCGATGCGCTTCTTCGAGGCCATGTTTCTTCCGATTCGTGCGGACAAACCGTGCAGACGATCGCGCGATCCACCGGGTGACCGTGCCGTGCGATCCGTGCCGAACGATCAAACCGGGTTCTTGCCGTCCGCGGTGAGCAACACTTGGTACAGCTCCGGGCGGCGGTCGCGGAAGAAACCCCAATTCGCGCGTTCGATTGCGAGCGCGTCGAGGTCGAAGGTCGCGCTCGCGAAGCCCTCTTCGGTGCGGCCGAGCTCCGAGATCTTGTCGCCGCGCGGGTCGGCCACGAACGAGGAGCCGTAGAAGCTCATCGCGGCTTCGGTCCCCACGCGGTTCGCGGCCGCCACCGGCATCGCGTTGCTCACGGCGTGGCCGATCATCGCGCGCTGCCAGGGATCCTTGGTGTCCATCTCGGGCGCATGCGGCTCGGTGCCGATCGCGGTCGGGTAGAGCAGCAGCTCCGCGCCCTGCAGCGCCATCGCGCGCGCGCACTCCGGGTACCACTGGTCCCAGCAGATGCCGACGCCGATCGCGCCGAAGCGCGTCTTCCACACGCGAAAGCCGGTGTCGCCGGGGCGGAAGTAGAACTTCTCTTCGTAGCCCGGGCCGTCCGGGATGTGGCTCTTGCGGTAGAGGCCGAGCAGCGCGCCGTCCGCGTCGACCATCGCGAGGCTGTTGTAGTAGGCGTGGCCCGCGCGCTCGAAGAAGCTCACCGGGATCACCACGCCGAGCTCCTTCGCGAGCGATTGCATCGTGGCGATCGTCGGATGGCCTTCGAGCGGATGCGCGGTCGCGAAGAAACGTTCTTCTTCGGTCTGGCAGAAGTAGGGGCCCTCGAAGAGCTCGGACGGCAGGATCACGTTCGCGCCCGCGGCGGCGGCTTCGCGGACGAGCTCCACGACGCGCGCGACGTTGGTGTCGCGATCGGCTCCGAGGGCGCATTGCAGGACGGCGACGTGCACGGAACGCATGGCGCGGGGTTTCGCACGTGTGGGCCGCGGGGCCAAGCGGTGGCTCGCCCTGCTGCGGTCGGAGCGCCGACACGTGAGTCGGAGCCTCGGTCGCGCGGTCTTCGTCGCGCCGGTTCTCCCACGTCACCTGCGCGTGAGCTTTGCGACCTGGATGTGACCCTGTCGTTGTCGCGCACGACCCACGACGAGTACGGTCTCGGCATGCGCGGTTGGTTCGGCTGCCTCTTCGTGATCGTCGTCGGGTGTGGGCCTCGACAACCCACCTCCCATCCAGAGTCTCCGCTCGTCGAGCCGTGGATGCAGTACGCGAGCGCGGGGTGGCTCGGCTGTCCACCGGAGCGCGTCGTCATCTCGGATGCGCGCTCGTTGTCGTCGGCGTACCGCCTGGATCCCCCGACCGCCTCGACGTGGCTCGCGACCTGCGACGGTGCCGTGATGGTCTGCTCCACCGTCGACGACGTTCGCTGCGCCCCGCTCCGCGCCGCCTCCGCCCCCGAGCCCACCCGCACCGAGAGCCCGCTCGTCATTCGCGATCTCCCACCCGAGGTCGCGGAATGCATCGAGCGCCCGGTCGCGGTGGAGGTGCTCTTCGGCGGCGACGGTCGACTCTCCGAGCTGCGTCCGTGGCCGGGCGAGACCCCCGAGCAGCGCCGCTGCGTAGAGCGCGTGCTGGTCGAGATCGACGCGCCGACCGGCACCGGGGGACCAGTGCTCGTGCGCTTCGAGCCGCGCGATCCCTGGCAGGGCACGTCGGGCGGCGACTGAGCCCACGCACGGTCCATGGCCGTGCGTCGCGACGACGAGCGGGTGCTTCCGAGCACGACGGGACGAACGAGCAGGCAGGATCGAGCGCTCGGTCGAAGGCGGCGATCGACGTGTCGCGTCACCTCGCGCGGCACGTCACGAAGGCTGACCTCGTCGCACGATCCGCGGCATCCTCGCCTGCACCATGAGCGACGAGACCACCGTGATCGCGACGTCGATCGCCCAGATCGCGCTGATGACGCTGCTGCCGATCGGCGCCGCGATCGTCGTCGCGCGGCGCGGCGCTCCCCGCTGGATGCTCGCGATCGGCGCCGCGACCTTCCTCGGATCGCAGCTCGTGCACCTGCCGCTCAACCACGGGCTCACCGTGCTCGGCGCGGCGGCCGGGTTGAACGAGACGCTGCAGCCGGCGTCCGCGCTGATCGTCAACGCGCTCGTGCTCGGCTTCACGGCCGCGTTCTGCGAAGAGGGCGCGCGCTTCTTCGTGTTTCGCGCGATCTTCGCGCGGCGCCCGGAGTGGCGTACGCGTGATGCGGCGCTCTTCCACGGCGTCGGTCACGGCGGCGTCGAAGCGATCGCGCTCGCGGCGCTCGTGGTGCTCACGCTGATCGGCATGCTCTCGATGCGGGGCGTCGACGTCGCGCAGCTTCCCATCCCGCCCGACCAACGCGCGCTGGCCGCGCGGCAGATCGAGGCCTTCTGGTCGATGCCGGCGTGGATGCCCTTCGTCGCGGTGCTGGAGCGCGCGCTGACGATGATCCTGCACGTCGCGCTCTCGATCGCGGTCGCGTACGGCGTCGCCACGCGGCGCTTTCGTCCGGTGTGGCTCGCGTTCCTCACGCACTGGGCGGTCGACGCCTTCGCGGTGCTGGGGATCGGCGGCATCCCGCTGATCGTGGGCGATCCGGACACGCAGCTCGGCGTGCTGATCGTGGAGAGCGCGCTCGTCGTGGTCGCGGTGGCGTCGCTCGAGGTGGTGCGTCGCTCGCGAGGTTGGCGTTGGGAGCCCGCGGAACCGAACGCGCCGACGTCGGGCCCGGGCCCGCTGCCCAGCGCGGCCCCCGACGAAGGTTCGCCACGAAGCTGACGTGGGGTTCGACGAAGGCTCCGCGCTACTGCGAAGGAAGCCTCCGCGATTCAGCCCGGAGAGCCTCCGCGATTCAGCCTCGATCGCTCCTACGATTCAGCGCCGATCGCCTCGCGATTCAGCGCCGAGCGCCTCGCGATTCAGCTCAGAAAGCCGGTGTCGCGGGCGACTTCCTTCACCACGGCGAGCACGGCGTCGTAGCTCGCGGCGTTGCACGCGAGGATGCCGCCGTCGGTCCGCAGGTCGTCTCCGCCGTACGCGTAGCGCTCGCCGTCCGCGCGGACGAACACGCCACCCGCGGCGCGCAGGATGGCCTCCGGGGCGCAGGCGTCCCAATGCGACGACTTGTCGGAGAGGTGGATGTACAGATCGGCTTCTCGTTCGGCGATCAAACCGACTTTCAGGCCGACGCTGCCGCTCGGGCGTTCGCTGGTCAGACCGAGCGCCTTGGCGATGCGGTCGATCTCGGCGGGGCGATGTGAGCGCGAGACCACGAGGCGAAGGCGGCTCGGATCGACCTCGTCGGAGACACGCAGCGCGCGGCGCTCACCGTTCTGCTCCAGGAACGCGCCGACGCCTTCGGCGCCCGCGTAGAGCTTGCCGGTCGCGGGCTGGAACACCACGCCGAGCACGGCGCGACGATCGATCGCGAGGCCGATCATCACCGCGAACTCGCCGTTCTTCGCGATGAACTCCTTGGTGCCGTCGAGCGGGTCGACGAACCACACGCGACCTTTCGTCGCGAGGCTCTTGTCCGCGCTCTCTTCGGCCACGATCGCGTCGCCCGGGAACTCACGCTCGAGCGCGGCCACGATGTGCGCGTTGGCGAGGCGGTCTGCGTCGGTCACCGGATCGCGGGGCGACTTGTAGGCGACGGCGAAGTCCTTCGCGTAGATCTCGGAGAGGATCGCGCCGGCTTCGCGGGCGATGCGGATGACGGTGTCGAGCTCGGCGGTCATGCGCGCGGACCATGACACGCGACCGAGCCCCGCGCCTCACCGCGAACGTGTCACGGCGAAGCTCGGGGCTCGAAGGACGGGAACGCTCAGCGCGGCGTTCGGGCGCTCGTGGATCTCGCGGCGCTCAGGGCGCGAAGGTCCGCACGACCACGCCGTCGCCCGAGTCGTCGCACGTGCTCCCAGGGGAGAGCGCGAGGCAGTCGCAGGTCGGCGGTCCGTCGCACGTGTTCAGATCCGAGTTGCACGAGAAGCTCTCGAAGCCGGGCTCGGCGCCGCCGACGAGGATGTCGCAATACTCGGTGTCCTGACGGCAGCGCAGGCCCTCGTCGCCGCAGTCGAAGCAGGGCGCGGGGAAGACCTCGAGGCGCGTCCACTCGCCGCCCTCGCAGCGGAAGAGATTGCAGAACGAGCACGCGTCGGTGCACGGGCCGCCGCAGGATTGCCCTTCGGTCGCGCACGCTTCGCCTTCCGTGATGGAGCTCGGACACGCGCCCGCGTCGGACACGAAGCCGGAGTCGCGCAGGCCGGCGTCGGAGCGCCCACACGTCCGGTCGATGCGGCGGCAGAGGTCGTCCGGGAGGTCGTCGCGGCCGAGCATGCGATCGGAGCAGATCGCGGCGCCTTCGAGGTCGAGGCGGAAGGGGAGCTCGGTCGGACAGCGGAAGCCGCCCTCGATCACGATGGCCTGCGCGTAGGCGCAGACGCGAGCGCCCGCGACCTCGTCGTAGTGACCGTCCGGGCCGCAGAGGCTCGGAGTCGACGACTCCGAACAGCCAGACAGGGCCACGGGGGACAGGGCGAGGGTCGCGAAGAGGAGTGTGACGAGCGGGCGAAGCATCGAGCGAAGCATGGTTTCCAACCTCCGCTCCGAGGATTCTCCGTCGCTCGTCGTTGCGCCACGATCGGGCCTGCCAAAGCGTGGCAACGGTTTGCCACACGGAGCACCGCCCCGGGCAGCGCGCAGAGTACCTTCGCGTCATGAAGGCCGCGCCCAAGGTCTCGCCCATCGACGTTCGGCTCCAGGTCGTCGCGCTCGCGCTCGAGCCCGGGCTCGCGCTCGCGCGCCTCGCGTCGTTGCCGCTCGACGACCTCCAGCGCCTCGTCGCGGCGGGCTACTTCCGCGACGCCCGGGCCCGCGGCTGGTCGTTCCGCGCGATCGCCAAACGCTTCGACAAGAGCCTGCGTACGGTCACGAACCTCTCGAACCTCGCGAACGAGCACGGCGTCCCGCTCGAGTCGAGCCAGCGGCTCGGGTGGCGTCGGCAGCTCGTGCACGCGGTGGCCGCGCGACCGGAGGGGCTCACCGAACGCGCGCTCTTCGCGGCAGTTCCCGAAGCGAGCGCCGAGGTGCTGGCGGAGGAGCTCGCGGAGCTGATCGAGGAAGGCATCCTCGAACGCGACGGACGCGACGACGACTCGCCTGGCGAAACACGCGGTGGCGAAGCGCGTGGTGACGACGCGCGCGTACGGGTCGTCGCGCGACACTTCGACCTCGTGCAGGACGAGCTCGGTCCGCGACTCGAGTCCTTCCGACACTTCCTGCGCGCGGTCGCGGTGGTCGCGTACCGGCGCTTCTTCGTGCGCGACGACGAAGCGGAAGCGTTCGCGCGTGTGTTGAGCTTCTCGTCGAGCCGCGCGGAGCTCGTGGCGTTGCGGGAGCGGAGCTACGCGGTGCTGCGTGACGCGGCGTTCGCGGCCGATGCGGCGGCCGATGCGGACACGCACGACGCGCACCAAGCGGTGGCGGTGTTCGCGGTGGCGGAGGAGCCGACCGATCCCGCGTGGCGCCCGCGTCGTTGACGACGCACCGGCTGCGCATCCAGACCCGTTCGCGGATGCGCGCGCTCCCGAGAGCGAGCGGCCGATTCGAGCCGTCGATGAAATCGCCGATCGTGTCGCCGATCACGTTGCCGATCACGTTGCCGATGACGTTGCCCGATCAAGGGGCCTCACGTCGTCGACACGCTCGCGTCTGCACCGAGCGTCGCGAGCGACGATCTCGACGCGGGCTCTTCGTCGCGCGCCGACGTCACGCGCACCAGCTCCGCGAGCCAACGCCAGCGCGGGCTCGTCTCGAGCAGCGTGACCAGGAAGACCGTGAGCGGTACCGCGAGCAGTGCGCCGCCGATCCCCCACACCCAGCCCCACACGAGCACCGAGACGAGCGCGACCAGCGGGCTGATGCCGAACGAGCGCGACTGCAGCCGCGGCTCGAGCCAGCTCCCGAAGAACGCCTGCACCGACGTCAGGCACGCACCGAGCGCGAGCGCGGGCCCGACGCCTTCGTCGAAGCCGAGCACGAGCGTGGGCAGGAGCACCGCGACCGCCGCGCCCAGGTTGGGCACGTAGTTCAACACGAACGCGAGCAAGCCCCAGAGCTGCGGATCGCGCACGCCGAACGCCCACGCCACGAGGGCGGTCGCGAGGCCGGTGATCGCGCTGACGATCGTGTGCAGCCAGAAGTACTCGCGAAAGACGCTGGCCACCGCGCTCGCGCGCTCGCGCGCGTCGTCGAAGCGCCGGCCGAGGAGGCGCAAGATGCGACGACGCCACGCGTCGGACTCTTCGAGCGCGAGCAGCGTGAAGAGCAGCGCGACCGCGACGATGCCCACGCGCGTGGCGACGAGGGTCGCGGCGTCGAGCGCGCCGTCGAAGAAGGAGAACGAGTCGGGCGCGGCGCCGAGCTCGCGGCGAATCCAGCGCGTCGAGCGCGCTACCATCTCGCGGTAGGTGGGCAAGTCCGCCACGAAGTCTGCGAGCACCCAGCCGACGAGCGCAGAGACTCCGACGAGAACTCCGAGCACGAGCACGCTGGTGACCACGAACGCGAGCCCGCGTGGGATGCGGAGCGCGAGCGCGCGTTGGAGCGGCCAGACCAAGATCGCGGCGAACGCGGCGACCGCGAGCGGCATCGAGACGAACGCGGTGACGCGCAGCAGGTAGACCGTGAGGACGACCGCCAGGAGCGTGAGGGCGACGCGAGGGCCTCGTTCGAGGCTTCGCTCCAGTCTCTCCGACGGAGGTGGTTCGTTCGTACGCATGGGCGGTCGGCGCGCGTTCGAGATGCGCGGAGAGACGACGCGAGGCCGACCCCGTCGCGGTGAGTGCGTGGTGCGTGGAGCGCGTGCGACGGGGCCGGCCTTCGTCGGGCCAGGGAGGCCTTGGGAGAGATGGGGTCGTGGAGGGCGTCGGCGAAGTCGCTCACCGACGAAGCTGGTTCTGCAGCTGTCGTGCCGTCCATCGATCGCTCGATCCACACGAAAGAAGCGCGAGTCGTGCGCCCCTCGTGCGCTCCTCGCGCGGAGGAAGTGCGCGTGGCGTTCTGGACCGCCGTGGCGCTACGCCACGTTCGGTCACTCGACGATCGTGGTCTCCGTCCGTTCGACGTTCGCGTTGCGACCCAGCCGCAGCGCGGGGTGTCCTTCGAGACGGCCGCCCTCGAGACGCAGGTTCGCGTTGTTTCCCGCGCGCACCGCGGCACCCGCGCGCGACACCACCACCGCCTCGCGCAGCCGCAGCTCGAGGTTCGAGTCGCCCACGATCACGTCGCGGTCGGACTCCAGCGTGACCGGCCCTTCGAGGCGCACCTTCGTGTTCAGGCCGCCCTCGATCACCGAGCCGCCCGCGGAGAGCTTCGAGTCGCCGCGCACCTCGACCTCGAGGTTGATGCCGCCATCGACCACGCGCGAACGCGCCTTCAAACGCACGTCGCGCAACTGAACCACGGTGTTCGTGTTGCCCTCGACGATCACGTCGCCGTCGATCGTCGAACGCTCGATCTCGATGCGCGCGTTGATGCCCGCGCGCACGATCGTCTCCCCGCGCAAGCGCACGTCACGCAGCACGACGCGACAGTTCGGGCCCGCCGCGTCGATCGCGATCGTCGGCGTCGTGGCGCCGTCCGGCATCTGCAGCCCCTCGATCTCGAGCACCTCGTTTGGCGCGCAGGTCAGCGTCTCGGTGCCATCCCAGCGCGCGGCCTTCCCGAAGAAGGGCAGCGGGATCGTGCCCGTCGCGAAGAGCGGCACGAGCGAGAGCACGAACGGAAACACGATCCCGATCACGACGGCGCACGACACCGGATGCGACGTCGACTTCGCCTTCGTGCGGTCGTAGGCCAGCGGCGGCAGGCCGGTTTGTGGGGGTGGCGTCCACGTCGAAGGCGGCGTCCAGCCCGCCGGGGTCATCGCGGCGAGCGTCTGGGTCGATGCCACCTTCGACGTCGCCCCGCAGTAACCACAGGTCGCGCGTCGCGCACCGGAAGCCACGTCGAGCGGCGCACCACATCGGCTGCAACGGATCAGCACCCGCGCACCGTACACCGTCGTGGAACACTCGTCCCGCCACGTGCCCGCGTGCTCGCGGAGCCCCTCACTCCGCGAGGCGCAGCGTCTGCTCCACGATCGTCCACACCGCGCCCGCGTCGGTCGTCACGTCGTCCGCGTCGCCGTCGAAGCGGAGGCAGAAGCTCGTGCGGAGCACGTCGCGGATCTGATCGTCGGTGCCGCCGCCGAAGCGTGGGTGCGCGAGGTAGACGCACGCCTCGTCCGTCGCACGCACCGAGAGCCCCGTCGCGATCTCGGGCGAGCGCCGCACCGCGTCCGCCACCGCCACCACCCGCTCGACCACCTTCGCGGCGAGGCTCGGGTGACGTCGTCGGAGGATCTTCACCTCTTCCTCCGGCGGCGGGTACGTCATGCGCAGCGGCGCGAAACGATCGAGCTGCGCGGCGTCGAGCCCGAAGGTCGCGCTGAACTGACGACCGCGGTTGATCGCGGCCACGAACTGCACGTGATCGGGGATCGCGAGGAACCGATTCTCGATCGGGTGGAACACGCGCCGCGTGCTGTCGAGCGCGGGCATGAGCGCGTTGCGCGCGGGCTCGGGGCAGCGGTTGAGCTCGTCGAGGAACACGAGCACGCGGCGGCTCGGGTCGCTCGACGCGCGCTCGATCGCCTCGAGGATCTCGGTCTTCACGAAGTCGGTCACCGGCGCGCCGGACTCCGACGCGCGCACCTGGATGGTCGCGAAGAAGTCGCTCGCCTCCACCACTGCGCCGCAGTTGAAGAACACGAACTCCATGCCGAGCTGCGTGGCGACCGCGCGCGCGAGGGTCGTCTTTCCGCAGCCCTGCGGTCCGTCGAGCAAGATGTTGAGGCCGCTGTCGAGGAGCACCTCGAGCTTCCGCGCCACGCTCGGATCGAGCCACACGCCCTCCACCCGAAACGACGCCGCGCGATCCCAGACCACCTCGACGTGGCCGTGGGTTTCGCTCTCGGGTTTGCCGACGTGCACCACGCGCACGACGCAGGGCACGCCCTCTTGGATGCGCGCGTCGTCGCTGAGCACGACCTTCGGCGCGCGCCGACCGTCGAGCTGCGTGGCGCGCCAGCGGAAGCGCGAGCCGGGCGCGTCGTTCGCGAAGAAGATCGTTTCGAAGGTGCGGCCGGGGGCGAGGTCGTCGAGGGTCAGGCGGTTCATCGTGTGGCTCGCGTTCGTCGAGAGAGAGGTCGAACGATCCAAAGAGAGATCGAGGGAATCGCGAAAGAGAATTGCAAATGAATTCGAGATCTTCGAACGATCAGGATGGCCCGACCGTTCGCTGCACGAGCCGCGCGACGATCGCGCCGAAGCGGCGCACCGCCTCGTCGGTCGGGAGATCGCGCACCTCGACGTAGTCGTCGAAGCAACGCTCTTCGAGCGGGCGCACCGCGATCTGCGCGCACGCCATGCCCTCGCGGCCGAGGCGCCGCACCAGCTTGCGCAGCGCTTCGACCGAGCACTCGGTCGGGAGCCCGTCGCTGATCATCACGAGCAGCTTCGCGCGCCGACCCGAGCGCCGGGCGACCTCCGCCACGTGCGCGAGCGCGGCCGCGTCGTTGTTGCCCCCGCCGGGGTAGAGGGACGCCGCCGTCGAGCGCTCCGCGTCGCCCGCGTCGTAGAGCTGCCGATCCGTGAAGCCGAAGACCCGCAGATCCACGCCTCGCAGGCCGCGCGCGCTCTCCGCGAGCAACACCGCGAAGCGGCGCGCGAGCTCGATGCTGGTCCCGGTCATCGAGCCCGAGCAGTCGACCGCGACGCCGAGGAAGAGATCCGCGCGCGGCAGCAGCACCCGCGTCTGCATCACGTGGGGATCGCCGCGAAGCACCAGTGCGCGGAGCCGCGCACGATCGAGCCGCGTGCCCGCGAGCCGCGCGCCCACCGTGACGCGCGCGAGCCCGAGCCGCTCGAGCTCGTCGCGCAGCCGCCGCGCGGGTCGCGCCACCTCGCGCGCGAGCTCGCGTTGCCGATCCGGGCTCGGCGGCAATCGGATCACCTCGCGGATCGGCGTAAATCCATCGTCCGCGCCGACGTTGATCTGGAGCGCGCCGCCGGTGCGACCGCTGCCACCGGAGGTCTTCGAAGGCGGCGCCAAGATGCGCTCGACCTCGCGTTGCACCTCTTCGTCGCCGATGTCCTCGCGGTCCTCGAGCGAGCGTGGATCGTCGCCCGGGATCTCCTCCGGAGTGCCGAGGCAACGCAGCAGCGCGGCCTCGTCGCCGAAGATCTCCGCCAGCTTCTTCGTGAGCTCGTAGAGCGCCGCGGTGTCGAGCTCCTTGAAGTGCCGATCGAAGAGCGCGAGCGCTTCGCGCACCTTCGGATCCGCGTCGCGATCCCCGAGCCCCATCCGCAGCGCGCGCACGAAGCGCGCGAACGAGCGCCCTTCTTCGCACGCCGCGCGGAGGATCGCGCCGCTCTCGATGCGCACGCAGTCCGGCTCGAACGCCACGAGCAGCCGACCCATCAGCACGCGCGCGACGTCCGGGCCGAGCGCGTACACCAGCGCGAGCGGCGTGATCTCGCGCCCCGAGTGTTGGAAGGCGTACGACGCGAGTCGCTTGAGCCGATCGCCGTCGCGGGCCTCGCGCGCGCGCAGCCGACGCTCCAGGTGCTCGTCGAGCACGAGGTTGTAGAGGTGCTGGAGCCCGTCGCGCCCCGCCTTCGCCCACAGGTCGATCGACGCCGCATCCGCGTGCCACGCCTGGTGCCCGAGCTCGTGCATCACGAGCCCCTCCACCACGTCGCGCCCGTGCTCCGCGCCGTCGAAGACCGGCCACCCTCCGACGAAGATCGTGGAGCTGCCGAGCCGGGTGTGGCCGAGCTGGTTTCGCCCCGTGGTCAGCCGTACGCGCACCACGCGCCCTGTGAGCTCGCGTCCGCGCCGCACGCCCCACGCGAAGATCTCGGCGAGCGTCCGGAGCTTGTGACTCCGCGTGCTGGACCGCGCGTCGGCGAGCGTCTCGGCCGCGCGCGCGCGAACCTCCGCATCGCGTGCTTGGATCAAGAGCGCCGCGAGCTCCAAAAGCTCGGGACGCGGCCCGAAGCGCCGCGCGAGCTGCGACGCGGCCGCCTCGTGCTCTCCGAGCGCGAGCGCGCCGATCACCGCCGCGCGCGGTTCGACCGCCCCGAGGACGTTCCAGCTTCGCTTCGTGAGCGCGTCCTCCACGAGCAGGGGCATTCCGAGCGGGTCTCCGCGGCGCGCGAGGTCGTTCGCGACGTCGACTCGCAGCACCGCGATGCGTTCGGTGCCTTGCTCGAGGAAACGTACGAGCGCGTGGTGCGCCTCGTCGTCCGAGATCGACGCGCCGTCGAGGCACGCGCGCACGGCGAGCTCGTACGCCGCTGGGTGCGGCGAGATCACGAGCGCGAGCGCGACCTCGCGCAGACCGACCTGCGCGAGCAATCGATCGACGTCGGCGACCTCCAGCCAGCTCGATCCGTCGAGCGGCGCGTTCGCGGCGTCGAGCGCTCCCAGCGGCTCCTGCAGCTCGAGCGCGAGGTGGAACCGTGCTGCCGCAGGCAAGTGCGGAAGTCGCTCCATCAGCGCTTCGCGCGTCACGTGCGAGAACAACGAGCCGTAACGTGCGATCGCGATCGCGCCGTCGCCGCCGAGGTCGAGGAGCGCGAGCAGCGCCGCTTCTCCGTTCGCGCCGAGCTCGAAGAGCCGCTGTACGGCTTCTTGCGCGAAGGGCTCCGTGCCCTGCGTCACGAGCGCCGCGAGGTACGTCACGTCGGTCGAGGCGCGGAGCTCGCGCAGGGTCTCGCTCGCGTCGACGAAGCTGTGCGTCGAGCTCGCGCGCGACGGCAATCCGTCGAGCTTCGCGAACGACGAGAGCACCGCGCGGGTCGCGTCGTCGAGGCTCGGCAAGAGCGTCATGACCGCCGCGTGGCGCGCGCGTACGAGCCCGTCCGCGACGCCCGCCTCGAAGAGCGCGACGAACATGCGCGCCGCATGCACGCCCAGCTCCGAGCGGAAGGTCTCCACCAGCCGATCGAGGAGCGCGTCGCACGCGAGCCGCGCGAGCCGCTCCTTGCCGTTCCACCGCAGCAGCGCGAACGCGCGCGCACACGCGCACCACACCTCGCGCCGCACGAGCACCGACGGGCTCGTACGCAGGATCGTCAGCGCGCGCGCCAACGTCGCTCCCGGTGCGCGGGCTTCCTCGCTCGAGCCCTCCCCGACGGAGCCATCGCCCGCGTCCTCGCGGTCTGCCGTTCGAACGCCCTCGTGCTCGAGCGCGTCGAGGGTCGCGTACGCGTGGTGCTCCCAGCGGTGCAAGATCGCGTGCCCGAAGAGCGGCAGATCGCGACGCATCAGGTAGCGCGTCGCGCATTCGGTGATCACGAGCTCGCGAAACGCGTCGCTCGCCTGCTCGAAGCGCACGAGCTCGCGCACGACCTCGAGCCGCGGATCGTGCGACGCGAGCAGCGCCGCACACGCGCTCACGTTCGGCTCGCCCGCGCGCTTCTGCAACGCGGTGGTCAGGCCCGTCGTCGGACCGCGGATCGCACGCAGCGCGTCCGCCAAGCTCGGCGCGGTCGCGATCGCCGCGCACGTGGCGTCCGAGAGCGCACCGACCGTCGCGGGCGGGGGCGGCGCCGGCTTCGGCAGCCGCGGCGTCGCGAACGCGCGGCGTACTTCGTCCGGGTGATCCCGCCAACGCTCCGCGATCGCGCGCTCGACCACGAACGGGAACGTCGTCGCCTCCGCGAGCCGCTCCGCGAGCCGAATCCCCGGCGCGGCGTCGACGAGCTCCACCACGCGCGAGTCGAAGCGGCGTCCGAGCGCGCCGAGCAGGCGATCCGTGAACGCACCGAGCGGCGCGTCGCCCTCCGTCGCGACCGCGAGCAGCGCTTCGAGATCTTCCTCACGCACGCGTTCCGCGATGCGCTCCGCGAGCCGCGTCGCGCGTTTGGCCTTGAGCGCGAAGTCCGCTGCGAGCGCCACCACCCTCGCGAAGACGCTCGCGTGATCGGCCCGCGTGACTTCGGCGTCGAGGGCCTCGCGCAGCTTCGGATCCATCACGCTCGCGCCGATCAACGCCACCGCGCGACCGTCGCGCGCGACCTCGGGCCGATGGTGCGTCAGCGCGTCGAGGAACCAGGCGCGATCGCGCGCGCCGCCGCCGAGCCGCTCGTAGAGTCGCGCCGCGCCACGGGGGTCGCGACCGAGCGCGTCCGCGAGCGGGTCGAAGCCGAACGCGTCGACCAACACGCCGTAGATGGAGTCCGAGTGAAGCTCGGCGACCGCGACCGCGGCGGAGAGATCGAGCTGTCCTACGTTCGGGCCGTCGTGGTGTCGCACCACCGGACCCGCGAGCAGCGTCTGCGCCAGCTCTTTGCGAAACCGGGCCGCCGGCGCGAGCGCCTCGCGGGGACGCACCTGCGCGAGCAGCGCGCGCCGTTGGGCCAGCGGGCGCGACTCGTCGGCGAAGAAACGTGCGTCGAGGATCGCGAGCAGCCGTGCGACGTCGTCGCGCGGACGCCGCGCGAGCTCGCCCTCGAGGACCGCGATCGCGTCGTCGATCGCGGGCGCGGGACCGACGGCGAACGTGCGGAGCTGCGAGAGCATCGTGGTGCGCTCGTCGTCGTTCGCGCCCGCGAAGAGCTCGAAGACCCACTCCCAGAACGTGCGTGGCTCGCGCAGCGGCGGGTACGCGCGCGCTTCGACGAGCGGGCGAATCCCGTCGAAGAGCCGGATCCGCGCCTCCGCGATCGGAAGCGCCCCCCGCGTGACGTACGTGTGCACGAACGCGAGGCCGGGCGCGCGCAGCCCGACCGGCACCACGTCGCGACACTCGGGATCGGCGCGCAGCGTGAACGCGAGGAAGCCGAGCTGTGGAGGCACGTCCGCGAGGGCCGCGCGACGCACGTCGACCCGCGCGTGAAGGAGCGCGTGGGCGAAGCGCGCCACGCTCGGTGAAGCACGCAGCGCGGTCACCGCGGCGCGACGCACGTCGGCGTGTGGATCGTCGAGGCGCGCGACGATCGACTCTTCGATCGCGTGCCCGCGCATGCCGGTGAGCGCACGCAGCGCCGCGATCCGCCACGACGGATCCGGATCGTCGAGCAAGGGCGCGAGCACCGCCACGAACCCGACGCGCCGCACCGGAGGCAGCGCGGCAAGGGCCGCGAGCTCGTCGAGATCGCTCGGCTCGCGACGACCCTCGCGGAGGTTTCGGTGGAGGACGACGTCCCGCATGACGCACGGCGAGGTTCGAGGGAGCGACGGAAGAAGGAAACCGAAAAGAGCGACCCCGCAGCTCGCGTTGCGTCGGCCACGTCGCCGCTCAAGTCGCCGAGCACGATCACGATCACGATCACGATCGCCATCACCGGCGCGAGGGTGCGTCGACCGCCGCTCGTGAGCCATCGAGCACGACCGTCGCTCGCGAGCCCGAGGGCTCGCCGCGAACGACGGTCGATCGTACGGAAGCGGGACGGAACGAGTCCGTCGTGTGCTCACGAGCGCGCGACCGATCGTTCGAATCCAACGAGTGGATCCGACGATCGAACGCGCTCACGCGCCGAAACCGACGCGTGCCCCGCTGGACGCTCCCGCTACGAAGACCGTCCGAGTACGGACCTTCTTCGCGGCAGGTGGACGAGGAGCATCCGGGTACCGCGCCAGGCTGCTCCCACCGGAGAAGCCCTCGTGACGACGCGGTGATTCGACGTTCTCGGCGCCGGCCGTGAGGCCGAACCTTCGAACGGGTGACCGTGGTCCTCGCGGGCCACGACCGATGACGCTTCCGACGGATGGATCACGAGCGGAGGTCGACGCTCGCGGAGCGTCCCGTCGCACGCCGTGGTGCGGGGACGTTCAGCTCCGCGACCCTCGAAGGGCGCGGACGCGAGAGCTGGCTTCGCTCGAGACGCGGTCTCTCATTCGCTTCCTCCTTTCGAGGTGCGCGACGAGTAAGTCCGTCGATCCCGACGTCAAGACGAGGGGTCGAGATCTCAGAGTCGACGCGTGCGGGTCGCAGTCGTCGCCGTTCACGTCGACGACCACCACGACCACGACGACGTCGGCGATCACGTACGATCACGTCGACGACACGATCACGCCGTCCTCGGAGCAGAAATCACTCAGAGCCGGTGCAGCTTCACCGTGTTCGTGCGGCCCGAGACCGGCCAGCCCACGACCATCGCGAAGGCATCGCCCTTCTGCGCGAGCCCTTCGCGCGCCATCACCGAGCCCGCGATGCGCAGCGTCTCTTCGAGGTCCTCCGGCGGCACCTCCACGCGCGGCATCACGCCCCACTCGAGCGCGAGCCGCTGCGCCACCGCGGTGTTGCTCGTGATCGCGACGATCGGAGCGCGCGGTCGGTACTCGCTGACGAGGCGCGCCGAGCGGCCGTCCTGGGTGAAAGTCACGATCGCCTTGAGCGGCAAGTGGGTCGAGAGCACCGCGGCCGCGCGCGCGGCGGCCTCCGGGAACTCCCAGTCCTCGTTCGGCACGACCTTCAGATCCCGCGTCTGCCGCGCGAGCTCTTCCACCCAATCGCGCTCCACTTCCATCGCGATCGCGGCCATCATCTCCACGGATTCGACCGGATAACGACCCGCCGCGGTCTCACCGCTCAGCATCACCGCGTCCGTGCCGTCGACCACCGCGTTCGCGACGTCCGCCGCCTCCGCGCGGGTCGGACGTGGGTTGCGGATCATCGAGTCCAACATTTGAGTCGCGGTGATCACGATCTTTCCACGGCGATTCATCTCGCGGATGATCCGCTTTTGAATCACCGGCACCTTCTCGCTGCCGACCTCCACGCCGAGGTCGCCGCGCGCCACCATCGCGCCGTCCGCCTGATCGAGGATCGCCGCGAGGTTCTCCACCGCCTCCGGCTTCTCGATCTTCGCGATCACCGGCACGCCCTTGGCGAGCTGCTGGGCCTCGACGAGGTCCTCCGCGAAGCGGACGAACGAGAGCGCGAGGTAGTCGACCTTCAGCTCCTCCACCGCGAAGATCAGATCCTCGCGGTCCTTGTCGGTGAGCGCGGGCGTGCTCGTCGCGACGCCCGGAAGGTTCAGGCCCTTGCGATCCGAGAGCTCACCGCCGATCTCGACCTCCGTCACCACCTCGACGTCCGTCTTGCTCACCACGCGCAGGCGCAGGAGCCCGTCGTCGAGCAAGATCTTGTCGCCCGGCTT
Source organism: uncultured Sandaracinus sp. (assembly GCA_937982655.1). Taxonomy (GTDB): domain Bacteria; phylum Myxococcota_A; class Polyangia; order Polyangiales; family Houyiibacteriaceae; genus JACKEH01. Next base: position 26,623 of record CALJLK010000329.1, read on the forward strand.
CACGTCGTGAGGGAGCGGCTCGTAGCTCTGCGACACGCGATCGACCGTGCCGAGCACGCTCTGGTCGTTCGTGAGCACGAAGGTGGCGCCCTCCTTCAGCACGACCTTCTTCCCGTCCACGAAGCGACCGACGCGCATCTTCGGGCCACACAGGTCGGCGAGGATCGCGAGCGGCCGCCGCGCCCGCACCGCCGCTGCGCGGACCTTCGCGGCCATCTCCGCGTGCTGCGCGTGCGCGCCGTGCGAGAAGTTCAGGCGCGCGCAGTCCATGCCGGCGGCGACGAGCTTGTCGAGCACGGCGGGGTCGGAGCTCGCGGGGCCGAGGGTGCAGACGATCTTGGTACGGCGCATGGCATGCCTCTATCAGAGCGGGCCCACGGACGGAACGGTGGGCCGTGAGTGACTCGAGACAGAGTTACGCGAAGTGCGGTCGCCCGTCGAGGGTCGAGCAACGACGCCTTCGTGACCTGCGCTCACGACCTGGCAGCCGGGCGAGGGCGAGCGATCCAGGGAGCGTGACGGACGCAGCCGACATCGAAATGGCGACTCCGACCTGGCTGGGGTAGTAGCATCCGACCGCCCATGGACGAGGGCATCCCCAAGCGCATCG
>CALJLK010000330.1 GCA_937982655.1 uncultured Sandaracinus sp.
GTCGGAGACAGCGTCGGAGTCGGAGACAGCGTCGGAGTCGGAGACAGCGTCGGAGCGGGAGACAGCGTCGGAGCGGGAGACAGCGTCGGAGTCGACACCGGGGACGGAGCCGGAGTCGCATGCATCGGAAACGCGGCCGGGGCGGACACGCTCGGCGCCATCACGCCGACGTGCTCGCTCGTCTGCGACGCGAAGGCCGCGAGCGCGCGGAGCGACTCCTGCTGCGCCTGCAAGAACGTCGCGTGGGTGTCGGCCATCGACTTCGCGTAGACGGCGTGGGTCTCGGCCGCCGAGCGCTGGACCTCGAGGAACGCCTGCGCCCACGCGTCGCTCGACGGAGTCGTCGCGCGCGGGAGCACGCTCGGGGACGACGACGAGGTCGAGGGCGCGAGCGCCGTCGACGAGGCCGCGACCGGCACTTCCTTCACCACCGGCACTTCGACCACCTTCTCCACGACCTGCGTCACGACCTTCTCGACGACCTTCTCCACCATCACCGGCTCGCGCGGACCGTTCGGCTTCGGCAGCACGCTCGCGCCTTCCTTCGGCGGGTACGGCTTGCCGTAGTTGCTGCCGTTGAGCTTGAGCACGAGCTTCGGCTTCTTCGCGGCGCGCGGATCCTCGGCGACCTCGAAGCCCGCGAAGAGCGCCGAGAGCTGCATCGGCACGCCCGCCGCGACGAGCTGCGCGAGCCCACGCTGCAGGCTCGACACCGCGTCCTTGCCCGCGCGATCGAGCGCCACCGCGCGGTGCGGTCGCCCCTTCAGGATCCGCCCCACGAGCCCCGTGAGCACCGCGCCCGGGCCGACCTCCACGAAGGTCCGCACGCCCGCCGCGTACATCGCTTCGATCTGCTCCACGAAGCGCACCGGCGTCGCGATCTGGTTCCCGAGGATCGCGCGGATCGACGCAGAGTCGCTCGGATAAGGCGCGGCGTGCGTGTTTCCGTAGACCGGCAGCGTCGGCGCCGACACCGCGACGTTCTGCAAGAACGCGCCGAAGGGCACCGTGGCGTCCGAGACGACCGAGGAGTGGAACGCGGTCGCGACGGGCAGCCGGGTGCCGCGCAGGCCGGCCTCTTCGAGCTTCGCCTCCACGCGTTCGATCGCGGCGGTCGGCCCCGAGAGCACGACCTGCGTCGGGTGGTTGTGGTTCGCGAGGACCACCCCCTCGATGCCTTCGCTCGACCACGCGGCGAGCTTCTCGCGCAGCTCCTCCGCGCTCGCCGAGACCGCCACCATCGCGCCCGCGGTCGTGCGCGCGGCCTCCGCCATGCGCTCACCGCGTTCGCGCGCGACGCGCAGCGCGTCCGCCTCCGAGAGCACGCCCGCCGCGTGCAGCGCGATCACCTCGCCGAAGCTGTGCCCGCCGACCGCGGCCGGCGTGGCGCCGAGCGCGCGCATCACGTTCAAGAGCCCGAGGCTCGCCGCGCCGATGCCTGGCTGCGCCCACTCGGTGCGCGTGAGCTTCGCGGCCCACGCCTCTTCCGCGCCTTCGTCGAACGACGGCTTCGGGAAGACGACGTCGTGCAGCTTCTCGTCCGCGAACGCGTCGAGCGTGGCGGCGAGATCCCAAGGCGCGCGCGCGGCGTCGAAGGTCATCGCGAGCTTCGCGCCCATGTCGACGTACTGGCTGCCTTGGCCGGGGAAGAGGAAGCCGATGGATCCGTCGGCGGCTGACCCCGCCGACGCGAAAGCACCGTCGGTGGCGCCGAGGCCGAAGCAGGTGCCGTCGGGGAGCGCGAACGCTTGGCCCGCGTCCACCGTGGCGGCTGCTGCCGTCAGCTTCTGCGCGAGGTCCGCGCCGTCGTTCGCCACGAGCGCCAGCCGGCACGCCGCGTCCGCGCGATACGCACGCGCACTGTCCTGCGCGAAGAACTCGAACGCGCCCGCGAGCTCGGCCGACGACGCCATCGCGCGCGCCGCCTGCGCCACCTCCGCCGGCGAGCCGCCGACGATCACGAAGAGCTCGCTCTCGGTCGCGCGCCGCTTGAGCGCGGGCGCCGCCGGGCCGACGTACTCCTCGAGCGCCACGTGGAAGTTGCTGCCGCCGAAGCCGAACGAGCTCACCGACGCGCGCCGCGGATGCTCATCGCCGCGGATCCACGGACGCGCGCGCGTGCTCAGGTAGAACGGGCTGTCCGTGATGCCCATCTTCGGGTTCGGCTTACGGATCTTGATCGTCGGCGGGAGCGCCTTGTGCTGCAGCGCGAGCACCGCCTTCACGAGGCCCGCCGCGCCGGCCGCCGCCTTGGTGTGTCCGATCTGCGACTTCACCGAGCCGAGCGCGCACCAGCCGCGCGCGCTGCCCGAGCGCTCCGCCGCCTCGTCGAAGACCATCTTCAGGCCCGAGAGCTCCGCCGCGTCGCCTGCGACCGTGCCCGTGCCGTGCGCTTCGACGAGCTCGACCGTCTCCGGGCCGTAGCCCGCGATCTCGTAGGCGCGACGGATCGCGCGCGCCTGGCCCTTCGGCACCGGCGCGTAGACCGCCGTGCCCGCGCCGTCGCTGCCCGTGCCCACGCCGCGGATCACCGCGTACACCCGATCGCCGTCGCGCTCCGCGTCCTCGAGCCGCTTGAGCGCGACCATCGCGAAGCCCTCGCCGAGCATCGTGCCGTCCGCGTCGTCGCTGAACGGTCGGCAATCTCCCGACTTGCTCAGCGCGGGCGTCTTGCTGAAGCAGAGGTACATGAAGATGTCGTTCATCGTGTCCGCGCCGCCGCAGATGACGACGTCGGAGTGGCCGAGCGTCAGCTCGTTGACCGCCATCGTCAGCGCCGAGAACGTGCTCGCGCAGGCCGCGTCGGTGACGCAGTTGGTGCCGCCGAGGTTGAGCTTGTTCGCGATGCGGCCCGCGACGACGTTGCCGAGCACGCCGGGGAAGGTCGACTCCTGCCACTCGGTGTAGTGGCTCTCGATGCGGCGGCAGGCCTCTTGGACCTCGGACTCGGGCATGCCCATGTCGCGCAGCGACTTCGTCCACACCGGGCGCTGCAGACGACTCACCATCGCGCCGAGCAGCTCCTGCGCGCTCGTCACGCCGAGCACCACGCTCATGCGCTCGCGATCGGCGTACGAGAACTGCCCGCGCGCGGCGTCCTCGAGCACGCGCTGCGCGACGATCAGCGCGAGGAGCTGGCATGTGTCGGTCGCCGGCACCGTGGAAGGCGGAATGCCCCACGCCATCGAATCGAAGTCGACGTCGCCGAGGAACGCGCCGCGCTTGGCGTAGGTCTTGTCCGGCGCGCTCGGATCGGGGTCGTAGTAGTCCTCGACGAGCCAATGCGAGGGCGGGACGTCGGTGATGCGATCCTTGCCGGAGAGGATGTCCTTCCAGAAGCCCGCGGAGTCCACGGAACCGGGAAAGAGCGTGCTGAGACCGACGACGGCGATGGGAGATTGCTTGGCCATGGCGTTTGCTCGAAGGGACGAGTCGGAGCGAGCGAGCGATTCAGAAAGGCGATTCGACAAGTGCGATTCCGGCAGTGCGATTCCGCGGAGGGCTCGAAAGAGATCGAGAAAGAAAGCTCGAGAAGAACGAGGACGTGGGCTCGACGGTCTTCGTCGAGAGAACGGATCAGTCGAGGGGACGGGGTACGAAGCGGAAGGCCTCGGCCGTCACGGGCGCTCCGTAGCTGCGGAGCTGGTGAGCGCGCGTGATCACCGCCGCGCCTTCGAGGAGGTTCTTCGCGATCTGCACGACCGTGCGGTTGTCGAGCGGCTCCAGGAACGATCCCTTCGCCCAATCGTTGAACGCCGCCATCGCGGGCCCGCACCAGATCTGGTAGTCGAGGCGCCGCTGCGGCTCTCCGACGATCGCCCAGCGGCTCGAGAGCCCGAGATACCAACGAAAACAGAGCGCCATCTCGTGCTTCGGGTCGCGCGCGGCGCGTTCGTTCTGCTCTGGATCCCGCTCGGCCCAGAACTTCTTCGTGTGCGCGCGGACCTCGTCGAAGGTCGCGCCGAGCACCTGCTTCTCGAGCTTGGCGCGCTCGGCGGCCGGGATCGCGTCGAGCCCCGAATACGCTCGGTACGCGTCGAGCAGACGACCGCCGCGCACCGCGAACATGGTCCCGCGCTTGAGCACCTGGACCTCGACGCCTTGCTCGAACATGTCCGCCGCGGGCGCCATCCCGACGTCGCCCATCGCGGCCTGCGCGAGCATCTCCTTGCCCGCGCGCGAGAGCCCCGACTCGATCGCCGCTTGGTTCACCGAGCCCGTGAGCACGTAGGCCGCGCCCATCGAGAACGCGGCCGCCACCGAGCGCGGCGTGCCGAGCCCACCCGCCGCGCCGACGCGGATCGGTCGCTCGAAGCCGTGCTCGGCCATCATCGCGTCGCGCAGCGAGACGATGACGGGGAAGATCGCGGTGAGCGCCTGGTTGTCGGTGTGACCGCCCGAGTCGGCCTCGACCGTGATGTCCTCGGCGATGGCGACGCGCCGCGCGAGGCGGGCTTCGTCGGCGGTGAGCTTGCCCGCGCGCACCAGCGCGTCGAGCATCGCGGCCGGCGCGGGCGCGAGGAAGTGCCGCGCCACCTCGGGCCGCGAGATCTTCGCGAAGACGTGGTTCGTACGGACGATGCGGCCGTTCTCTTCGCGCAGGCCGGACGCCGCGTAGCGCACGATCGACGGTGTGAGCGCGAGGAACGCCGCCGCCTCCACGCGACGCACGCCGCGCCGGAGGTACGAGTCCGCAACCGCCTCTTCGAGCGCGGGCTCGGCGGGCGAATGGATGAGGTTCATGCCCCACGCGAGCCCATCCAGCTTCGCGGCCTCGAGGCGATCGAGGGCTTCTTGCACGCGCTGGAACCCGAGCCCCGCCGCGCCGAAGAAGCCGAGCATGTTCGCGCGCGCCATCGCGATCACGATGTCGGTGGTCGCGATGCCGTTCGCCATCGCGCCGGTGACGTAGGGGAAGCGCACGCCGTGCGCCTCGTTGAAGCTCCGGTCGCCGAGCCACTCCGGGTAGAGCGCGGGCAGCGTGGCGAGCAGCGGGAGCGCACGCGCGGCCGCGCCGTTCACGTAGCGCGCCTGCATCACCTCGCCTTCGAGCGCGACGCCGACGCGTCCCCGATCGTGCTCGCGCACCACGTGCAGCGGCTCACGCACGCGCGCCGCCGCAGCCGCGAGCGCCTCCCCTGCAAAGGCCGGCGCCTGCCGACCCGCGACCCACATCCCAACCGGTGAAAGCACGGTAAAGGCGGGTCTAGCGAGGATCGCGGCGCGCGTCTGTCATTCTTCGGCCACAGCCACAACCCACGACAACCATTGAGCTATCCGCCGCGGACGAAACGCGTTTCGGCGCCCGTGTCATCGCCGAACACCGACTTGCTCGACCGCGTCGGCGGGGTCAGCCGCCGACTTCGTGACGTTCCCGCGGCACGTCAGCCGACCGCCACGCGACCTGGACGCTACTCTCCCGCGATGTCCGCTCTGCTCGATCACCCCGTCGTGACCGAACGCTACTTCTTCCCGCGCCGCGTCCCCCCGCCGACCACGAGCCGCGTCGACGTCGCGGTCGAAGGCGCGGTGCTCGCCTGTGCGTCGCATCGACCCTTCGCGGACGCACCGACGCTCGTCTTCTTCCACGGCAACGGCGAGGTGGTCGCCGACTACGTGCCCGAGTACGCGGAGGCGTTCGCGAGCGTCGGCCTGAACACCTTCTTCGCCGAGTACCGCGGCTACGGCGCCTCGACGGGCACGCCCGCGCTGGTGCGCATGCTCGACGACGTCGACGCGATCCTCGACGCGGTCGGCGTGCCCGACGAACGGCTCGTGCTCTACGGCCGCTCGGTCGGCTCCATCTACGCGATCGAAGCCGCGTCGCGTCGCCCAAGTGCGCGCGCGCTCGTGATCGAGAGCGGCATCGCCAGCCCGCTCGCACGTGTGCTGCTGCGCGCAACGCCTCACGAGCTCGGCGCGACGATCGACGCGCTCCGCGAGGAGGCCGCGCGCCGCCTCGATCACGAAGCGAAGCTCGCGCGCTTCGAGGGCCCGACCCTCGTGCTGCACGCGAAACACGACGACCTCGTGCGCGCCGACGAAGCGCGCGCGAACGCCGGCTGGGCCAAACGTTCGGAGCTCGTGCTCTTCGAGCGCGGCGACCACAACTCGATCCACGCGTACAACCTGCCCGCGATCTTGGAGGCGGTCGCGCGCGTCGCGACGCACCACCCCGGCTGACGTCACGCGCTTTGGCTCGCAGCGTCGAGCTTCTCGTCCAGCGTCCAGAGCTTCACCTCCACCGCCGAGGGGTCGAGGTTGGCTCGAAGCTGAAGAAACTCCTGCAGCACACCAAGGTCTCCGAACTGCAAATACTTCGTCTGAATCGCCTGAACCATGTCGTGCCCCTGGCCGGGGAGACGAATGAGCGCTCGGAGAAATGGCTCGTCCCACGAGAGCGGCCGGAGCGACCAAGGCGCGTAGCCGTCGAGCGTCTTCTCGATCAGCGTCTTGAATCGCTGAGCGCAGGCGCGACGAAGCGTGCCGTCCTCGATTCGACTGACGTGTCCGCCTGTCTCGATCAGCGCAGCGGCCGCGATGAACAGCCGCGTGCCCGCGCTCTGCTTCCGCTCGATCGCGGCGACGACGTCCGAGGTCTTGCTCGACTTCCCTGGAACCTCGAGCACTTCGACGACGATGCTGGTGTCGAGCAACTCGACGACGCGGCGAGAAGACGGAGGCGACATCAGTCGAAGAGCTCCGACACCGAAGCCACTCGCGAGGGTTCACGCTTGGAAAGCTCCCCCGCCGTCACGGCGCGCCCGACCGCGCCGCCGCCCGCGAGCTCCAGATATCGCGGGTGCTCGGTGAGCGTGCGCAGGCGACTGTAGCCATCGGGGTCGCGATCACACAGCACGACGCCTCGATGGTCGGTCGGCCGAAGTGCGTCGAGAAGCGCGGGCGAGTGTGTGGTGGCCAGGAGCTGAACTCCCTGCTCGGTGGCTTCCGCACGAAGCAGGTCGAGCACACGGCTCGCCTGACTCGGAAACAACCCGTTCTCGATCTCTTCGACGACGAGCGTGCGGCCACCGCCCGACCGCTGCAGGTGGAGAAGGGACGCCACGATGGCCATGTAGCGAAGCGTCCCGTCGCTCATGACACGCGCGTCGTTCGTGAAGAACCGACCTCCGGCGCGCTCGCGCATCGCGACCAACACGTCGACCAGGCGATCGTCGGGCAGCTTGCCTTCTGCAAAGGTGATCTCCTGCACGTCGGTCTCGACGAGCGCCTGCACGAGCTCCTGAAGACGCCCCCATGCGCGAGGGTCGTCCCGCAGGGCGAAGACGAGCGCGGAGAGGTTGGCACATCGCCGGTCCAGCGGTGCCCCGATGCGAACGTACTCCCGCATCGCGCTCGGTACCGGGTCGAGCACCACGACGCCGCGGAGAACGTCGACCACCTGTCGACACACGTCGAGCACCCGCTTCCGCGCCGCCGAGTCGGCATCCAACCGGTCGAGCACCTGAAGCACCGCGAGGCGCGACGACAAGAGCGAGTAGTGTTTGGGCCGACGACCGCTGTAGACCTCAGCCGTCGAGATCCCACTTCCTCCGACGCCACCGGCAGTGATGAGCGCTCGATCCCCCTCGTCGACGAGGGCCTCTGCAACGATCTCTGCGCGCTTCACGTCGACAGCCACGAAAAGCACGACCAAGGAGCCGTCTTCGAGCTCGACCTTGCACGCGACCTCGGCAACGTCCGCGTCGAACGGCGCTGCGCGCAGCAAACCGCCACGCAGCCCCGAGATCTCTAGGTCTGGTCGGTCCAAGTCACGAAGCTCGCGGCCTTCCGCGAGCAGCGACAGAAGCGTCAACGCGTCGAGCGCGTTCGACTTCCCGCTGCCATTGCGCCCCACGAGCAGAGTGACTGGCTGCATCTCCAACCGCTGCTCGCGATAGGACTTGAAGCCAGTGAGGACGAGAGATCGAAGGCGCCCGGGCACTCGGGCATTATCCGTGTCTCCGACCGCCCTGGCCAGTGAGCATCTCCGAGTGTCTGTCGCCCGACCCTCCTGCAGGAAGCTCCGAACCCCTCCCACGAGCCATCGCTCGCTCCGCTCGCTGCGCGCCGTCCGGTAGGGCGGCTTGCGAAATCGGCCG
>CALJLK010000331.1 GCA_937982655.1 uncultured Sandaracinus sp.
GCCCCCTGCGTCGACGAGCGCGACGCCGTCGGCGAGCGCGACGCCGAACACGGCGTCCTCGAGCGCGCCGTCCTCGAGCGCGACGTCCTCGAGCGCGCCGTCCTCGAGCGCGCCGTCCTCGAGCGCGACGCTGAACGCGGCGTCATCGAGCGCTACGTCGTCGAGCACGCCGAGCACGCCGGTTTCGAGCACGACCCCGAGCGTGACGCCCGTCGCCAGCGTGACGCCGGGCGTGACGCCGATCTCGAGCCCTGCGCCGCAGACGTCGTCGTCGGGCCCGCGATCGATCTCCGTCGATGTCGCGCTCGACTCCGGCACTCGCGCGGCGCCGAGCGCGCGCGTCGTCGCGAGCGCGAAGGCTCCCGGTGCGTTCGAGCCGTTCTCGCCTGCGTGGTTCGCGCTCGTCGCGAGCGGCGCGGTGGCGTTCGGGGCCGTCGTCTATTTCGTCGTCAGCGCGCTGGCGCGTTGAGCGCGGCTTCGATCGCACGTGCGCGCTCTTCGGGCAGGCCGAGGCGACGCGCGGTCTCCAGCACCACCGGCGCGATCGCGTCGTAGGCCGCGAGCACGTCCGGATCGTCGGCGAGCGCGGCGCGATGGCGCGCGACGGTGTCCGCGTCGCCACGACGAATGGGCCCGGTCAGCGCATCGGGGACGCCGACGTGCGCGACGTTGTCGGCGACGGTGCGGAGCAGCGCGCCGAGCGCACGTGTGGCTTCGTCCGGTGTGAGCCCCAGGCGCACGAGCAGCGCGACACCGACGGTCGCCAAACCAGCCGCGCCGTTGGCGACGAGCGCGGCGGCCGCGTGGTAGGCGCCGCCATGGACCGCGCGGCGAAGTGGGCGTGCTCCGCACTCGCGCGCGAAGCGTTCGGCCACGTCGGACGCGGCGGCGTCGCCGTCGATCACGAAGACGGTGTCTTCGAGGCTCGGCGGGTGATCGACCCGTGCGAACGAGACGAGTGGATGCATCACACCGCGTGGACGCGAGAGCGCGCCGAGCGCGTCGGGGCCGCGGGCGCCCGCGCAATGCACGAAGGGCACGTGCGGCGCGACGTGTGGATCGAAGGAACGCGCGACGTCCGCGATCGATCCGTCGGAGACCGCGAGCACCACGAGATCGGCGTCGAGGTCGTGAGGTACACGCGACGACACGCGCCGCGCCACGGCACTTCGGTTGCCCTCCACGAGCCCGCGCGCCACACGGCCCGAGCCCACGACCACCACACGCGGCGATGGCGCCGACGAATCCGCGTCGACGTAGAGGTGGCGAAAGAGCGCGTGTGCACGCACCGCGGGGGAGAGCAGCGCGTCGGTCGGAGCGCCGCGTGCGAGCCGAGCACGGATCTCGGTGGAGCTGATCGCGGGCATCGCGAACGGGCACTCGGGCGGCAGAGGATAGCCTCCGCGCCCCACGACGAGCGGGGGGGCGAGGCGCTCGATCTCGTCCCATCGATGCCAGCGGTGTACGTCGGCGAGGATGTCCGCGCCGATCACGAGGCGCAGCGCGAACTGCGGATGCCGCTCCGCGAGCGTGCGCAGCACCTCGATCGTGTAGAGGCGCTCGCCTTCGCGCGCGAGCTCGGCTTCGATCGGATCGACGGTGACGAAGTCGAGGCCCGCGAAGGCGAGCTCGCACATCGCGACGCGATCGGGGAAGGGCGCGCTGCGCTTGCCGAAAGGGTGCGCGTACGCGGGCACGACGTGCACGTGTGCGGCACCCGCGGAGGCGCGCGCCCACGCGGCCACGAGGACGTGGGCGACGTGCGGAGGATCGAAGCTGCCCCCGAGCACCGCGAGGATCGGCCGCGGGTGCGCCGACACCCCGTGATCAGCCTGCGCGTCGGAGCCCTGCGCGTCGGAACCCTGCGAGTCGGAGCCCTGCGACTCGGAGCCCTGCGATTGGGAGGAAGGCTTCGTCGGCGTCGACATGCGTCGTCACCCGCTCACCGAGAGCTTCGAACGTTTGCCTTGCAGCACCTCGCGCCAGAGCGGCTCCCCGGAGGGCGCGAACGCGGAGAGCGCGATGCGGCCATCCTCGTCGGCTTCGAGCAGCCCGACTTTGCCGCCGGAGAGCGGACCCGGGCTGAAGAAGTAGCGAGGCCCGAAGCGTTTGAGCAGCAGCTCGTCGGAACGTCCGTAGACGATCATCGTGGCGTTCGCGATGTCGTCCTCGTCGAGGATTCGCTTGTCGTGGACCATCAGCACGATGCGGTCGCCGACGATCTCGACCGCACGCGCCGGCGAAGGCGGCAGCGCGCGCAGGCGTTCGAGCCGACGCAGCTGTCGATCGGCGTCGAGCGCGTCGAAGAGCTGATCCGGGGTGCCGGTGCACGCGAGCTCGACCGCGCGGTCGAGGAAGGGGCGCGCGTCGTGACCACGCAGCTCGAGCTGCAAGCGCGCCGCGAATCGATCGGCCACGTCGTCGTCGCCCAGGTAGATCGCGTGCTCCGCCTCGGCGTCACCGAGCAGAAACTCGACCGCGTCGCGGAGCGCGTCGTCGTCGCTCGCCGAGGCCGGTCCGATGAGCCCGATGCGCACGTTCCGTCTCTCTCATCCGCGCCGCGGCATCAGAGTCGGTCGGCCCCCGCGCGATGACGCGCGTCGAAGTGAGCGTCCGAGATGGCGAAGCGCACGAGCGACCACGCTTCGGGCACCTTCTTCGTCGCGGCCACGCGCTCCGCCGCGCCCGCCGCTTCCGGCAGGCGCGTGTTCGCGAGCGCGAGCAGCGCGGAGAGCGCGGCCGGCGTCGCGCCGAGCGCGAGCAGAGCGAGTCGATCGCCGAGCTCGGCCGCGTGCAGCCCGAGCCGCGACGGATCGAAGCCGGGCGCGCCGCCCATCTCGATCGCGAGCGGCACGAGCGCGTCGCGGTTCTTGCGCGGGATGTTCTTCCCGATGCGCTTGGCCATGTCGTCGAGCGCGCGCGGATCGAGCTGCGCATGCGCGTACATCGGGTCGATGCTCTTGAGCAGGCCGCCGACGAGCAGCAGCACCGCTTCGGGCTGCGAACGCATCACCACCGCGAGGCCCGCGTGGATGATCCCGAGCGCACGCGTGAAGAGCACGGCGCGCTCGGCCTCCGTCGTCGAGGCCGCGAGGTCGTGGCCGACCAGGATCGTGGCGGGGCGGTCGCCCACCGCGACGCAGAGTCGCGGCGCGGCGGAGGTGACGAGGACCTGCACGTCGGAGATCCCGAAGACACGCGCGACGCGCAGGGCTTCGTCACGGAGCGAGGGGCCACGGGTGGGAAGCTTCTCCGCGCGCCAGGCCTTCGCGTCGAAGGGCAGCGCCTTGTCGAACGCCTCGCCGCCGAGGCGGAACACCTCGAAGACGGTGCGGTTGAGCATGCGCGGCGCGATGGCGTCGCGAAGATCCGGATCGGCGGCGGCGGTGCCCGCGCCCGGGATGCCGCCCGCGGAGTCGAGGCGACTGCCGAGCCCGACGTCCTGCACGCCGAGCGCGGTGGCGACGGAAGCCACCGCACGCGCGGCGTCGCGGCGGTCCTTCCAGTCGAGCACCTCGACGAGGCCCGACCAGGAGTCGACGGAGGTCGCGTCTTCTTCGACCAAGCGGCGGAAGTCGCCCGCCGCGCGGCCGAGGTGCATCGCGAGCGCGGCTGGCGCGCGCTGTCGCTCGTAGAGATCGACCATCGCGCGGAGCACGACGAGATCGGTGGGCGCCTTCTTGCGCGCGTCGTCGAGGACGTGCTCGGCGGAGCGCGGATCTCCGCGGCGCTCGTGTGCGATCGCGAGGCGCAGCAGGTGACGGTGGCGCTCGTCGGGATCGATCTCCTTCGCGAGGAGCTCTTCGATCACGGGGACGGCGTCGACGTACTGGTTCTCGCGCTCGAAGAGCGACGCGAGGCGATCGAGGGCCTCGAGATCGTCGGGCAGCAGCTTGAGCACGCGGCGGAACGCGGCCTCCGCGCGCTTGGGCTCCGGCAGGTGTCGATCGTAGATGTCGCCGAGCGTGAAGAAGACCCAGCGGAGCTCGTCGCGATCCTGCCTCAGGCGCGCGATGCGGATCAGCGACTCCGCGGCGCCGCGCCAATCGGCGTCCTCGAGCTGAAGGCGCGCGAGGCGACGAAGCGCGTCGACGCGTTGCGGATCGAGCGCGAGCGCGGCCTTGAGCGCGTCGCGTGCTCCGGCACGATCCCCGAGGCCGAGCGCGAGCTGCGCGCGGTTCTCGTGGAGCTCGACGAGCGTGCGAGTGTCGGCGCCCGCTTCGACGCGTTTGGCCACGAGCCGGGCGAGCCGCGCCGGCTCACCCGCGGCTTCGAGCAGTCGTCGCGCGCGGTCGAAGAGGTCGTGATGGCGGACGTCGAGCTCGGCGGCTTGCTCGTAGGCGTCGCAGGCCGCCGCCGCATCCCCCGCGTCCTCGAACGCGCGGCCCGCTTCGTAGTAGAGGCGCACCGCGTGGATCGGATCGCCCACCGTGCGCGCGGCGACGGAGAGCGCGACGCCCGCGTCGTGGTGCTCCCCCGCGGCGCGGAGCCAGGTGCCGCGACGCTCGGCGGTGATCGGATCGTCGGGGCGGAGCTGCGCGGTCGGAGCGAGCAGGAGCGCCGCGGCGCCCGGGCCCTCCGCGATCGCGACCGCTTCCGCCGCGTCGAGCAGCTCCGCGCTCCGCTCCGTCGCGTCGCCGCGCGCGAGCTCGGCTCGATGCGACTTCCAGCGCGCGCGGCTCGCGTCGTCGCCGGCGCTCGACGCGAGGGGACGCAAGAGCCAGTCGTCGGTCACGTGCTCGACCCGCGCACCGACCTCGCGGAGCAGACCGTCCGCGGCGTCGCCCGGGACTTCGGCGCGCGCGAGCGCGAGCCGCGCGGCGCCACGCGCATGCGCGACCAGCTCGGGGCTCGCGAGCCGATCGATCGGGAGGTGAAGCGCGAGCGCACGCGCGACGGACTCCAGGCCCTCGTCGTCGCCTTGGGCCATCGCGTGGTGCGCGAGCGCGCGCAGCGTCGGCAAGTGGCCGGGCGCGTCCTCGAGGATCGACCGCAACGTGAGCACCGCCGACGAGGCGTCGTTCCGGTCGTGGAGATCGAGGCTCGCGAGCGCTTCGAGCGCGGGGAGCCGCTCTTCGGGCGTGCTCGCCTCGCGCACGGCCTCGAAGCGGCGATCCGCGACGCGCGCGTGCTCGCCCGCCGCGAGCTCGACGCGATCGAGCGCGCTGCCGGCGAGCGGATCGGGGACCAGCTCGCGCACCGCACGCAACGCCACCGCCGCCGCGCGTGGATCGCCCGCGTGCTCGTGGGCGATCGCCGCGCGCAAGAGGTGCAGGCGCTTCTCGGCCGGGCTCTCGCAGGTGGTCGCGCGCGCCTCGGAGAGCGCGGCGACGGTCGTCGCGTCGACCGCGACGTGACCCGCGACCGCCGCGTCGAGCGCAGGATCCGGCAGCGCCGCTCGCTCGGCGTGCTCCAGAGCCCGCGTGAGCGATGGCGCGTCCTCGCGCACGACCGCGACGGAAGCGGCGGTCTGGGCCGCCGCTCGAACGCCGGACGTGACGTCGAGCAGGCGCTCCGCGAGAGAAGCCGCGTCGACCTCGGGATCGCGCTCCAGCCCCCACGACGCCGCAGACGGTCCGGGTTGCTCGTCGAATGCGCGCTCGAACGCGCGCCGCGCGTCCGAGGGCTCGGTGTGCGCACGACCCGCTTGGATCCACGCGTGGAACGCGGGCTCGCCCGCGCTCGCCTCCGCCTCGCGCTCCCACGTTCGCGCACGCTCGGTGCCGTGCTGCTCGCGCGCGAGCGCACGGAGGACGACCGGCATCGGAGCGGCCTCGGCGGCCTCCTTCAACGCGGCGATCCGCTCGTCGCCTTCGACGAGACGCGCGAGGGCCAAGAGCGCCCCGACGCGGCGCTCGGGGGGGAGGCGATCGGCGTGACGCCGCAGGCCTGCGACGATGGCCTCGCGGTCCCCGCGCTCGGCGGCTGCGTCGAGCAACGCGAGCTCCGAAGCGAGGGGAGACTCGCCGCGCTCGCGGGCCGAGTCGAGCAAGGCACGCTCGCGGTCACGATCGTCGCCACGGGCCACACGCGCTGCGAGGGCGATCGCGCTCGTGTCGTCTTCGGCGGGGCCATCGGAAGCCGCGGGCGCGAGGCGGGTCGGATCGTCCGCGCGCCGCGAGAGGATCTCGCGGACCACACGGATGGTGTCGAGCCGCTCGTCGGCGACCGCGGCATCGCGCAGGGCGACGCTCGCGGCTTCGAGATCGCCGAGCTCGGCGCGGGTCTCTGCGAGCTCGACGAGCGCGAGCGCGCGTTCGGTCCCGCCCGTCGCGGCCGCGAGGGACTCCAGGGTCGTCGCGCGGGTCTCGCGATCGCCCGCGAGGCGCGCAGCGCGGGCGCGCGCGCGGAGGCTCGCCGGTCGTGACGCCCCTTCCAAGACGTCGCGCGCGGCGGCGGCGTCGAAGGGGAGGCGGGTGCTCGCTGCGACCCGACGGAACGCCTCCGCGATCGACGGCGCGACCGGGTCCAGCCTGATCCTCGAACCCACCGCGGCGT
>CALJLK010000332.1 GCA_937982655.1 uncultured Sandaracinus sp.
GCTTCTTCGCGGTCGCCTTCGTCGATTTCTTCGCGGTCGCCTTCGCCGTGGACCTCGTCGGCACCGAGAACGAGAGTCGTGGCTCGATGCGCGACGCGCGCGCACGCGCCTCCTGCGCTCGTCGTGTGTCACCGACTCCGTCGTACGCGTCCGCGAGGTGACGTGCGAGCTCCGCGCTCGGGGCCGCGTCGAAGGCGATCGCGAAGAGCGGGATCGCCGACGCGGGATCCTCGTCCACGAGCAGACGTCCGACCTTCGCGAGCACCGAAGCGCGCGATGCGAACGGAAAGAACGAACAGAGCACCAGCGCCGCGTCGAAGAACGCACGCGCGAGCACGACCCGACCGCGATGACGCGCGAGGTTGCCCGCGTTCCCCAGACCGATCGCGGCGATCGAAGGGTCGAGCTCCGCGGCCCTCAGGTACGCCTCGATCGCTTCGTCGATCTCCCCGCGTTGCTCGAGCGCCCACGCTCGGTTCGTGAGCTCCCGTGCGAGCGACTCCGCGTCCGGTGCGCTTCCTTCCCGTGACGTCTCCGGTCGACCCAGCGCACGTTCCGCGAGCACGAGACGGTCGAGGATCGTGCGATTCGTTCGCTCACGTTCGCTGTCGTCGAAGAGCGCCTCCACCTCCTCGATCACGCGCTTCGGTTCGTCCAGCGCGAGGTGCGCGTCGAGCAGATGGGGCAGCAACCTCGCGAACGCGCGCTTCGTGAGCACCGGATAGGACCGCAGATGGCTCGAGATCGGCAGCTTCACGAGCTCGGCGTGTCGCTTCGCTCCCGCGAGGATCTCGGCCGCGAGGACCGGCAGCTCGATCGCGTAGGGCGAGCCCTCCGGCGGCTTCGTCGCGAGCGGCTCGAGCCAACGCCACGCCTCCTCCGCGCTCTTTCGACGCGCGCTCGGCGACTCCAGCACCGTCGCGTTCCAGATCGTGCCCGCGATCAAGAAGCGCAGCGGCGACGACTTCGCGAGCGGTGGCGCGTCTGCCAGCACCTCGAGCGCCTCCGCGAGCACGCCCCGGAGCAAGAGCGCCTCCGCGCGCTCCTCCGCCATCACCGCGTGCGGCGACAGCGCCCGCTCGGGCGGCGCGGTCGACCAGACCTCGAACGCTCTCTCACCGAGCGGATCGATGAGGCGCGCGAGCCCCGTCGAGCGATACGCCTCGGCGGCTTCTGCCGTCCGCCCCAGGCGCGCGAGCGCGTACGCCCGTGCCTCACGCGCGGTCACGAAGCCCGGATCCTTCGAGAGCAGCGCCTCGGCGGCTTGCAGAAGCGGATCGGTGTCGGCGCGAGCGCCGCGACGCGTCGATCTCTGCGTGGGCTCCGAAGGCGTCGTGCTCCCGGCGCACGCGAGCGAAAGGAGCCACCGCGCCGCGATCGTACGACCCTCCGAGTCGAGGCGTGCCCCGCGACCGAGTGCGCGCGCGTACGCCTTCGCCGCCACGTCGTGCTCGCCCGCCTCGTGCGCACGATCGCCTTCCCGCACCGCGCGACGCGCGCGCCCCTTCTCGCCGAGCGCGTCTTCGAGCGACCGCAGCGAGAGGCCGTCCACCTCGAGCTCACCCAGCCTCGGTGCCTGCTTCGCGAGCGCCGCGAGGTACGTCTTCGCCTTGGCCGCGAGCCCGAGCTCCTGCGCAACCGAGGCGCCGAGCACGAGCGCTCGGAGCCGCGTCGTCGCGTTCGCGTCGCCGCGCTGGAGACACTCGTCCACCCTCTTCATCACGAGCGCGCTTTGACCGCGTCGACGGTGGACCCGCGCGAGCGCCAACGTGCCCTCGGCGCGTGGGTCGGCCCGACCGTTCATCGAGTCCATCCACGACGGCGCGAACGCGATCATTCGTTTCGCGAAGCGCTCCGCCAGGGCGAGGTCGCCGGCCGCGAGCGCACCTTCGAAGCCCAGAGTGGCGTCGAGGTCGTCGTCGCGGAGCTGCGCCGACGTCGGCGCGCGACCCCCCGAGAGCGCGAGCCGAGCTTGGAAGTCCGCGCGCACCTCGTCGCGCAAGATCGCGTTTCGTCGCGTCAGCCGCTCGTGCTCGTCGCGGGTCGGGGTCCCGGTCGGCCACGGCGGATACGCTTCGAGTCGGTCGTAGCCTCCGAGCAACGCGTGCAGCGCCAGCGCGTGCCCTTCGACGCTCCCGCCCTCGAACCACGCGCCCATCGCCTCCGCGTGCGCGCGCCCCTCCTTCGGTCGCGTGTGCAGCGCGACGATCGCCCGCACCGCATACGCCCGCATCGACTGCCACCGCGCGTGGCCGAAGTAGTCCGCGGACACCTTCGAGAGCGCCGAGCGTGCCGCCGCGTAGTCGCCCCGCGTCAGCGCGACCAGCGGCCGATCCGATTCGTCCGCGAAAGCACGCTCGCGAACCTTCGCCAGCCGCTCGAGGATCTCGCGTTCTTTCATGGGGTCCTCCTCGAGCCGTCGCGACGTCGACGATCTCTGCTGGCGTTGCGCGGGCTTCGATGACCCCGCCCAGGCGCTTCACTTCTTCTTCAATCCCAGAAACGCCGTCTCCGAGATCACGCGAATGCTCGCGCCCTTCGCGTTGAGCGCCTCCGCCTTCGTCAGCTTCGCACCCTTCGCACCGTCTCCGTAGAGCGGCGAGCCGTCGTCGCCCACCACGAGCACGTCGAGGGTCGGCGTCACCGAGCCCGCGACGGTGCCCCCGAGCGCCTTCGCCCGCGCCTCCGCCTCCGCACGTGTCATCGCGGCGAGCTTGCCCGTGAACAGGTAGCTCCTCCCCGAGGGATCGAACGCATCGCTCTTCGTGGCCTTCGCGACGCTCTTCGCCTTGGTCTTCGTCGCCGCCTTCGCGAGCTTCTTGTCGCGCTTGCGGTTCTCGGAGACGTCCTTCTTGGTGGCGATCCGGAGCACCACGTTTCTCGCTTTGTTCTTCTTCAGGTACGCCTGGAGATTCTGAATGTAGTCGGGCCGCATCGTGTACGTGAAGGTGACGTGCTCTCCCTCGAGCGCGAAGGTCACGTCCTTCGCGGAGCCGTTGCCTTCGCCCCAGGCGTAGTCGGTCTCTTGGATGCGCGTGTTCCACTCGTGCAGCCACTCCACCGAGTGGCGCTGCTCGAAGAAGTCGACGAGCTCCCGCGCGAACGCTTCCCCGTTCTTGGCGGGCAGGTCGAGCTCCACCCACACGATCGGCGCGCCACGCTCGTCGCCCTTCTCCACCAGCGTTCCGCCCGCCTTCGCGAGGAGCTTCGAGAGCTCTCCGAAGCCGCCCATGTAGGTGTGGTAGACGACCAGCGTGTCGCCGACGACCCAGGTTCCGGGCTCGTCGTCCGAGAGACAGTCGTCGCCCCAGATGAGCCCTTCTTTCCACTTGAAGTCGTACTTCTTGCCGATCTTCTGCGCGGCGTCCGAGATCGTGTCGAAGAAGTCGTCGTAGTCGAAGTCGGGATCTTCGTTGAGCTCGTCGAGCTGCTCCGCGTGTTTGGCGAAGAACTTGTCCAGCTCCTTCTTCATCGCCGCGGCGGCCTTCGGGTCGTCGAACTTCGCGACCAGTCGGTAGTCCGAGCTGTTGTTGCAAGAGAACGAATTCCACTCGTAGATCTCGAGCGCCATCGACGATTCCCTCTCTGATTCGAGTTCTTCTTCGTAATCTTCGCGTCCCGCTCACTCCACGATTCGGAGCTCGGGGTGCTGCCGTGGCCGCGCGGCCGAAGGCACGAGCGCGCCGCCGAACGCGGGCAGGCGCGCGCAGCCGGGCAGAGGCGCGACCTGTTTACCGGGTTTGAGCGCGGCGTAGATCGCGGGCAGCTCCTCGAAGCGCTCGAACGGGATTCCGTCCTTCGCGAAGGAGCACGACAGCACCTTCCGGTCCGACGTGACGCTCAAGAACAGGCTGCCTGCGCGGCAGTCCGCGTCGAAGAAGAGCTGCGGCGCGCTCGGAAGGCGCGTGGACCAACACACGTCGAGCTTGAGCTGCAGCCGACCCGCGAAGTGCTCGTGCAGCCGCACGATGCGCGCGTCCAGATCGCGCAGCTCGTCGGCCGAGAGGTGCAGCGCTTCGTCGCCCTTGTACGAGAGCAGCAGCACGTCACGCACGCCCATCGCGCTCCACCGGAGCAGGTCCGCGTCGAGCGTACGAAGCCGCCTCGGCGTCACGAGGTAGTTCAGCCCGAAGCGCGCGCGGTGCGAGACGAGTCGACGGATCGTGCCGTCGAGATCTTCGTCGTCGTACACGGACACTTGGATCTGCCCGACCCGGCCCGCGAGCTCGTCGAGCAACGCGTCGGTGAGGCGGGTGCCGTTGGTGGTGAAGTTGATCGCGAGCGCGGTCTCGTCGTGCAGCCGTCGCACGAGCTCCGCGAAACGCGGGAACACCGTCGGCTCGCCGCCCCCGAGCGCGAGCTCGAGCACGCCCCACGCGGAGAGGAAGTGCCCGAACGCAAGCACCTCGTCGAAGGTCCAGCCGCTGCGCGCCTCGAGCGGGCGGTAGCAGAAACCACACGTCTTGTTGCACGCGTTGGTCAGCGCCATCTGCACCACGCGCGGTGCGGCTTGCACGAGGTGCGCGGTCTCGCCGCCCCGCATCAGCACG
The DNA here is from genome assembly GCA_937982655.1 of uncultured Sandaracinus sp. Taxonomy (GTDB): domain Bacteria; phylum Myxococcota_A; class Polyangia; order Polyangiales; family Houyiibacteriaceae; genus JACKEH01. The sequence goes on from CALJLK010000332.1 coordinate 4,551, forward strand.
TTGCGGCCCGTGCGGCGGTCGAAACCGAGCAGCGCACCGTCCAGCGGCAGCCAGCGCATCGCGGCGTCGGGACCCCTTCCCATGCGGGGACGCTAACAAGCCTGCGGGCGCCACGTCGAGCGACGTTCACGCGACTCGCGAAGAGCCGTGCGCGAAGAGCCGTGCGCGAAGAGCCGTGCGCGAAGTGTCGTGCGCGAAGTGTCGTGCGCGAAGTGTCGTGCGCGTGACCCCACCGACGCCTCGGGGAAGCTCAGCGACGACGACGCCGCCAGAGCAGTCCGACCACTCCGATCAGGAAGCTCCCACCCGCCGCGTCCGCCGAGCCCACGACGCCACAGCCGCAGCCGCCCGTCGCCATGCCGACGTCGACGCCCGGTCGCATGCCCGCGTCCGTGCCCACCGGCACCGCCGCGTCGCGGTCGCGCTCGCACGCGCCCTCGTCCACCACGCCGTCGCAGTCCTCGTCCGCGCCGTCGCACGTCTCTTCGCGCGCGTGCTCGTCGATCTCTCCGTCGCAGTCGTCGTCGAGCCCGTTGCAGGTCTCGTCCTGCGCGTTCTCGTCGACGATGCGATCGCAGTCGTCGTCCTCGCCGTTGCACGTCTCGGTCGCGGCCATGCAGCGCGGCCCGCCGATCAAGATCGTCGTGCGGTACTCGGGCGCGCTCCAGCCGCCATCGTTCGTGAACTCGTCGACCGCACGCGCCTCGCCGAAGCCGAGCACACCTTCGGTCTCGAGCGCGGGATGGCAGCGGAAGCCCGCGCCCGCGCGGCCACACACGTCCATGCGGCGATCGCCGTCGACGTCC
>CALJLK010000333.1 GCA_937982655.1 uncultured Sandaracinus sp.
GGCCACGCCGGTAGAGCGCGTCGAGGGCGGCGACGTCGCGTGCGGCGAGCGCGTCGAGATCGAGGGCGGGGGTCGCGGTGCGTACGGTGCTGTCGTGGGTCGTGGTCATCGTGGTTCCTCGGGGCTGCAGGCTCGTGCGCGACGGCTACTTCGTGGACCCCTCGCGCTTGGGCTTCGAGCGCGTCGTGCTCTCGCTCGTGCGTTTCGGCTTCGTGCTCGTGGTCGCGTTCGCGGGCTTCCTGGGGTTCGCGTTCGTGCTCGCGCGCTTCACGCTCGCGCTGGTGGGCTTCGCGCTCGCGCTGGTGGGCTTCGCGCTCGCGCGGGTGGGCTTCGCGCTCGCGCTGGTGGGCTTCGCGCTCGCGCTGGTGGGCTTCGCGCTCGTAGCGCTCGCAGGCGCCTCGAGGTCCACGGTGTCGTCGCTCTCGCGCGCGACGCTCCGCCACCATACGAGCGCGGCGCTCCGAACGAGCTCCGCGTCGAGGCGCAGGTAGCCCGCGCGCTCGGCCTTCAGCAGCCCGACGAAGCCGCCCCACGCGAACGCGATGAGCACGTCCGGACGCAGGTCCGTACGCAGCACGCCGCGCGCCTGCATCGAGATCACCGCCTCCACGATCGGCAAGAGCACCCCGTGCTCGACCGCGCGGCTCGTCGGGTCGAGGTAAGGCGCGTGGTCTTGCAGCTCGAGGAAGTGCACCGCGACGGGGTCGCCCTCCGAGAAGGCGTAGAGGCGGTCCCAGAGCGCGAGGAAACGCGCGCGGGGCTCCTGGCTGGGATCGTCGCCGTGCATGAGCGCCTGCCCGAGCCGAGCCTTGGTCTCGCGGAAGAGCACGTTCACGAGCTCCTCCTTCGAGGCGACGAAGCGGTAGATGGTGCCGGGGCCGACCTCCGCGCGCTCCGCGACGTCCGGCACCGCGGTCCCGTGGAAGCCACGCTCCGCGAAGAGCTCCAGGGCCGCGCGGAGGATGCGGCGCCGCTTGTCGGCTTTGCGTTCGTCGATGACGCTCATGGACGGACGGAATGTTCATTCCGTTTGGCGCGGTGTCAAGCGCGCGCCCCGTCGACGTGTTGGAGCCGCCAGGCCGAGCGACCCGACGTCTTGAGCGTCGCCGTCAGGCGACCGAACCAAGCCAAACATGCCGTTCGAGGGCGTTCGCGTCGGCCTCGGTGGCTCGGAGGCGATCCGCGGGGTACATGACGCGGCCATGCAGTTCGTCGACGAGATCGAGATCGAAGCGGTCGCCGGTAACGGCGGTAACGGCGCGGTGGCGTTCCGTCGCGAGTCGCACCGTCCGCTCGGAGGGCCCTCCGGCGGGGATGGCGGCAACGGCGGCGACGTCGTGCTCCACGCGCACGAGCGCCTCTCCACCTTGCTCGACCTCGGGTACCGACGGCGCATTCGCGCGCAGAGCGGCGAGAACGGTCGTGGCAAGGACCAATACGGCGCGGGCGGCAAGGACGAGGTCGTCCAGGTGCCGGTCGGGACGCAGGTCTACGACGCCGAGACCGGCGAGCTGCTCGCCGATCTCGATCGGCACGATCAGAAGATCGTGATCTGCAAAGGCGGCATCGGCGGCCGCGGCAACATGCACTTCGCGACCCCGTACGATCGCGCGCCGCGTCGCGCCGAGGACGGCACGCCGGGCGAGCGCAAGCTGCTGCGTCTGGAGCTGAAGCTGCTCGCGGACGTCGGCCTCGTCGGCTACCCGAACGTCGGCAAGAGCACCTTCATCGCGTCGGTCTCGCGCGCGCGTCCGAAGATCGCGGACTATCCGTTCACGACGCTGGTGCCGAACCTCGGCGTGGCGTCGCTCGGCGAAGAGCGCAGCTTCGTCATCGCGGACATCCCAGGCATCATCGAGGGCGCCGCGGAGGGCGCGGGGCTCGGTCTCCGCTTCTTGCGGCACGTCGAGCGAAACCGCGTGCTCCTGCACCTGCTCACGATCGATCACGATCCGGAGCGCGATCCGGTCAAGGACTACGACGTCCTCGTGCGCGAGCTCGCGGAGTTCTCTCCGACGCTCGCCGCGCGCCCGGTGATCGTGGCGGTCTCGAAGCTCGACCTGCCCGAGGTGCGCGAAGCGGTGCCGCGGATCGCGGAAGAGCTGAAGACGCGGGGCGTCGAGCGTGTGCTCGCGTTCAGCTCCGCGACGCGCGAGGGGATCGACGAGGTGCTCCTCGCGATCGAGGCGATGCTCAAGGAGCATCCGCGCGAGTCGATGCCGGCGCCGATCACCCCGCTCGAACGGCAGGCGCTCCGCCGCCGTCGCGGAGCCGACGCGCTCGACGAGAGCGACGAGCTCGAGTCGGACGACGAGTCGTTCGACGACGAGGGCGACGAGGACGACGACGCGTCGGACGAAGAGGACGACGTCGACGAGTCGGACGACGACGCCGTGTCGGACGAAGAGGACGACGTCGACGAGTCGGACGACGACGCGGACGACGACGAGTCGGACGACGACGACGCGCGCTGACCGCGTCGCGGTTCACTCGTCGCGAAAGTCTTCGATGTCGATCCCGTAGCGCTTGAGCCAGCGGTGGATCTGCATCCGCTCCTTGCCGAGCTCGCGCCCCACCGCTGCGATGTTCCCGCGGTGGCGCACCAACAACGCGCGCAGCTCGGCCTCGTCGGGCGCTTGGCTCCGACCCGCGGTCGAGATCTTCGCGGCGGACGCCGGAGGCATCGATTCGCGCGTGCGTACGGTGCCGTGGTGGTCGAGCGCGTGTTGCACCGACGCGGGCAGGTGCGGCAGATCCAGCTCGCGGCCGTCGGCCAACGCGAGCGAGAGCTTCACCGCGCTCTCGAGCTCACGCACGTTGTAGGGCCAGTCGTAGTGCGCGATCGCGAGCAGGTACGGGAACGAAACCCGCGCGTCGCGTTGCCCGGATGCTTCGAGAAAGTGCCGCACCAGCCGGAAGAGATCCTCGCGGCGATGGCGCAGCGCGGGCAGCGTGATCACCAGCTCGCGTAGGCGCGCGAGGAGGTCGCCGCGGAAGCGACCCTCGGCCACGAACGCGTCGAGGTCGCGGTGGGTCGCGCACACCACGCGCACGTCGACGGTCTGAGGCGTGGTGGATCCGAGCGGCGTGACCTGCCGCTCCTGCAAGACGCGCAGCAGCTTTGCTTGGGCCTCGAGCGGCATGTCGCCGATCTCGTCGAGGAAGAGCGTGCCTCCGTGAGCTGCGCGAACGAGGCCGACCTTGTCGGTCGTCGCGCCCGTGAACGCGCCCTTGCGGTACCCGAAGAGCTCGCTCTCGAGCAGGCTCGCGGGCAGCGCCGCGCAGTTGATCGCTTGGAACGCGCCCTGTCGACCGCTCCACCGGTGGAGCTCGCGCGCGACGAGCTCCTTGCCGGTGCCCGACTCACCCGTGACGACGACGGAGAGCTGCGTGCGCGCGACCTTGTCGATGCGATCGAGGATCGCGTCGATCTGCGAGCCGCCGACGAGCTCGCTGTCGCGGATCGCGTGCTGCACGGGGCGCGCGGTGCCGACGACGCTGCCGTCGAGGCGATAGGCGCCGTAGCGGTACACGCCGGTCGCGGCGAAACGAAAGAGGCTGTCGCCGACGCGCACGAGGTCGTGGTCGACGAGCCGGTGCTCCTTCACGCGGTAGCCGCCGACCACGGTGCCGTTGGTGCTGCCGAGGTCGACGACCCACCACTCGGTGCCGCGGCGCTCGATGCGCGCGTGGTAGCGACTGACCGCGGCCTCCGGGATCGAGAGCGAGTTGTCGGCTTCGCGACCGAGCGTGGTGAGGTCGCCGCTGAAGGGAAGAGCGGACGGCAGGTGCGGGTGCAGACGCGAGTACACGAGCACGAGCCCGGGCGTCGGGTCCTCGGCCGCATGCACCCGCGGAACCGCGTCGACGGATGCGGTGGTCCAGCCGTGGCGTTCGTCGCTCATCCTCGAAGAAAGGCCACCATACCACGCTCGGGGAGGGAGTCATCGGCGTGCTGAGGGCAGGGCGGCGAGGGCTCCCCGCGACAGCGGAGCGGATGACGCTTCATCGTGACGGCTGGTGGAGCCACGGCTGGTGGAGCCATGGCTGGTGGAGCCACGGCTGGTGGAGCCACGGCTGGTGGATCGGAGGTCGTCAGGCTTCGTCGAAGCCGAAGACCTCACCCTCGGCGAAGCGCGCGACCTCGACCCCTCGCTCGGGGAAGCTCGCGGACGTCCGGGTCCAGGTGCGTCCTCCGTCGGCGCTGGTGGCGACCGTGACCCGCACGAACGCGGGCGCACGGGCGTCGCGAGCGCCGTCGGCGCGCTGCACCTCGAGCCACATCGCGGCGCCGAACACGCGCGCGCGTGCGCGAAACGCGTAGTCGGTGATCTCGCTGTGACCGAGCGCGGCGCCGGCGAGCAGACCGGTCGCGACGACGCTGACCTCGTCGCGGAGGCGCGCTTCGAGCCGGTAGCGGCGGAGCGTGCCGCGTTCTTCGAGGGCGAGGACGAAGGTCGGGACGTCGACGCGCAGCGCAGGATGCATGGGGACCACCTGTCCGAGAGCCATCAGCGTGTCTCCGCGTGGGCGCCGCGAGGGCGCGCGGTCGAGGGAGCGTCGAAACGTTCGGAGCGTGCGAGCTCTCGCTCGGCGACGCGCCAGTAGAAGCTCGGGTCGCCGGCGAAGTGGTTCGACTCCGCGAGGAGGTAGGCGTGCTCGCGAAGGCGCGCTTCATGGTCGGTTTCGAGGCTCGACGCGTCCCCGTCGATCTCGGAGGCGTCGCGCGACGGTCTCGTCGTGCTCGCGGCCACCTTTCGTGAGTCGGCAAGCTTCGACGGAGCGGAGGTCGGGGAGGTCGACGGTGCGGAGGTCGACGGTGCGGAGGTCGACGGTGCGGAGG
>CALJLK010000334.1 GCA_937982655.1 uncultured Sandaracinus sp.
CGCGGACACCCTCGTCGTCGCGGTCTTCGACGACGCGAGCGGTCACGTCGGCCTCGTCTCGATCCCGCGCGACCTCCTCGTCGACGTCCCGGGTCACGGCCTCGCCCGCATCAACGCGACCCTGCGCATCGCGGGTCGCCTCGGTCGCGATCCGATCGCGACGCTCCGCACCGTCGTCGGCGACGTGCTCGGCTTCACGATCGATCACGCGATCCTCGGCGACCTCGACGTCTTCGAGCGCACCGTCGATGCGCTCGGGGGTGTCCACGTCGACGTCCCGTGCGCGATGCGTGACGACTTCCTCGACCCGCGCACCGAGAGCGGACGCCGCCTCCTCGACGTTCCCGCGGGTCGCGTGCGCATGGACGGAGCGACCGCCGCGATGTACGCGCGCAGCCGCCACGGGCGCTCCGACTGGGATCGCGCGCGTCGCCAGCAAGCGCTCCTCTTCGCGATGCGTGGGCGAGTCCGCGAGCTCGGCGCGGCCGCGTGGTTGCCGGTGCTGCACACCGCGTCCGCTCACGTGGCGACCGACCTCTCACGCCTCGAGCTGCTCGCCCTCGTCCGCCGCGTGGCCGACGTGCGCGAGGATCGTCTACACGGGATCTTGCTCGGCCACCGCGAGGTCGTCCCCACGCGCACCGCCGAAGGGCAGTGGGTGGTGCAGCCCGACGAAGACGCGATCGCGCGTGCGCTCGAAGGGCTCTTCGACGCCGCCGCGCCCGGAGTGCCGCACGTGCGCGCGCGCTGTCAGCCGGTCGACGCCGCGCTTCGCCCACGGCGAACGGAAGCGAGCGAAGACTGACCACGGCGACGTCCGGAACGAGCCTACGTCGCGTTCGAGGTCGCACGACGAGCGGCGCGAGCTACCCTCCGCCTCCGTGCGTCACGCCCTCGTCCCCGTCCTCGTCGCGACCCTGCTCTTGGTCGGTGGTGGGCTCGCGCTCTTCGCGTGGCTCGAGAGTCGCGAAGAAGAGGCCGTGGCGGCGGCGCGTTTCGAGCGCGAAGAGCGCGCGGAGCAAGCCCGCGAAGCCCGCGAGCGACGGTGGGACGATCTCGGGCGCGCGTCCGAAGCCTTCGTCCCCGGCCTCCTCGCGGGCGTTCGCCTCGGTCTGCCCGCCGACGCCCTCCGTCGAGCCCGCCCGAGCGCGACGCCGCCCGCTCGTACGACGTCGAACGAGCCGCGTTGGGAAGAGTCGCTCCCGAACGGCGCACAAGTCGTCTACGTCTTCGACCGCAGCGGGGACCGCCTCGCGCGCTTGCAGGTGCTCAGCCAAGTGCCCGCGGAGGGCGTGGCGCCGCATCTCCAGGCGATGCGGGACCGCTACGGCGATCCGAAGCTCGTCATGCGCTGCACCGAGCGCTCCGCGGCGGGGGTTCCCACGCTTCGCTTCGTGTGGGGCGACGAGCGCGTGGTGCTCCAAGACATCTTCCTCGTGCACCCGAGCGGCGTGAGCGTGACGCTCTACCTCGCACCCGCCGACACGCTGGCGGACTCGTTGAACGCGGGCGGCTGCCTGCCGGTGCGCAGCCGCGAAGAGCTCGATCAGCTCGGCGTCGCGACCCCGGAGATGCTGTCCCCGCACGTCGCACCGTGAGCCTCGCACGAGCTCTCGCCACGAGCTCGGCGCGTGCAGATCACGCTCGCGTGCGTCCGCGCGTCGCGAGGAGCTCGCGCACGACGTCGCTGCACGTCGCCTGCAGGCGTGGCTCGAAACGATCCGGATGCACGTCGCGCAGCGTGCGACGCAGCGTGCGCTCGTCGCGCTCCGTCGTCGTGTCGCGCCGCAGCGCACTGCGCGCTCGGATCAGCGCTTGGTGACGACCGTCGCGGCGTGCGGCCTCGAGGCGTCGCTCGACCGCGAGACCGACCAGGTGCCACGCGTGCAGCGCCCGCAGCGCGCGGGGATGGCCGCCGCCGAGCGCGAGCACGTCGTCGCCGCGCGCGCCTCGCTCGAGCGCGAAGAGCATCGCGCGCTCCTGCGGGAAGAGCTCCGCGCGAGGAAGCTGCGCACGCCCGAGCGCGGAGAGCGTCCACTCCGTGTCGCGCAGCCGCGCTTCGGTCTCCGCGCTCGGCCGCGCGACGTCCCGCAGCGCGCCGAGCACCAGATCGGTGGCGGTCAACGGCTCGTCGAGCGCCGGCAGGGGCGCGCTCACCGGGACGAAGCGCAGCTCGGCCTCGGGCCACGCGAAGAGCCGAGACACACGCGCGCGCATCTGACGCCGCAGCGCGTGCGTGACCGCCGCCGGCTCCGCGAGCCCTTCGCGCACCAACCATCGCCCCACCGGCCCGACGGGGCCGCGACGATCGAGCGCTTCGCGGTGGCGCGCCGCGTCGACCTTCAGCAAGTCGCCGAGCGGCGGCGCACCGTCGACCTCGACCGCGACGACCCGCCCCGCGTGGAGCGCGATCCGAGCGCGCCCCACGCCCTGCACGGTCAGCGTGCCCGTCGCTCGCGCATCACCGAGGCGGAGCAGGCCGCGCCCGAGGAGACTTGCCGACGAGAGCAGGGCGTCCACCTCTCGCGAGTAACGTCACGCGTGGCGCGCGGGCAAGTTTTCGTCCTTCTCGAGCGCGCCCGATCACGCCGCTGCGGCGACGTAGCCCTCGGCCGCGGCGTACTCGCGCAGGCGCTCCTGCAACCAGCGCCGCCCACGGTGCAAGCGGGACATCACGGTGCCGACGGGGCACCCGAGGATGTCGGCTGCGTCCTTGTACGAGCGCCCGCCGAGGTCGACGAGCTTCACCGCGCCGCGGAAGACCTCGGGCATCTCGTCGAGCGCCGCGCTCACTTCGTCACCGAGCCCGCTCTCGAGCTCCACCGCGCTCGGCCCGAGCGCACGCTCGCCGCGCGCCCAGTGCGGCTCGCGACCTTCGTCCTCGCGCACCACGCCGAGCACCTCGCGCTCGCGCTTCTTGCGCCGCCAGCCGTTGACGAAGGTGTTGAAGAGGATGCGGTGCATCCACGCGCGCGCGTTGGTGCCTTCTTCGAAACGATCCCAGAACGCCCACGCGCGCATCACCGTCTCTTGCAGCACGTCGTCCGCGTCGCTGCGCGAGCGTGTGAGGCGCACCGCAGTGCCGTGGAGCTCACCGAGGTGAGGGGCGATCGTGGCTTCGAAGCTCGCGCGTCGTTCGTTCGGGCTCATGGTTGCTCCTCCGTCGCTCGTGGACGAGGTCGGACGGGACGCGTGATGAGCACGGCCGGTGCCATGCGCGATTCGTCGCGATTTCCTCGCGTTCTCGCGCCGGCTCCGAGCTCGCTCCCGTCACGTTGTCCTCGCTCGTCCACGCC
>CALJLK010000335.1 GCA_937982655.1 uncultured Sandaracinus sp.
CACGGTCTCCGACTCCGACACGGTCTCCGACTCCGACACGGTCTCCGACTCCGACTCCGCCTCCGACTCCTCCTCCGACACCGAGGCAGAGCGTGTGATCTCACTCCCGGATTCGTGGCGCAGTCGAGGTTGAGAAGTAGGGGCGCGTGGCATTCATGGGCTGCCGTGAGGGACGGGCTTTCCAGGGCCGGGCGGGCTGGCTCATGCCGGGTTGGCGAGACAAGCGCGCCAGCCCTCCTTCTCCGCCGTCGGTGCGTTCGCTCGGGCTGTCACGCTTCTCTCGCGTGAAAGGGGCATGAGCCAGCCCACCCAGCCCTTCCAAGCCCTCTCTCTCGCCTACGAGCTGATTGCCGCTCTCCCGAGCGTGCTTGCTTCGGTCGCTCGGCACGATCGACCGCTCGCGGATCAGCTCCGCCGTGCCGCACAGTCGGTCGTGCTCAACTTGGCCGAGTGCTCGGGGCACGCCGCGGGCAATCGGCGCCTTCGCGTCGAGTCCGCTTTCGGGTCCGCGCAGGAGACCAAGGCGGCGCTGCACATCGCGCGGTGCTGGGGCTACGCCGATTCCGCGAAGGTCGCCGAGGCGTACGAGCTCGCCGACCGGGTCGCGCGAGTCTGCTGGCGGATGCTTCGGCCGCGGTAGCGCCGCGCGGCGCTTGGCGCCGCCGTCTTGGCGTATGGCGGTGCGTTCGTCGGAGTCGGAGGCGGTGTCGGTGTCGGTGTCGGTGTCGGAGTCGGAGTCGGAGTCGGAGTCGGAGTCGGAGTCGGAGTCGGAGACGGAGACGGAGACGGAGACGGAGACGGAGACGGAGACGGAGACGGAGACGTCGTGTCCCGGCGAGTCGTGTCGTGCGCGCAGCTCACGACGCGATCTCGCCTCCGAGAGCGAGTCGTGTCGTGCGCGCAGCGGACGACGCGATCTCGCACGGTCACGAACGTACGCGCCACACGTAGGGCTCGGCGAATCTCGCGCGCTCCGTCCGAGCGAAGCTCGACCGGACCGCACACCACGAATCCCCCGAAGCACAGAGGGCCATCGGTCACGCCTCGCGTCGTGCGCTCCGATCACGACGCGAGGCGGACGTACGCACGCCCGTAGCTCCCAGGGCCCGTACGCGCGCGGCTCGTGTCACGCGCGGGAGCTCGTGACGCGAGCCGCCACGCTCCAAAGAGAGGGCGGCGTAAACCCCAGTGGAGATCGAAGGCCACCGACGGAAGGCCGAATTGACGTTTTTGGAGCCGGCCGTCAGGCCGAGCGACCCGACGTCACGTGAGCGTCGCCGTCAGGCGACCGAACCATCGAACCGCACGCGTCCCGAGAAACCCTGTGGACGAGGAGACGACGCGCTCGCGCGTTCGGCTCCGAGCGCTCCACCGGGTTTCGCAGGGACGTGTCCCGTTCGGCGCACACGCGTCCAAGAAGAGAATCACGCGAACCGAGAACGCCTCAAACAGAAACTCGACCGTTTCGGTAGCGCATCAAACGCGAATCACCGCGAAAAGGTCACCCCTCGGGCCCGACCTCCAACACCCGCGAAGGCAATACGCTCATCCGCTCCGGCGAAGCCGCGTCGTACGCCACCACCGCCAAACCCCGCACCGAGCCCGAAGCGCGCCACCGCAGCGGCAGCGGGATCGCCACCGTCTGCTGCGGCTCCAGCGCCACCAGCCGCAGCCGCACGAACCCCGGCTCCCGCGCTTCCACCGAACGCACCGCGCCGTTCGCGCGCAGCGACGCCAGCAGCCGATCGTCCGCTTCCACGCCCGCTGGGAGCTGCACGTCCACGATCGGCGCGTCCCGCCATTGCAGCGCCTTCACGCTCAGCTCCAGCGCTGCCAGCTCGCCGACCCGACCGACCGAGCCCTGAAGCTCCAGCTCCAGACGCCCCTCGCGCGACGCCGCGAACGGCCGCGCGAACACGGCTTCGACGCGCGCCATCACGCCTCCCTCCGAGCTGCGGACGCGCACCGTCCGCGAGCCTCCCGACGACAGCCCGAGGTCCACCGTCGCGACCCCGCGCTCCAGCGCCACCGTCCGACCGTCGACCTCCACGCTCTGTGGCGTCGCGCCCATCGCGCCGTACGCGCCGCACGCCAGCCACCAGAACGTCAGCTCGCCTCCGCGGCTCGCGATCGACGGACCGTGCACGCTCACCGCGCGCAGCACCTTCGCCGCCGACTCCGCGTCGCCCACCTGATGCGCCGCGAGCGCGAACGCCAGCGACGCCGCCAGCCGATCCGACATCCCGCGACGCTCTCCGCCCGTCACCAGCCCGTCCTCGCCGAGCGAGTCCCGCACCGACGCGTACATCGCGCGCCCGTGCCCGTCGCGCGCGTCCGCGAGCAAGAGCCCCGCGGCGGCGCGCGCGAGCAACGTCGGCTCGCCCGGACGCTCGCGAAGCGTCCGTCGGAGCTGCGGCATCCAGATCCGGATCGCGTTCGCCACCGGATCGTGCGCGCCCGGCGGACGAATCCCCTCGTCGTACTCGGGCCCGGGATATCCCGCGCCGAGCGGCTCGATCACCCCGCTCGTCGCGAGCGCCGCGAGCGACGCCGCCATCATCCGCGTCCGCCCCGCGACACCGTCCGCGTCGTGAAACGGCGGCAAACTCCCGATCCGCTGGCTCGCCCGCTCGCGCGCGCGCTGCGCTTCTTCGTCGGGATCGCCGTCGTCCTCCAGCGCCGCCGCCAGCGCCACCACCGCCGCCGCGGTCGACAGCGCCGTCTCTTCGCCCGACACCGTTCCGTCCGCGCTCGTCGCGCGGATCAGCCGCGCGCGCAGCGCCTCGTCGAGCGCGCGCCCCGCGAGCGTCTCCGCCCACGCGACCAGCGCCGGATCGTCGCGTCGGATCTCCGCCAGATCCGGATCGGCCGCGAGCGCGTTCGGCCCCACGATCACGAGCCGGCTCTGCGTCCCGCTCGCGTCCGACGGGATCGACAGATCCGCCTCGAAGGTCCCCGCGAAGCCCGTCGCGCGCCGACGCGTCGGGTGCCCGCCGCCGTCCACGCCCACACGCTCCGCGACGCGCTGCAGCACCCGATCGTCCGCACGCACCTCCACCGCGACCTCGTGACGACCTTCGGATCGTGCGAGCAGCGCGACGTCCACCGAACGCGTCTCGCCCGCCGGGATCGCGATCTCGTTCGGGAGCTGCGCGTCGATGCCTTCCGCGCTCGCGATCAGCCGATAGCGCGCCTCCGACTCCGTCACGTTCGTGAGGTGCAGCGGGAAGCGCAGCGGCTCGTTCGTGCGAAGCCGCGAGGGCAACGCGAGGTCCGCGAGCACCGGCGCGCCCGCGCGGCTCGCGTCGCTCGCGAGCGCGAGGTTGCCCGCCGCGTCGAGCCCGAGCACGAGCACGCGCCAAGTGCGCGGCTCGCTGCCCACCCGAAGACGAAGCTCGTTCGAGCCGCGCGCGAGCACCGCGCTCGTCGGTCGCGTCGGACGAAGCAACGCGAGCGCGTGCGGATCCGCCTCGAAACGTGGGGGAAGATCGCCGAGCGCGGTCTGCGGGCGGCTCTCGTCCGGCGGCGGCGCGATGCGCGGCTGCGGCGCACCGAACGCCCCCGCGGCGAGGGTGAGCGTGGCGCGGCCGAGCTCCACCCCGCGCAGGCGCGCGACCAGCGCGTCCTCGCCCACCGCGTCCGCGTAGAGCGAGCCGGTCGGCAGCACCCGCGCGGTCGGATCGAAGACGTCGTCGCCGTTGCCGAAGCGACCGTCGGGGCCCGCGCTCACGAGCTCGTAACCCACGACCGGCTGCACGTTCGGAAAGCGCGCGCGCGCGGTCGCGACGAGACGGAACGGACGCCCCCAACCGTCGACCAGCTGCCCCGCGCGAATGGTGCCTCCCGCGACGTAGCGGTGTTTGAGCCGCTCGATCCAGAGCGTCGGATCGCCGGGGCGCGTCCACGCGAGATCGAGCGTGTTCTCTTGCACGAACTGCCGCAGCGCGAGCAGGAGCGTGAAGAGCCGCTCGCGCGTGATGCGCCGCGCGACCGCGTCGTAGCCGAAGCCACGATCGAGCGCTTCGAGGCGTTCGATCGTCAGCGGCTCGCCGCCGAGCCCGGTCGCGCCCTCGCTGCCGAGGCTTCCCTCCGCGAGCGACGCGAGGAGCTGCCGGTTGAAGGTGAAGCGCCCACCGCGCTCGACCGCGATCTCGTGCATCTGCTCGGGCACCGCGGCCTCGACGCGCGCCTCGATCGCGCGGAAGAGCAACGCGAGGCGACCTTCGACGAAGCGCGCGCTCGCACGCCACGGATCGCGCAGCAGGCCGTGCGCTTCGGGGCTCGTCGGCTCCGGCGCAGGCTCCACCGTCGGACGCGGCGCGCCGCGCAGGACGGCGGGCGCGGCGACGTCCATCGGCGTGCGCTCCGCGAGCATCGCGGCGACCGAGAGATCGGTGAGCGGCGCGCCGCGCAGATCCGCAAAGGGTCCGTTCGCGAGCGCTTCGAGCTGCGCGCGCAGCCGCGCGTCGTCGCCGTAGGGCAACGCGATCGCGAGGGTCGACGCGCGCGCTTCGCCGGATAGCCGCGCCACGAGCGTGTCCTCGCCACCGATCGCCTCCGCGCCCATCGCGGTCGGTGCCGCTCCGAAGGCGTAGAGCGCCGCGAAGCCACCGCGCACCTCGCGATCCCCGGGCGCCACGAGCGGGCGCGCGCGCACGAGCACCTCGCCGCGCGCGGTCTCCGGCAACGTGAGCGGCACGCGATCGGTGCGTCCGTCGAGGACGCCCGTCGCGAGCGGCTCGAGCGCGCCCGAGGGATCGCGACGCAGCGCGACGAGCGCGACCGGAAGCCCACGCGCGCGTTCGCTGCGCTCGACGATCACCTCGACCGGCTGCCCCGCGATCACGAGCCCGCGCGCGAGCCGCACCCGCACCGCCGCGTCGGGATCGACGGGAAGACATCGCGCCTCCGGGCCCGCGCCCGCAATCGTCACCACGACGTCCGTCGCCGCGAGCCCGCCGCAGCGATCGCCTTCCTTCGGCGGACCGACACGCAGATCGAGCGCGACCACGCCGCCCGCGCTCGTCGCGCCTTCCACGCGACCGATGCGCGGACCTTCGAGCACCAGCGGAACACCCGCCGGCGCGGGCACACCATCCATCGTGGTCACGCGCACGAAGGCGCGCGCCGAGAGACCGGGCACGAGCACGCCGCCTTCGACGCCGAGCCGCGAGGCGTGCACCCGATCGCTGACGCGCACCGTCGCTTGGCCGACGCCACGACCCACACCCGCGCGGCCCGCCTGCACCGTGATGCCGAGGTCCGCGTGGGTGCCGCCCACGCGCGGCGCTTCCCACACCAGCGTCGCGCGACCGCGCGCGTCGGTGACCGCGAAGCGTTCGCGCTCGCGCTGTTCTTCTTCGAGCAAGAGCGGGATGGGTCCGCCGCCGATGCGCAGGCGCGTCTCGGGCACCGGGCGTCCGTCCGCGCGGCGCACCATCACCTCGATCGGCAGCCGCTCGTTCGAGCGCACGAGGTGCCTCGTCGGACGCACCTGCACCACGAGCGCGGGCTCGGAGGGCTGCGCGAGGGTCGCCGACCACGACGCGGTCGGGCGACGCTCGCGATCGGTTCCGTCCGAGGGACCCTGCGCGTCGACGCGGAGCGCGCCTTCCGCTTCGCGCGGCACGCGGAAGGTGTGTGCGAAGAGACCCGTCGCGTCGGTGCGCACGGTGGCGGGCGCGCCGAGCGGACCACGCGCGTCGTGCAGCACGAGCTTCACCTCGGCGTCGCCAATCCCGCTCGAGCCGGCGGCGAGCCGACCGAACACCGGCAGGCGCCCGCGCGTGGGCGCACTCTCCGCGCCGTAGAGCACGAGGGTGCGCGGCTCGCGCACGTTCACGCGCAGCTCGAAGCGCCGCTGCACACCACGACGCGCGCGCAGATCGAGGGTCGCGCCGATCGAGTCGGGCGCGTCGTTCGGGATCGGCAGCTCGATCACCGCGCGACCGCGCGCGTCGGCGGTCACGGTGAGCGGCGCGCCGTCGTCGTCCGCGCGGCGACGCAGCGAGGTCGCGAGCCGAATCTCGGCGCCCGGCGCGGGACGCAGGGTGTCGAGGCCGACCACCTCGTACGCGACCACCGACCAACGCAGCGTGCCGCCACGCTCGACCGAGAGGCTGCCTTCGAGCTGGAGCTCGACGCCCGTGACGTCACCGGCGGCGACGGGACGACGCCCCGCGACCTGAGCGTGCGCGGGAGCGACGACGAAGAGCAGCGCGAGCGCCGCGAGAAGTCGGCGGCTGACCCCGCCGACCCGGACAAGAAGAGGACGCATGGTGGAGGCACCGTGGGAGAAGAAGGAGAGACGACGCGACGAGGTCGCGCGCGGAGCGGAGCGGGCGGTCACGAGCGCACCTCCGCGATCTGCGACGAAGCGAGAGCGCTTGGTCCGCTCGAATCCCGCGACGTGCGCGAATCGCGCCGCCCATGGAAGCCGAGCGAAGCGCGAGCGTCCGTCGAATCGATCCAGGCGTACGATTCACCGCGCGAGCTCGACGGAACCGCGCGGCTCGCGATCGGACCGAAGGGCTCCACCGGCAAGAGCGGCGGTGGAGGCGGCGGCGGTGCGGGCGGCGGCGACGCTTCGCCTTCGGGCGTCTCCGGCTCCGCGCCGCGATCGTCGATCGTGATCGCGCGCGAGGGCAGGATTGCGGTCGCGCGCCCGCCTTCGCCCACGAAGGCTTGCGTCTCGTCGACCAGGCTCACGCCGAGCCCCCGCAACGAGCCGCCGACGCTCCAGCGCAGCGGCAGCGGGATGCGCACGTAGCCGCCCGGCGCGAGCGGACGCAGCGGCAGCCGCAATGTGCGTCCCTCTTGGGTCGGTGCACCGCGCGCCGCGCCCATCAAGGCCTCGCGCGTCGGCTCGTCGAGCTCCGTGCCGGCCGGCAGATCGATCTCCACCACCGGACGCCCGAGCACCCGCGCCTCGCGGTTGCGCACCGTGAGCACGAGCCCGGAGCGTCCGTCGCGCGCACCGAGCGCGCCGTCGATCTGCACGTCCACTCGCAGCGCACGCGCGGGCGCCGACTGCCACGAGCGCCCGTAGCGCGCGTCGACGAACGCGAGCGCGAAGGCCCCCGCGTTCTCCACCCGCACCACGTGACGCCCCGGCCGCGCGAGCCCTTCGAGCACCGCGATCCGCACGCGCGATCCTTCTTCGGGCGCGCGCAGCTCGAGCGCGCGGCCGTCCACGCTCGCGCGCAGCTCCGAACCCGGCGCACGACCCGCGAGCACCGAAGCCGCCGCGGTCGCGAGCGCGCGCGTCTCCACGTCCCAACCCTCCGCGAGGCCCGCGAGCCCCACGAGGTTGCGCAAGAAGGGCAGCGCCTCCGGCTGCCGACCGAGGCCCGCGTTCGCGAGCACCACGAGCGCGGTCGGCGTCACGCGCGAGCTCGGCTCGCCCGAGGTCGACGGCTCTTCGAGGAACGCCTCTTCCGCCGCGCCGCTCGGCAGCGCCTCGAGCCGCACCACGAAGCGCTCCACGCGCCGCAGCAGCTCGATCGCGCGCTCGCCGCCGCCCGTGAGCGCGAGCGCGGCCGCGACCTGCGCTTGCAGCACCGGCTGATCGGCGATCTCGACCGCGCCGCTGCCCGCGTCCGCGCGCAGCCGATCGACGAGCGTGCGCACCAGCGGCGCCACCGCGCGCCGATCGCCGAGCCGCTGGATCGTCGGCGCGAGGGAGAGCAGCGCACGCGACGCCACGATCGCGCGCCCCGGATCGGGCGCAGTCGGGCTCTCGCCGAGCAGCCCGCTCATCGCGCGCAAACCGCGCCGCAAGATCGCGTCGCCCACCGTCGCGTCCGACCACGTCGTGGAGATCGCACGTCCGATCTCCATCGGATCGCCGTAGAGATCGTGCTCCTCCACCGGATCGCCCGCGCGAAGCACCGCGCGCGCTTGGATCAGCGCCGACTCCGGCACCGCGTCGCCGCGCAGCGCGAGGCCCCAGCCGACCACCGAGCTTCCGCCGCCGTAGGTCTCGAGATCCCCGAAGAGCGAGGTCGCGGGCACGATGCGCAGCTCGCCCGGTCCACGCTCGCTCGCGTCCGAAGGCGTCGTGAACGAGAGCTCCGCCGCGCCTTGGCCGGGCTCGGTGAGCACCTCGCGTCGTTCGCGCACGAGACGCGCGTCCTCGAAGATCACGAGCGGGCGGCGCACCGCGTCGTAGGGCGCTCCGTCGCTCGCGCGCAGCGCGCGGATCACCAAGTGTCCGTTGCCCGCGGTGGGCGTCCCGATCGCGACGATGCGCTCGATCGCGTCGCGCGGCGGCACCGTGATGCGTTGTTCGTCGGGGAGTGCGACGGACACTCCGTCCGCTTCGACCACCACGCGCACTTCGAGCGGCTGCGTGGTCCGGTTCTGCACGCGCACCGGCACGCGCAGTCCGTCGCCGACCGTCGCGAAGGTCGGCACCGGCGCGTCGACCGTCGCTTCTTGATCGACGCGCACCTCCGCGCTCGCGGTCGTCACCCAGCCCGACTCCGTCCACGCGATCGCTTCGACGCGATACGTCGTGAGCGCGTCCGCGAGCGGCAGCTCCACCGTGGTGCTCGTGCCGTCGAGCGGCACCTCGGCCCAGAAGCGCAACGTCGCGGGGAAGTCCTCGCGCACCACGTTGCTGAGCGCGGCCATCGCGGACGGCTGATTCATCGCGATCTGCTGCGCGTTGCGCGTGTCTTCGTCGCCGCGGTACTCCGCCTCCGCCGAGGCGATCTCTTCCATCGGCGCCGCTTCGTCCGCCGTCGCACGTGACATCCGCGCGCGCGACGCGGGTGGCGCCGGGGGCGCCGCGGAAGGCATCACCTGTCCGAACGCCGCGCCACCTCCCGCGCCTCGGCCGTATCCACCACGCGTCGACGCGTCCACCTCGTAGTCGTCGCCGCCAATCCCGCCGAGACCATCCTCCATCGCCTCGCCGCCCTCACTCGCGGTCGCGGTCACGGTGCGCGCGCGCTGCTCGTCGCGCGCGGCGAGGCTCACGCTCTCGTACGCCTGCGCCATCGCCTGCAAGGTCTGCGGCCCCGGCGCGAGGGTGGAGAGCGTCTTCATCAGACGGTCCTCGCCCGACGCGACCGCGTAGGGCGTGCCCTCCGGCACCACGCGCGCGAAGGGATCGCGCACGTCGTCGCCGGTGCCGAATCGCCCGTCGGGGCCGGGCGATGCGAGCTCCCAGTTGGGCGCGCGCTCGCTGATGAGCACCCGCGGCGTCGCGGTGGAACGCAGCTCGAACGGACGCCCCCACGGGTCGAGCAGATCGCGCGGCCCGAGCACACCGAGCTGCACGAGGCGCGAGAGCCAACGCTCGGGCGGCTGTCCCGCCGACGCGCGCGCCGCCTCCGGATCGTCGGGGTTCGTGAGCCGCGCGAGGGCGACCAGCAGCCGCACGAGCCGCTGCCGCGCGATGCGCTGGGCCGCGGTGTCGAACGAGAAGCTCGGGTCGGCCGCCCGCACCATCGCGAGGGTTACCGGTTGACCGCCGAGGTTGTCTGGCGCGTAGGCGCGCTCGCGCCGCAGCGTGGCGAGCGCGTCCGGATCGAAGTCGAAGCGCCCGCCGCGATCGACCAAGAAGCCGCGCCGCAGGTTCTCGTCGTGCCCGCGTTGATCGACGAGGCGCTCGAGCTGCGCCGCGATCTGTCCCGCGTGCCGACGCAACATCTCGTCGCGCATCGCCACCGGATCGCGCAGCGTTCCGTCCTGGTGTCCGCCTTCGTTTCCGTCGCGCCAATAAGGCTGAACGAGCGGCGGCGCGCGGTGCGGCTTGGAGTCCGGCGAGAGCCCCGCCGTGAGCGCCGCGCGCAAGAGCAGCGTCGCCTCTTCGGTGTCGGGCCGCGCCGCCGCCGACGCGATCGCGCCGCGCATCCAGTCGAGCGAGAACGGCTGCTCGCCGCCGTGCATCATCAGATCGCGCGCCACGATCGCGGCCCACGCGCGCGGCGACGAGCTCGTCGTGCGGAGCGCGAGCGGCGCGGTCTCGCGCACGCGGAACACGTCGCGGCCGGTCTCGATCGAGAGCGCGAACGCGTCGCGCGGCCGCACCAACACCGCATCGGTCGAGCCGACGCCGAGCTGCGATCCACCCGGCGCGTCGAGCGCGTGACGGGCGTCGTGCGCGAGCTCGGGCCGCGCGCGGATCTGGAGCACGCCCGTGACCTGCGCGGGCAGCGCGAGCCGCGCCTCGTCGCCACGCGCGTGCGTCGCCGCGACGACGCGACCTTCCGCGATCGCCTCCACCAACACCTCGCGCCCTCGCACCTCGGGGTGTCGATCGAGCGCGACCACCACGGTGCCGCCCGGCTCGACCACGCGCTCACGCACGCGGGCGCGCACGCGCGCGTCGGGGCTCACCGGCACACACACCCGCGCGAAGCTCGGCCGCGCGTTCTCGGTCGCGGGACGCACCTCCACGTCGACCCGCGTCGCGAAGCGTCCACCACACTCGCCGCGCAACGGCCCCGCCGCGCCGTCGGGGACGCGCATCGCGAGCACCGCGAGGCCGTGGCGATCCACGCGCAGCGTCGCCGTCCCCCGCGGCACCGCGGCGCCCGTCACCACGAGCTCGCTGCCTGCCGCGATCGGCTCGCCGCGCGGATCGGTCACGAGCAAGAGCGCCTCCGCGTCGACCTCCGGTACGAGCCCGCCGTTCTCGGCCGTCGCTTCGACGCGCCACTCCACGCGCGAGAGCAGGTACGACGCCGCCACGTGAAGCACGCCGTGGGCGGGATGCGAGACGCGCACGATCACCTGCTGCGCGGCCACGTCGCCCGAGAGGTACGCCGGCGCCTGCAGCCGAATCGGCGCCACGCCCTCCGCGTCCGTGAGCAGCTCGGTGGTGCGCCCCTCGACGTTGAGCACCACCGCCGCGTTCGCGATCGGCACTCCCGACGGAGTCCGCACGCGCACCGTGCCGGTGAGCCGCGCGCTCGGCGCGACCACGCGTTGATCGAGCGTCGCGTCGACGAGCAGGCGCTCGACCGTGCGTCGCGCGACCTGGAACTGTCCGTAGGCTTCGGCTTCTGCGATCGAGTCGTCGAGCCGCACGCGCACCGCGTACGCGCCGTCCACCGCGCTCGCGGGCAGCGGCAGCTCGAGCGAGGCCACGCCCGCCACGCTCGTGCGCACCGTGCGCTCGACGAGCGGACGACCCTGCGGATCCGTCACCGTCATCGCCACGCTCCGGCCCGCGACCGGCGCGCTGTCTCCGAGGCGATGTACACGCGTCCACACGTGCACCGTCTCGTCGGGCTCGTAGCGGTTGCGATCGGTGCGGAGGTCGATCCCGAAGGGTTGCTGCAGCGCGATCGTGAAGTCGAAGGTGCGGGTCTGTCCCGCGCCGCGCACCTCGGCTTGGAGGCTCACCGACGCGAAGCGCTCCTCCGGGATCGGGAGCGTCGCGACGAAGCGGCCGCGATCGTCGACCTGCGCGGTCACCTCGCGCACGACCGTCCAGCGTTGCTGTCGGTAGTCACGCAGTCGCACGACGACGTCGCCGCTGCGCAACGGCTTGAGCTCCGCGAGCCCGACCACCTCGTAGGCGGTTCCGGCCAGCCGCAGCTCTTCGCCGTAGCGCGGCGCGAGGTGCCCGTGCAGCGAGAGCTCGAGGCCGCTTCCTTGCGGACCTTGCTGCGCGGTCGCGATGGGCGGGGTGGTGGTGGTGAGGAACGCGAGGAGCGCGAGCGGCGCGAGACGAGTGTTTCGGCGGGTCATGAGCTCTCTGCGGGTGCGAGGGCGATGCGCGAGCGCGAGCCGGAGGGTCGAGCGGGCTCGAGAGAGCTCCACCGGATCGGACGGGCGTGCGAGTCGGGGACGATGCGTGTGTCGCGAGAAGAGGCGCGCGAGACGGCTTTCGACGCGCGATCCGCGCGAAAGTTTGGGACACCAGAAAAGAGTGGATGGCCGACCTCCGCAAGCCGCCCTACTGGACGGCGCGCAGCGGTTCGAAGTGGAATCGTGCGGA
>CALJLK010000336.1 GCA_937982655.1 uncultured Sandaracinus sp.
CGGCGGGGTCAGCCGCCGACTTGTCGCCCGAGTCGGCGGGGTCAGCCGCCGACTTTGTTTCTTCCGGCGCGCCTTCGCGCACCACGCAGTGCGCACGAAACTGCTCGAAGACCGCGTCGCCCCAGGCTTCCAGCTCCCCGACCGTCGGCGGCCGCACACGCGTCGACGTCCCCTCGATCGCCACGTCCCCCGCGTCGCTCGTCGCGACGGGCCGCGCGCGCTCCAGCGACGAGAGCTCGAAGCCCAGCTCGTACGCCTCACCGCAGCCGTCGCAGACCGCCCGCGCCTCCACGCGGTCTCCGAAGAGCGAGCGGCAGAGCGCCGCGTAGACGCGATCTCGCTCGGCCACCGAAGCCTCCGCGAAGGCGCCGCACGAGCGCTCGCGAACCACGAGCGAGCCCACGAGCTCGGCCAGCACGCTCGCCGCCACGCGCGCGCTCGGCGCATGCTCCGGCAAGCCGAGCTCGTCCGCGCCGCGAAGCTCCCGCAGCACGAAGCGGCGCTCGCGGGCGCCACGCGCGACGATCACCTCCAGCACGATCAGCTCTCGCGAGCTTCGGTGGTGCCGGGATCACGCTCCCAGCCCTCGTTCTGGAGCACGATCGTCTCGAACATCACCGCGTTCCCGTTCGCGTCGAGCTCCGGCAATGCCGTGTACTCGCTCACCCACGCACGGAAGATTCGATACGACTTCACCACCTGTCCCTGCAGGTTGAAGACGTTGAGGAGCAGGTTGCGTTTGTACCCCGCGAGCGACACCGCGGCGTCGCCGCTCGTGCTGTAGACCAGGTTCGCCCACTCCTCGAAGGCAGGGTCGTGCGTCACGCCGCGCTCGACGGTGATCGGCTCGAAGCTCGATTTCCCCGGCGAATGCCGGGGTGTCGACACGTCGCCGCCTTCGCGGTGGGAGACCACTTCCGTCGTGCGTTTGAGCGCGCTGACCTTCGACACGCCGGCCACGACCGTGCCGTCTTCCCACGCGAGCTGGAACTTGAAGTTCTTGTACGGATCGATGCGCGTGGTGTTGATGCTGAATTGCGCCATGTTCCCCTCCTCGGGCGACGATCATTCGTGCGACGGAGCTCGGTGGCGGACGTCGCTCCCAGTTTCGAATCGGAGCTTCGAATCGGCGTTCTTCCGATCCCTCGACGCCTCCGATCGAGCTCAGGTCTGCACCTGCCCCGCGATCTGCTGGAGCTGCAGCACCACGAACTCCGCGGGCTTGAGCGGCGCGAACCCGACGAGCACGTTCACGATGCCGAGGTTCACGTCGTTCTGAATCGTGCTCTCCGCGTCGCACTTCACGTAGTACGCGTCTTCCGCGCGCCGTCCCGCGAACGCTCCCTGTCGGAAGAGGTTCGCCATGAACGCCCCCGCCGCGAGCCGGATCTGCCGCCAGAGCGGCTCGTCGTTCGGCTCGAACACCGCGAAACGCAGCCCGCGGTACAGGCTCTCTTCGATGAAGAGCGCGAGCCGCCGCACCGGAACGTAGCGGTAGTCGTCCTCGCCCGATCCGTCGAAGCCCGCCAACGTGCGCGCGCCCCACGCCACGACCCCGTTCGGCATCGCGCGAATCGCGTTGATCGCGAGCGGGTTGAGCACGCCGTTGTCGACGTCGGACATCGGCGTGTGCACGCCGACCACGCCGCGCAGCGTCGCCTCCGTTCCGGCCGGTGCCTTCCACACCCCACGCGACGCATCCGTCCGTGCCATCAAGCCCGCGATCGAGCCCGAGGGGTCCACGTGGCTCCCGTCGTCGAGACGCACACGCGGGAAGTAGAGCGCCGCGTGCTGCGTCGCGATGCCGCGCCGAAGCGGACCCACCGCGGACTCGGCCGCGTCACGGCTCGTCATCGCGGGCGTCGGGTCCACCAGCAAGAACGCGCGCCGCCGCTCGCAAAACGCGCTCGCCGAGGGCCACAAGCTCTCGCGCAGATCGCTCGCATCGCGGGTGCGCGGCAAGACGAGCAAGTTGAAGAGATCGACCTCGCGATCGACCGTCTCGAACGCGCGCGTGTACTCGGCGAGCGTGGGCGCCGCGAGCTCGTTCGCGCTCACTCCGAGCTGGCGCGTCGCGAACGCGGGAGACGCCGGGCGAAGGCGCGCCTCGGTCGTGCGCAGCCCGAAGGCCCCCACGTCGGCGGTGGCGAGCTCCGTCGCGCCGCTCCGAAGCGTGTGCCCGAAGCCGGCGTTCGAGTCGCCGCCCGTCGGCAAGAGCACCAGACGTCCACCGCGCACCGAGGCGGACCACGCGGTGCTCCCGGTCGTGAGCGCGCGCGCCACCGCCTCGAGGTCGGAGCGGACGCGCGAGAGCGTGGTCGCGGTGCTCGTCTCGTACGCAGGCGCCACGGCCGCCACGGGGAGCTGGGTCCCGGCGACGGAGAAGCTCGGCAGCCGCGACACGAGCGGAACCCGATCGACGAGCGGCGCGATCGGATCGAAGTCCACCCCATCCACGAGCGGCGGCCAGACCAGCCCGTTCGGAGCCGGCCGCGCCTGCGCGAACGCGCCGACCTCGATCCCGCCGTTCGAGAGCCCGAGCCCGAGCGCGCGGGTCAGATCGTCCGCGTCGCCGCGCTCGACCACCACGTCGCCGTCCGCCGAGATCTCGAGCGGCGAGCCGGCGGTGAGCGTGACCGCGACCACCAGAGAGGTCAGCCCCGCGAGCGCGTCGTTGATGGCGTCCTGCAGCACCGTGGTCGAGAAGCCCGTACGGTTCACGCGAACGAAGAGCGCCGGCGAGGTCCCGACGCGAACGCGCAAGCTCCCGGTCGGTCCCGAGAACGCGGCGTCCAAATCACCGACCGCGGCGAAGACACGATCCGACGCGGAACGTCCGCGCCCCGCCCCAACCGCAAGCGACTCGGCCGTCACGAGCGACGAGCCCTGCGTGATCACGGTGGGCGCGAAGCGCGCCGACGCCGGGTCCATCGAGAGCCCCTCGAAGCGCTCGAGGTCGGAGCGCCGCGCGACGCCAGCCGCGTCGTAGCGCTCACGGAAGAGCGTGAGGTTGAACGTCGCGTCGGGCGTCGCGGTGTCGTAGTCGACGCTCGTCCGCACGGTGTTCCCGTCGAGCCCGGCGTCTCGCGCCACCAAACGCAGCGCGGAGGCGCCCAACACCGTCTGCAGCGTCACGCTCGCGTACGCGGGCTCCGTCGCGACGCGCCCGATGCGCACCACCCACGCTTCGCGCCCACCGTTCAGGAAGAACTGCCGCACCTGCCGCGACAGCTCGCCGTGCGTGTGGCTCTCCCCGAACCGGCGCACCAACTCGGTGTAGCTCGTCACCCGCGTCGGTCGTTCGAGCGGCCCTCGGATCGACTCGCCCACGAAGAGCGCGACCGACGTCGAAACCCCCGTGACCGTGCGAACACCGGACGGAACTTCGCGGACGTACACGCCCGGATACGTGACCTGCATGAACCCCTCCGCGAGGGATACGACATCATGCATCCACGAAGATCAATCGAAACATTCTCGTGAATGGCGCTCAGACATAACCGCGCAACCACCTCTCCCCCAAACGGGTGATACGACGAACTCTCATGTCCGAGACGACACGATCTCGCGATGACAGATGTTTCCGCTCTACTCGCAGACGCTCTCGTGACGCTCGAGTGGCGAGATGAGTGAGCGAGCGCCCGCACCCTCGGTGGCGTGGAAGGTCGGCCAGGACCGCGGGCGTTCGCGCCGAGACCTGGCCATCCCGAGCGAACTTCCGTTCGGATGCCCCTCTGGCGGCCCGGACGACAAGCCACCCGCGCGCTCTTTCACGACGCCGACGAGGAATGGCGCTCTCCGCTCGGCCGACGCGCGTTCGGGGCCGCTCCCGAGCGGTCGTGCCCGCCCGCACGCTCCCCCGAATACGTGAGGACGCATGCGTGAGGACGCATGCGTGAGGACGCATGCGTGAGGACGCGCCTTGACCCGGACGACGCCGCGCCGCGATGCTCCCGCGCCATGCACAAGGTCTACCCCTCCGCCGCGGCCGCGCTCGCGGACGTCGGCGACGGGATCACGCTCATGAGCGGAGGCTTCGGCCTCTGCGGCAACCCCGAGAATCTCATCCGCGCATTGCGCGAGAAGAACGTGCGCGGGCTGACGATCATCAGCAACAACTGCGGCACGACCGACAAGGGTCTCGGCGTTCTCCTCGCGAACGGCCAGGTGAAGAAGATGATCTCTTCCTACGTGGGAGAGAACAAGATCTTCGCCGAGCAGTTCCTCAGCGGACAGCTCGAAGTCGAGCTGAACCCCCAGGGCACCCTCGCCGAGCGCATCCGCGCGGGCGGCGCCGGAATCCCCGCGTTCTTCACGCCGACCGGCGTCGGCACGCAGGTCGCGGAGGGCAAGGAGACGCGCGAGTTCCACGGCCGCACCTACGTGATGGAGACCGCCCTCACCGCCGACGTCGCGATCGTGAAGGCGTGGAAGGGCGACCGCCACGGCAACCTCGTCTACCGGCACACCGCGATGAACTTCAACCCCATGATGGCGACGGCGGGCAAGATCACGATCGCCGAGGTCGAGGAGCTCGTCGACGTGGGCTCGCTCGAAGCGGACGCGATCCACACCCCCGGCATCTACGTTCAACGCATCGTCCTCGGCTCGGGCTACGAGAAGCCCATCGAGCAGCGCACCGTCCGCTCGAAGACCGGCGAGCTCCTCGGTCGGCCGGGTCAGCGGCCGACGAACCCGAAGGGAGGCGCGTGATGGCGCTCGACCGCGACCAACTCGCCGCCCGCATCGCCCGCGAGCTGCGCGACGGCTTCTACGTGAACCTCGGCATCGGCATGCCCACGCTCGTGGCCAACCACGTCCCCGACGGCGTCGAGGTCGTGCTCCACAGCGAGAACGGCCTGCTCGGCATCGGTCCCTTCCCCTTCGAAGGCGAAGAGGATCCCGATCTGATCAACGCCGGGAAACAGACCGTGACCACCCTCCCCGGCTCGGCGTTCTTCGACAGCGCGGAGTCGTTCGCGATGATCCGCGGAGGTCACATCGACCTCTGCGTGCTCGGCGCGATGCAGGTGAGCGAGCGCGGCGACCTCGCGAACTGGACCATCCCCGGCAAGATGATCAAGGGCATGGGCGGCGCGATGGATCTGGTCGCGGGCGCCAAGCGCGTGCTCGTGATGATGGAGCACACCGCGAAGGACGGCGCAGCGAAGCTCCTGAAGGAGTGCACGCTGCCGCTCACGGGCGTGCGCGTGGTGCATCAGGTCTTCACGGATCTGGCGGCGTTCGACGTCGGACCGTCGGGCCTCTTGCTGCGCGAGATCGCGCCCGGCACGACCGTCGACGATCTCCGCGCCGCGACGGAGGCGGCGTTCGAGGTCGCGTCGGATCTCCGGCCGATGGAGTGACGAAGGACGGCGTGCTCGGCGACGTGGTTTCGCGGAGCCCCGAAGAGTCTTCGCGACACGACCCTCAGCCGAGCCCGTGCCAACGCGCGGTGAGCTCGGCGAGGGCGCGCGCGTTCTCGGCGCGCTCTCGCTCCGAGAGCCCGTGTGCGCGATCCGGATGTAGCGCCCTCGCGAGGCGGCGGAACGTCTCGCGGTCGAGGCGGTCGGGGACACGCGAGGACGGGCGCGACGGGCTCGGGCGCGACGGGCTCGGGCGCGACGAGTTCGGGCGCGACGGGTTCGGGCGCGACGGGCTCGGGCGCGCGGACGAGCTCGACGAGGATGTCGACGCCCGTGCCGACTCCGCCGTCCACGACGCGATCTCCGCCGCCGCCACGCGCCGCGCTTCGAACGCATACGTCGCGCCGGTTCCGTCCACGCGTCGCGCGAGCGCGTCGAGCGCCGCCCGGAGCTGAGCCGAGAGCGCACGCTCGATCTGCTGCGGCGCGGCACCGAGGCTGCGCGCCACCTCCCCTGCTCGGCGCTCGGTCTGCGCGAGCTGCCCGAGCGCGTGGCGGTGCGCACGCTCGTCGAGGGCGCCGAGATCGCGCAGCCGCGCGAGCAGGGGATCGAAGCGCCCCCGCACCTTGGCCGCCACCGGCCGTCCCGCACGCAAGACGACGCGATGCACAGCGCCGCTCCGATCGCGAACCACGAGATCGCCCTCTGCGCGCTCGTCGTGAAGCGCGCGGAGCACCTCGAAGAGCGTGAGAGGCTTCGACATCTCTTCCGGGTCGCACGAGGCGCCTCGAACGGTCGAGTTTTCGGCATCTCGACCGGGTCGGCGGGTCAGCTTCTCCGAGGCGCTGTCGCCAGCCCCTGCCCCCACGGGGCGTGAAGCCCCGAGTGAGCTGCGCCCCGTCCGGTAGGGCGGCTTGCGAAATCATCGGCTCCGCGCTCACGCGCGGCCCGATAGTTT
>CALJLK010000337.1 GCA_937982655.1 uncultured Sandaracinus sp.
TCGTTCGTGAGCCTTCGTTCGTGAGCCTTCGTTCGTGAGCCTTCGTTCGTGAGCCGGCGTTCGTGAGCCGGCGTTCGTGAGCCCTCGTCGACGTTCGAGGGAACCTCGGCGCGGGGCGAGCGTCGGATACCCTCGTGCCGATGCGCCTCCCCTTCGCGTTCGCGCTCTGCCTCGCGTGCACCCACGCCGCGCCGAGCCCCGTCGTGGTTCCGCCGGAGCCGAGCCCGCCCGAGCCGGAGCCGGCCCCAGTCGCGCCGACCTACGCCGAGCCGACGTCGCCTCCCGCGCCGGGCGGGCTCGTGTTCGGCCGCGCGCACCGTCGGGGTGTCCACGCCGCATCGTTCGATCCGACCGGCCGCGTGCTGGTCACCGCGAGCGGCGACGGCGCGATCGCGGTGATCGACGTGGCGAGCGGTCGGCTGCGCGCGAGCCGGCGCACGTTCGTGCGCACCGCGCAGCGTTGGGTGCACGCGACGTCGCCGCACGAGGTGCTGGTCGCGAGCACGGGCGGCTTCTTCGACGGGACCGGCGGCGTCTATCGCTGGGATCTGCACGCGGACGCGTGGACGCCGCTCTACCGACCGGACGCCCCGCGCTTCGTGCTCGACCGCTTCGACGCGGCGCGCGACGGAAGCGGGCACGTGCGCTTTCGCTACGACGAGGCGAGCTCCGAGCTCGAGCTCGTGCACGAAGGCGAAGAGCCGGTGGTGCTGGCCGTGAACGCGAACGGCGTCTTCGACGTGACGTACGACGACGTGATGCCGTGCGGCGATCGACCGCGCTGCAGCCGCGTGGTGTCGGTCGCGCAGGCGGAGCCGAACGTGCTCGCGCTCTTCGACGCGCGGACGGGGGCGCGGCTCGTGGAGGTGCCAGGCTCGCTCGGCGCGTTCGCGGGCGACGATCTCTGGATCACCAGCCACGAGCGCGAGGTGGTCGTGCGGAGCCGGCGGGACGGCGCCGTGCGCGCCACCGCAGCACTCGACGCTCGGGCGCTCGATCTGCGCGCGGCCGGCGACCTGGTGCTGGTGCAGCTCGAGGACGCGCGGTGGCGCGCGCTCGACGCGTCGACGTTGACGCCGCGGGGCGAGTGGGAGGACGCGCGCGCAGTGGCCGCTGCGGCGGACGGACGCTCGGTCTTCGTCGCCCGCGGGGGGGCGATCGAGCATTGGATCGTGGGCGAGGCGCGACCGCATCGCACTTCTCGCGTGAGTCCGCCGACGTCCGACGATCCGTCCGAGATCGTGATCGACGACTACGTCCACGAGCTGCTGCCGTCGCCCGACGGCGCGACCCTGGTGGTGCTCGGCGCGGACGTGGTGCTCTGGGACGTCGCAACCTGGTCGGAGCGCGCGCGCGTCCGGAGCGATGCCGGCGAGACGAGCGTGTGGGGCATGGTCTGGAGCCCCGACGGCGACGAGCTCGTGACGCACGGGCGCGCGGGCGTGGAGCGCTGGGGCGTGAACGGCGCGGCGACGACGTCGTGCGGGAGCGCGCGCCCGCCCATCGTGCGACGTGGAGGTGGGCTGACCTTCGACGGACCGCTCTGCGAGCTCGCGTCGGGCCCCGTGAGCGACGCGTACGTTCAGCCGCTGGCGCACGCGCGCGATGGGTCGCGGGTGCTCGTACAGCGCGAAGGTGGGCTCGCGCTCTACGAGAACGGCGCGCTCCGCGACGCGCCGGTGCCCGCGCCGAGCTGCGACGGGGGGTTCTGTCCCGAGAGGCTCTCCGCGGATCGGACGCTCTCGCGCGTCGCGGTGGCGAGTGCGCGAGGTGTGGTCGTGGTCGAGCTGTCGAGCGGTCGCCGCACGACGATCACCGCGCCGCGCCGCGCGGGCACGCTCGGCTCGCTGCGGCTCGCGCCGGACGGGAGCTCGCTCGCGGAGGTGCGGCGTGAGCCCCACGCGGTGCGGGTGGTCGACGTGGCCACGCGGCGCGAGCGCTTCGTGCTGCCGCTGCCGGACGCGCAGGCGCAGGTCGTGTTCTCGGACGATGGCGCGAGGGTCGCGATCGGATCGACGACCGCGGTGGAGGTGCGCGACGCGCGCGACGGCGCCTTGCTGACGAGCGCGCCGACGGTGCGTTCGTTTCGCGATCTGCGCTTCACGCCGGATGGGAAGCTGCTGGTCGTGCGGGGGCTGGAGGAGCTCGTGATCGTCGACGTGGACGGACGCGACGTGCGTCGGCGCGTGGAGGCGCTCGCGCCCACCGCGGGGGTCTCCGAGGACGCGGATCGACTCGCGCGTTGTGTGGAAGGTCGATTGATCGTCGAGCGACTCGTGGTCGCGCGGCAGGACGATCGCGGGCCGTGTCGGCTGACGGACGAGCTCGTGTTCTCGCCGGACGGAACGCGCCTCGCGCAGCGGGAGGACGCGGTGGTGCGTGTGCATCGGCTCGACGGTCCCGTCGAGTCCGCGGGGTCGAGTTCCGCGCCGGAGATCGGCGACGTGCTCGTGCTCCGGACGTACCGCGCGGAGGATCGATCGTTCCCCGTCGCCGAGGACGCGAACGGGCGCTTCGAGGTGGACCCGAGCGCGCTGCCGCGCTTCGTCTACCGCGAAGCGGGCGGGATCGAGCGCGGCGCGCTGCGGCCGGCGAGCGAAGGCCCGCGGGTGGAGGGCATGGTCGCGCGGTTCTTCGGGCGGTGAGTTGGGCGCTTCTTCTCTGGTTTCCGCAGGAGATGTGTTATCCCGCGACCATGTCTCGCACCGTTGTTCCGATCCTCGCGCTCGTGCTCTCTGCCTGTGGAGCATCCGCCGTTTCCACGCTCTCTCGCGAAGGTCTGACCGACGGTCGCTACGCGCTCCACATCGCGTCCGCCGAACCGGGCGTGTTCGTTTCGAACGACTGGATGGTAGAGAATCTCGTGCGAGTCGCGCCCGGGCCCGTCAAACAGAAGGGAGGCGCTTACGTCGCGGACTACCACATCGACGTCAACGGGGATGGAACCGCCGACTGGTTCCGTGACGACGCCTTCGTGCTGCGGCTTCGGCATCGCCGCACTGCCGGCGTGCTGTGGTCGTCGGTCGTTCCGCTCCCGACGTCGATGGAACAAACGGACCTTCGTGTGCTCGCACGCCTGCTCGTCGGTGCGGCGTCGCGCGACACGGTCTCGCTCGCGGTGGTGGACGGGGCCGTGGAGATGAGCACGCGCCGGCTCGCGACGCGGATCCTGGAAGAGCGACCGATTGCGGTGCGAGGTTACGAGGGATATCGGGTGACGTTCGAGGTCGCGGACGTCGATCAAGCGAGCCTCACTCCCGATGCGAGCTGGGAGCGACGCGAGGTAGCGTTGGTACGGCCCGGTTTCGTCGTCCTCGCAGGACGTCAGCGTGCAACTCTTCCCGGGTTGTTGCTGCTCGGGCACGCGAACCTGCCAGAAGACTTCGAGACCACTCGTCCTGACTTCGATCGATTCCTCGAAGCGTTCGAGTTCCGCGAAGACGAGCTCGCTGGATCACGCGCGGCACTCAGCGCGTGCG
The DNA here is from genome assembly GCA_937982655.1 of uncultured Sandaracinus sp. Lineage (GTDB taxonomy): Bacteria > Myxococcota_A > Polyangia > Polyangiales > Houyiibacteriaceae > JACKEH01. Next base: position 3,480 of record CALJLK010000337.1, read on the forward strand.
CGCCGGAGGCGGAGCTGGTGTCCGTCGCGCGCGTCGACCAGACGCCAGTGGACCGCTACGCGTCGCTCGGCGATCGACGCGCCGCGGAATGCTTCGGACCGCAGCGACCGCAGAATGAGCCTCCCGTGTCGTTCGGCGTTCGGCGTGAGCCCTTCGTGGCGCCAGTCGCAGCTCCCACCGAGCCGCCCACCCCCGTCACGACACCGGAGCCCAGCGCGGAATCGACGACGCCTGCTCCCGAGGCCTCGACGGAAGCCGCCGAGGTGCCCGCTCCCACGGAGCCTTGAGGCTCAGCTCGCGCCGCGAAGGAAGAAGTAGACCACCACGCCCGTGACGGAGACGTAGAGCCAGATGGGCGCGAGGATGCGCGTGACCTTCTTGTGGGCGGCGAAGCGGCGCTTCCACGCGAAGTAGAACGCGGAGAGCGCCATCGGGACGATCGGGATGGAGAGCACGACGTGGCTGAAGAGGATGCCGAGGTAGAGGCCTCGGTGATCGCCTTGGTAACGCGTGTCGCCGTGGACGTAGTGGTAGGCGAGGTAGCCGACGAGGAAGAAGGTCGAGGCGGCGAAGCTGCCGACCATGAGGCGCTTGTGGAGCGCGACCTTCTGCGCGCGGATGGCGAGCCAGCCGGCCGTGAGAAGCACCGCGGCAGTGGCGTTCAGACCCGCGTTCACGGCCGGCATGAAGCGCAGATCGAGCGTGCCGCTCTCGTCCGCGTCGCGGAAAATCAGGAGCCACGCGAGGATCGCGAGCGCGGCGGCGGACACCACGGCGTTGAAGAGGAAGAAGCCGCGGTCCTGGCGGATCTGCGCGTCGAGGGTGGGGCCCGAGGTGGTCATCGAACTGCCGTTCTGCCGCGTACGCGAGGTCCAACGACTCGCGGCACGTGGGCGTCGCGGTGGATATGGGATCAGGGAGCCAAACGCGCAAAGGGGAAGCCGCCGCGGCGGCGCGACGCGGAATCCCGCGCTTGTCCGACCGGATGAATCGGGCTACCAGGGCAGCTTTCCCGAGCGTCGGGGCCGCGGGTGGCTTCGTCGCGTCTGGACGTCGAACCCATGCGCTACGACCTCGTCCTCCTCGACTTCGACGGCACCTTCACCGACGTCGAAAAAGAAGCCGGTCCCTTCTTCGAGGCCTACCTCTCGGACGTCCGCGAGATCCTCGGCCCCGGCTTCGAGTCCGACTGGGACGAAGCGACCGCGATCATGTCGGAGGATCCGGCCAACCACGGGTGGCTGCACGAAGGCCGCATCGTGGCGCCCGGGAACGCCGACCCGTACCTGCGCGCGACCGTCGTCATCAACATGGTGCTCGACCGGCGAGGGCTCTACCTCGACGGCAACGCGCGCACGGACCTCCTGCAGAAGCTCTATCACCGCAACTACCCGAAGGCCGACACGGTGTTCCGCTCGGACGCCAAGCGCGTCGTCGAGGCGTTGCTCGCGAGCGGCATCCCGACCTTCGTCGTGACGAACTCCGCGACGGATGACGTGCAGCGGAAGATCGACAAGCTGGCGCCGACGGGGCGCGAGCGGCTCACGGTGCACGGGAACGCGAAGAAGTTCTTCGTGGTGGATCCCGAGCCGAACGACGCGCGCTTCGAGGCTCTGCCGCCGACCATGAAGGTCGAGGGGCTCGAGCGACCGATCTACGTGCGGCGCGGCTGCTACTACGAGGTGCTGCGCGGCATCTGGGAGAAGACCGGGCTCGCGCCCGAGCGCACGCTGGTGGCGGGCGACATCTTCGAGCTGGACCTCGCGCTCCCCGCGCACCTCGGCGCGCACGTGCAGCTCGTGCTCAAGGAGAAGACCGAGGCGTTCGAGCGGCGCGCGATCGCGCAGCTCGCGAACGCGGACGCGAGCGAGGACCTCGGCGGCATCCTGCGGCGCGTCGGGCTCGTCTGAGCGTTCTCGCGTCTGAACGACGGATCGACCGAGCGGCAGAGCCGCTGGGCGTCTGAGCGACCATCCTCGAGCGCGACGCGAAGGGTGGTCCTCGTCGGCGAGGACGTGCGAGGCTCGCGACGCGATGACGCCGAGCGAGATCCTCTGGATCGCCGTGCCCGCCCTGGAGGTGCTCTGGGTCGCGTGGGTCGTCGTGTACATCCTGCTCGAGCGTCGATCGCCGGGTGCGACGCTCGCGTGGATCCTGATCCTCGCGTTCCTGCCGATCTTCGGGCTCGTCTTCTACTTCTTCGTCGGCCCGCGCCGCTTCGAACGAAAGAAACGACGCTTCCTCGCCGCGCGCACCTCGGTCCGACAGCGCACCGCGGAGGACATTCGACGCGATCTGCACGACGCACGCGCTGCGTCGCTCGTCGCGCTCGGTGAGAACGTGACCGGCCTCGTCGGTCGCCCACGCGCGGCGGAGCTCGAGCTCTTCGTCGAAGGCGCCGCGGCCTACGCTTCGCTCGCAGAGGCGATTGAAGGCGCGAAACACCACGTGCACCTCGAGTACTACATCTGGGATGCCGACCGAACCGGCGCGCGCTTCCGAGATCTGCTCGCGCGTCGCGCCCGCGAAGGGGTCGAGGTTCGCGTGTTGCTCGACGCCTTCGGGACCTCGAAGACGTCCGACGCGTTCTGGGAGCCGCTGCGCACGGCGGGCGGCCGCGTGGAGTCGTTCAATCCGCTGCGCATCACGCGCTTTCGTCCGCGGCTCGTGAACTTCCGAACGCACCGGAAGATCGCGGTGATCGACGGCAAGGTCGCGTTCACGGGCGGGATGAACGTCGCCGACTGCCACACCAGCGAGGTCGTCGGCGACGCCGCATGGCGCGACACCCACGTCCGCGCGCTTGGTCCGGTCGCGCGCGGGTTTCAAATGGTGTTTCTCGGCGATTGGGAGTTCGCATCGGGCGAGGCGGTGTCCGGTCAATCGTACTTTCCACCCGAAGCCGAGCTCGGAGCCGCCATCTCGGGACAGGTGTTCGCGAGCGGTCCGGACGAGAGCTTCGACGCGATCCACAAGCTCTACGTGGGCGCGGTTTCGTCGGCGCGACGTCGCGTGATGCTCACGTCGCCGTACTTCGTGCCGGACGAGCCGCTGCGCGTGGCGCTGGAGACAGCCGCCCTCGGGGGCGCGAAAGTCTCGGTGTTGGTGCCGAAGGACGGCGACGTGCCGCTGGTCGCGGCGGCCGCGCGCTCGTACTACCCGGAGCTCGTATCATCCGGCGTGCGTGTGTTCGAATACGGGCCCCCGGTGCTGCACGCCAAGACGTTGGTGGTGGACGATCTGGTGGCCGTCGTGGGCACCGCGAACGCCGATCCGCGCAGCTTCCGTCTGAACTTCGAGGTCGCGCTCGCCGCGTGGGATCCCGCGACCTGCGACGCGCTCGCGGCGGCGTTCGAGGCCGACTTGGCGAACGCGACCGAGATCACCGAGAAGACGATCGCGGAGTGGTCCCTCGGCCGGCGGATCGCGTCGGCGGGCGCACGCCTGTTCTCGCCGATGCTCTGAGCGACTCGCACGTGTCACACCGTGCGCGCTGCAGCGCGGTGTCAGTCTTCGCGCTCGCGGGCGGCGCCGCGAGCCGGCGTCTCGAGCGCGGCGAGGTAGATCGGAAACAAGAAGCGCTCGTGGGCGAAGCGTCCGTCGGTGACCCGCGCGATCGTTCGGAAGGTGTCGCGCAGGCGGGCGAGGACGTCGATCTCGAACGCGCGCGCGGGCACACGGCCGTACAGGCGCAGCTCCGCCGCTGCGCGCACGAGCGCGACCGTCGTCTCGTCCAGCTCGCTCTCCGTGCGCTCGGTGTATTCGTCCGCCGCGCGAAGCCCCGCCTCGACGTGACGACGCGCGAGCGCGAGCTCACCGCGCCGGTACGCGTTCTCCGCGAGCTGCGCGTCGATGCGCGCGAGCTCGAGCAAGTACGCGTCGCGCTCGTAGCGCTCGTAGCGCGCCTCGTAGATCGCGTGGCGCTCGCGCAGCGTCTCGTACGCGCCCGCGACGTCGCCTTCGCCGCGCCGCGCGACCGCGAGCAGACCAGCGACGATCGGACGGTAGTCGTCGCGCTCGAAGTGCGACTCCGCGCGTCGGTGGGCGCGAGCGGTCTCGTCGCGAAAGGGCGCCGGATCGTCGAGCATCACCCGCACGCGCTCGAGCTCCACCTCCGCGATCGCGAGCTCACCCACCGCGACCGCCGCCGCGGCCCGCCCGAGCCGCGCCTTCATGCGCACCGCGAGCGTGAACGGGACGTCGTAGTGGGGAATCGGGCGATCGGACGAGGTCGTCGAGGTCGCAGCCGTCGCCGTCGACGCTTCTGCTGCGCCCCCCGTCGTCTCCGCCGCCGTCGCCGTCCCCGCCGCGGTCGCCGTTGCCGTCTCGGTCTCGGTCTCGGTCTCGGTCTCGGTCTCGGTCTCGGTCTCGGTCTC
>CALJLK010000338.1 GCA_937982655.1 uncultured Sandaracinus sp.
CTGTCTCGTGGGCTCGGAGATGTGTATAAGAGACAGGCGCACGCCGATGACCAAGAACATCGCGGGGACCAGCAGATCCATCGCGCGCGTCGGGGTGTTCACGGTGAGGCCGAGGCCTTCGAGCGTCCCGCGCAGACCGCAGAAGAGCCCGGGGCGTGTCATGCGCGCGTCCTCGATCGCCTGCGCGCTGGCTTGGCAGATGTGCACGGTGTCGAAGCCGTCGAGCACGCCCCACTCGGCGGGGATGCGGCCGGCCTTCGCGAGCAGCGCCGCGAGCACCACGCGCGCGAAGAAGAAGCAGGTCACACCCGCGAACACCGAGGTGACGCCGCGGATGACCGCGCGCGGCTTCGGACCCGCGACACGCGCGACGACGTCGATGCCGATGTGCTTGTCGTGGTAGGTCGCGAGCGACGCGCCGAACATCGCGAGCCAGAGGGTCGCCTTCTCCATGAAGGGATCGCCCCACGCCATCGACGAGAGCGCCTCGTTGGCCCAGCCGAAGCCCTGGTCGGCGAAGTTGCGCAAGACGGATTGGATGGCCGCGACCACCACGAGGGAGAGCAAGACCACCGTGGCGATGGCGGCCTCCCCGCGCGCGAGGCCCGCGTCGAATCGGCGTAGGAATTTCACCCCGTAGACCCCTTTTCTCGGGGTCGGGCGAGACTCCGGTGGAGCCTGCCCGAATCCCCTCTCGCGCCATCGCGCGAAGTACGTCGCCCGCCGCGCCCGACGCGGACGGGGCCCGAAAGCGGGGCGATGCTAGTACAAGCGCTCGAAAACTCGAACCGAGTTTCGCGGCGCGCCGGGAAAACCGCTCCCCATCACCGGTCACGGCACCCACGAGATCGTGGACGCCGCGGTGAGGGCGTGAGCGAGCGTGGTCGTGGTCGTGTCGGCGACGTGCTCGGCGACGCCGTCGTCCAGGGGACACCTCGGCGACACGCCATGCCCGACGCTTGGCATCCCACGTCGCCTGCACCACACCCAGCGCATGTGCCTCATCGCGCTGCACGTCCCGACCTCGCCGTCCGAACCGCTCGTCGTGATCGCGAACCGCGACGAGGTGCTCTCGCGCCCGACCGCGCCGCTGCACCGCTGGACCGACGGCAGCGGCGTGATCGCGGGGGCCGATCTCGAAGCCGGCGGCACGTGGATGGGTGTGCACCCCGAGCACGGCCGGATCGCGATGGTCACCAACGTGCGCGATCCCCGGGACCTCACCCCGCGAAGAGCCGGGGAGCCCTCGCGTGGCGCGTTGGTGCGCGACTTCCTCGTGGGCGAGCTCTCCGCGGAGCGCTTCGTCGCGCAGGCACGCCACGCCGGCATGCGTGGCTTCAACCTGATCGCGATCGACCGCGGAGGGGCGCACTGGTGCTCGAACCGCGGCGGCGAGCCGACGCGTTTGCACGGGGGCATCCATGGCGTCTCCAACGCGTTGCTCGACACGCCGTGGCCGAAGGTCGTCCGCGCGAAGCAGGCGCTCGAGCACGCGATGCGGGGCGCCGAGCGCGACGACGAGGCGTTCTTCGCGATCCTCGCCGACGACCGCCGCGCCGACGACGCCGCGCTGCCCGACACCGGCGTCGGCCTCGAGCTCGAGCGCGCGCTCTCTCCGATCCGCATCGCGATGCCCGGCTACGGCACCCGCGCCTCCACCGTCCTCGTGGTGCACGAGGGTGCGTTCCGCCTCGTCGAACGCACGATCGCACCCACCCCCACGTCGAGCACCGGCGAAGTGGCGATCGAAGGGCGCTTCGGGCGCTGAGCGTTCGCGAGCCCTTTGCGAACCTTCCTTCGCGAGCCGCCGCACGAGTCGCGTTCACGTGCGCGGCCCCTTCGCGCAGAACAGGCTGCGCGCGTGCTCGCCCGTGCTCTCCCGCTCGTCGCGTCGTTCGTCGCCCTCGCCGCGCTCCCCGCGACGGCCCTCGCGTGGTGTCAGAGCGCCAACGTCCAAGCGCCGACCGGGAGCTGCATGCAGCGTTGCCCCGAGCCGCGCGACGCGGGCGATCGGCCGTTCCTCCGGCTCGCGTGGGACGATCGCGACCTCACGTGGCAGCTCGAGCGCGGAGGCTCCCGCGACGTGGCGCGCGACGTGGTGATCGCGGTGGTCGATCGATCGTTCTACCGCTGGACGAACGTGACCTGCGGCGCGCACGCGCTCGACTTCGCGGTGAGCTTCGACTCGAGCCCGAACGACGATCCGGTCGCGGTCCACACGTTGGTCGGCCCGAACGAGAATCAGGTCCTCTTCGACGACGCGTGGGCAGCGCACGATCACGATCCCGCGGCGTATGCGCTGACCACGGTGCACTTCTCGACCGTCACCGGCGAGCTGCTCGGCGCCGATCTGGAGCTCAACGAAGAGCACTGGCGCTTCACGACGTGTCCCCCCGAGGGCTGCGTCGACGGCGCGGTCGATCTCGAGAACGTGGTCACCCACGAGATCGGCCACTTCTTCGGCCTCGCGCACACGCCCGACGACGAAGACGCGACGATGTGGGCCTGCTCGGCGCCGGGCGACGTGCACATGCGCGACCTCGAAGCGGACGACGTCGCGGGCATCTGCGCGCTCTACGGCGGTCGCGTCACCGGCGGTTGCGGCTGCTCGGTCCCGGGTGCCTCGTTCGACGCGCGGCGTGACGAAGGTGTGTGGCTCGCGGTGGTCGTGCTCGGGGTGGGGAGCGCGCGTCGTCTGCGCCGTCGTCGTCTCGCGCGTACGTGAAGGCGTCGCGGTCGAGCGTGGTAGCCGAGGCGTTGCTTGGTGAGCGGCGCACCCGAGAGCCAGTGGGGCGTCGCGCGCGGTGAGCGCCGCGCGATGAGGGTCGTGCCCGGTGAGCGTCGTGCGCGAGGCGTCGTGCGTGCCCGTCCGCGTCGTCCGCTGCGTACACTCGGGAGCTGCCCGAGGGTCAGCCGCAGACGTGCGGAGAGTACATCGACGAGGCTCCTCGGCGGCAGAGGGTGGAACCACGAACGGCCCGTGTGTTTCGGCGTGAACGCATGAGACGAGCATGTCGACGCTGCCCTCGACACGCCAGGAGGTGACCCCTCGTTCCGTTCTCTCCAGGATACGCTCCGGTCGTTCGCGTCCGTGACTCGCCGTGCGCGTCGGCGCTATCTTCCGAGCGTGGCGCCCGACGTCTTCTACTACCTCGACTACCGCGCGTTCCTCCGCGACCTCTACGCGCACAAGAAAGCCGAGGGGCGAGGCTTCTCGTATCGGAGCTTCGCGCGCCGAGCGAAGCTGGGCTCTCCGAGCTTCCTCAAGCTCGTCATCGAGGGGCAACGCAACCTCAGCCTCGAGATGGCGGGGCGCTTCGCGAGCGCGCTCGGGCTCACGGGCGACGCGGCGGACTACTTCCGCGTGCTCGTCGAGCTCAACCAAGCGGAGGACTCCGCGACGCGCGACGCAGCCTACGATCGACTGACAGCGTTCCGCGGCTACCGCAACGCGCAGCGCCTCGACGCCGCACACGCCGAGTACCACGCGCATTGGTACCTCCCCGCGATCCGCGAGCTCGCGACGCGCCCCGACTTCGAGGCGGATCCCGAGTGGGTCGCGGACCGCATGCGCCCCCCGATCTCGAACGCGGAGGCGAAAAAGGCGCTCGACGTGCTCCTCGAGCTCGGTCTGCTCGTGCGCCGCGAGGACGGTCGCGTGACGCAGGGCGAAGCGGTGCTGACCACCGGCGCGGAGACGCGCGGCGTGCACATCTTCCGTTACCACCGCGCGATGATCGGCCGCGCGAGCGCGAGCCTCGACGAGATCCCGGGCGCCGAGCGAGACATCTCCGCCGTCACGCTCTGCCTCGGTCCGGCGGGCATCGAGAAGCTGAAGGAGAAGGTCCGCGCGTTCCGGCGGGAGATCATCCAGCTCGCGACCCAAGAGAAGCGCCCCCGCGACGTGGTGCAGGTGAACGTGCAGATCTTCCCGCTCTCGGGTGAGCCCGCGAAGCCCGCGGCGCGTGCGGCGCGAACCACGTCGAGCACGAAGCCCACGTCGAGCGCGAAGCCCACGTCGTCATCTCGTGCGGTGTCGAGTGCGAAACCGTCGAGCGCGAAACCGTCGAGCGCGAAACCGTCGAGCGCGAAACCGTCGAGCGCGAAACCGTCGAGCGCGTCCTCGTCGAAGACCACACCGACCCAGACCACCACGGCACGCGCGGCGCGCGCGAAGGCTTCGACCCCCGTGGCGAAGGCGGAAGAGTGAGCCATGCTGCTGCGCACCGTGACCGCCTTTCTTTCTTTCGTTCGCGGCTCGCTCCTCTTCTTCGCCGCGAGCGTCGCCGCCTGCGCACCCACCGAGACCGGCAACCCGAGCGCGCAGGTCGCGATCGCGCCCCAGACCTACGACGTGATGGGCCTCGGCCCGATGATCTCCGTCTCCGAGCTCGTGCTCGGCGGCGCACGGATCGACCTCGTGCACGGGGACGCGAACGGCGACCCGTGCGATCTCGTCGAGCCGCTCGTCGACGTCGAGAGCTACGAGCCCCTCACGCGCCGCGGTGAACGCGTCGAGCTCGCGACCAGCTTGCCGATCGACACCTACTGCGCGGCCGAGGGCGAGCTCTACCCGACCGATCGCCTCGAAGGCCTCGTGCTCTCGATCGACGGAGTGCGGCTCGTCGACGGCGCGGCGGTGCGGATCCGCGCGTACGGCGACGCGATCCCGCTCGATCTCGCGCTGCGCGACGGGTTCGCGATCACGGAGTCGGGCCTCGCGATGCACTTCGTCGTGGACGTCGACGTGATCGTCAACACCGTGCCGGAGCTGACCACGCTGCGCGCGATGGACGGAGTGCTGCGGGTGGACGAGACCAACGCCCCCGAGGTGCTCGCGGCGGTGCTCGAGCGGCTGCGCAGCTCGGTGACGGTGCTCGAAGACCTCGACCGCGACGGCGTGATCGACGAAGAAGATCGCGCAGCCGTGATCGCGGGCCCGACGCCACGCGCGGAGTGAGCTCGGCTGGAGACTTCGAGGCTCGCCCGTCGTGGCGAGCCGTGGCGTCGCTACTCCGAGTGAGCTCGTCCGGCGGAAGTCGTTGGGTGACTCGCGCGATCGCTTCCGAGCGGCGGTCGAACCCCTCGATCGAACGCTTCGATCGACTTCCCGCAGACCGCGGGGAAGCGATCGGGCCTGCCCTGACGTATCCTTTCTCGGTGCGCAGCTCTCTCTTCGCGTCGACGCTCGCGCTCGTGCTCGCGGCCAGTGCCGCGCGCGCCGACGTGCCGCGTCCCGCACGCGCGCCGACGCCCTCCGCGATCGAGAGCACGATGCAGCGAGTCTCGCTCGGCTCGCCGCACGCCGCGCGCACGCGGCGCGGGCTACCGGCGTCGCTTCGTTTCGAGCTGCTCGCCGCCGCGGCCACCGTCGAGCTCGGGCGGCTCGACTTCGAAGATCCGAACGGGCCGCTCCAGATGTCGGGAGCAGGGATGGGGCTCGGGCTCGCGCTCGGCTACGGCGGCGGCTTCGCGCTCGGGCTCTCCGCGCGTCGCCACTTCGGAGGCAGCTTCCAGTTCCTCTACGTCGCGCCCGAACGCGAAGGCGCGGCCGCGCTCGGCTCGCCGCTGCGTGGGCTGCACGTCGCACGTTGGGCGGCGGAGCTCGGGTGGATGCATCGCTTCGGTGATCTCGTGCCCTTCGCGGTGGTGCAAGGCGCGGTGCTCCGGGCCACCGCCGATCTCGAGGAGCCCTTCACGAGCCTGCACGCCTGGCGTCTCGCGATTGGACCGCGCCTCGGCTTTCGCGCCTTCCTCCGCGGACCGCTCTACGTGACGGCCGCGTACTTCTTGGATCTCGTGCAGCGCCGCGGACACCTCGTGACGCTCGGGCTCGGGCGACGATGAGCGCGGTGGAGCGCGTGATCGATCCGCTCGCGCTGCCGCCCGAGCAACGCGCGCGCCTCGACGCCGCCCTCGCGCGTGCGCGCCTCGCCGACCTCCGACCGCGCGCGGTGGTCGAGCCGGTCGTCTTCGCCGCTGCGTGCCTCACCGCGCTCGTGGTCCTCTTCGTGCGACACCTCGGCGTGCTCCCGTGGGGTGCGAGCCAACACGGCCCCGCCGTGATCGTGGTGTGGGCGCTCGGGCTCTTCGGCTTGAGCCTCGCGCTCCTCGCCGCGCGTCGTGCGCATCGGCTCCGCACGTTGCCGCAGGGTCGCGCGCTCACGCCGGGCGAGGTGCTCGACCTGCGCGGCTCGCTCGTGCGCGTGATCGGGCTCGAGCACCTCGAAGAGATCCGCGAGCCCACCGACGGACCGATCGTCGGCGAGTCGTTCGCCACGCTGAAGCTGTGTTTCTCGGACGGAAGCTTCGTCGTCTTCCACGTCGACGTCGCGCAGCGCCGCGCGATCCTCCGTGACCTCGAGGAGACGGCCGCGCGCCTGCGCGAGGCCCACGAGGCGCAGGATCGCGCGATGCTGGAGCGACTGCAGCTCTTCCCGGATCTGCCGCCGATCCCCGCGGGCGACGGCCCCTTTCGCGCGGCTCCGACCCGCGAGCGCTTCGAGCCGCCCGCGCCGACCCGCACGCACGCGCTCGTCGCGCTCGGGGTCGCGTGCCTGTCGCCCTTCGCGTGGTGGGGCCGCAACGTCGTCAGCGACGAGCTCGCGTTCGCGCGCGCGCAGCGAGAGGACGACGTGGGCGCGTGGCTCGCGTACCTCGAAGGCGAGCCGCGTCGTGCGCACGAGGCCGAACGAGAGCACCTGCCGTTTGCGCGGCTGCGCCAAGCGCGACGTCACGGCAACGAAGGGCTGCGGAGCTTCTTGCGGGTCTACGGCCACACGAAGGCCGCGGTCGAAGCACGTGCGGAGCTGGAGCAACGCCTCCGCCGACGACCGCCACCGCCGTCGGAGTGAGCGCGCGGTCTCAGCGTATGTGGCCTCTTACGCAAACCATGTACGGCCCGTGCGTGTGAGGCGGATGGCCAGCGGATGCGAGCTCACCCGCGCAGTCGCGCGATCGACGCGAGCGCGTTCTCCGCGAGGATCTTCCGGATGCGCGTGTCGCTCCAGCCGCGGCGCAGCATCGCGTCGACCAGCCGCGGCAGATCGAACGGCGTCATCAGATCGCGCGGCGGCGTGATCGCTCCGTCCCAATCGCTGCCAATCGCGGGCACGTCTTCGTTCGTCACGCGGATCACGTGCTCGAGGTGATCGACGACGCTCTCCACCGTCGCCGCGCCTTCACCCACGAGGAAGCTCGATTGGAACATGATGCCGACGATGCCGCCGCTCTCGGCCACGAGGCGGACCTGCTCGTCGGTGAGGTTGCGCCAATGCGGGCGCACGCCTTCGACGCCGGTGTGCGTGACCCAGAAGGGCTTGTCGCGGTCGTGCACCGCGACCGCGTCGAAGAAGGTCTTGCGGCTCGCGTGCGCGAGGTCGAGGAAGACGTTCTGCGCTTCGAGGCGCTGCACCATCTCGCGGCCGCGATCGGTGAGCCCGTCGCCGAAGAGCCGCGTGGGGTAAGGCGCGCTCGTCTGGCCGAGCGAGGCGGGCGTGAGGTGCACGAGCGTGCACCTCAAGAGGCGCCCGATCTTCGCGACGTCGTCGAGATCGTGATCGAGCGCGTTGCCGCCTTGGATCCCCACGAACGCCGCGTGTTTGCCGGCCGCACGCGCGGCGCGGTGCTCGGCCGCGTTGGTCACGAGCATCACGCGCGGATCGGCGGAGAGCTCGCGCTCGAGGCGCTCGAGGTTCGAGAAGAAGAGCCGACGGCGAACCGACGACGGCACGAAGGGGTTGGTGGTGAGGACCCAGGTCGCGCTCGTGAGGTGACCTTCGAGCGCGCGCGGTAGATCGACCTGCGAGAGGAAGTTCCCACGCAGCGGTCCGAGGCCGTGACGACGTCGGAGGTCGTAGCCGAAGAGGCGCGTCCAGATGAAGGAGTCGACGTGCAGGTCGAGGACCTCGGAGCTTCGGTGCAGCTCCACCGCGGCCTCCGAGATCCCGAGCGCACTTGCCCACGACTCGACGGGGGGCTCTTCGGCAAACGACGGCATGCGCGCGAGATACCACGCCGACGCGCAAGCGGCTCCAACGAACGCGGCGTCGCTTCTTCGCTGCGCTCGGTCGTCGTCGTCGCGAAGGTGGCTCCACCGAACGCGGCGTCGCTTCGACGCTGCTCCGCAGATCAGTCGTTGTCGTGGCGCAAATCGCGGATCGCGCCGAGATGCACCACGCGCCCACCCTCCGGGTCGAGCACGCCCGGCTCGGGATGCCGCAGCTCCATGATCAGCACGATCGTCGCGGCCGAGAGGTGCACCACGCCGGTGCCGTGGCGGAAGCTCGGATGACGACCGACCACCACGGGGCTGCGGCGCCCGGTGTCGACGTCCTCTTCGACCCAGTACGTGTGCTCGAGCGTGAGCGCGCCGCGCAGCTCACCACGTCGCCATAGGTCGAGCGCCCTGCGCGAGCCGCGGCCGCAGTAGGTGTACATGCCGCCGATCCCCTTGTGGGATTCGACGGTGAGCCAGATCGCGTCGTCGTCGTCGGATGCGTCGGAGGCGTCGGACATGCGATCTGGCTACCACGAACGCGGCTTCGATTGGGATGCGGTGAGCGCGGCGCGATCGCCAGCGTCGACCGGACTTCGGCGTGATGCGCGAAGCGCCGCGACGTGATCGCGCGAGAGCACGGCGGCGTGATCGCGCGCAAGCGCGGCGGCGTGATCGCGCGATCAGAGCACGAGCACGCGCTGCGACGAGCCGTTGCTCCCCGCACCGCCGGTCGCGTTCGGCGCGAAGCCACCCGCGCCGCCGCGTCCGGGCACGCCGGTCGCGTCGATCGTCACGCCGAGCGCGCCGACGTAGCCGGTCGGATCGCCGAGACCGCGCACGACGACCACGCCGTGCGAGCCGCCGCCGCAGCCGCCGCCGCCGCCGCCGCCCGCGCCGCCGCGCCCGCCTTCGCCGCCGCGCCCGCCGGTTCGCGCGCACCAGAAGCGTGCGCCGCCCCCGTTCGC
>CALJLK010000339.1 GCA_937982655.1 uncultured Sandaracinus sp.
GAGCCACGCCGCGTGATCGATGCGCAGCACGCTCGCGTTCTGCATGTGGTGCTCGAGGCACTGCCGCAGGTAGCTCCAGCCGGTCGCGCGATCCTTCTCCGGATGCAGGGGCGGGAAGCCCCACGATTGGCCGCCTTCGAAGAGCGGATCGGGCGGCGCGCCGGTCGAGATGCCCTGCGCGAAACGATCCGAGAAACGCGCGGCGTCGTAGCCGTCGTGGTGCACGCCGAGCGGCAGATCGACGTAGAGCCCACCCTTGGCGCCGAGGGCGGCGAGCTGCTCGTCCGCGAGCCACTGCGCGTAGCGGACCGTCTGCGCCGCGCGCGCCGGATCGGCCATCCGCGCGACGCGCTTGTCGACGTAGCCCGCGAGGTGCGGACGTGCCGTCGCCCACGCTTCGAGCTTCGCGCGCCGCTCGCCGCCGCAGGTCGCCGCGAGGGCGTCGAGGATCGCGAAGCGGTGCGTCGCGAGCGCGACCCAGTCGAGGTAATCGCCCTGCGCGGGCGGAGACTCGAGGAGCCGCCGCGCGTCGTCGCTCGACTGAAGCTCCGGCGCTTGACGCGGATCGACGTAGAGCTCGTTCCAGAAGAGACGGCTCACCGGCGCGTACGGGCTCGGCTCGTTTCGCTCGGCGAACACGGGAAGAAGCGGCAGCGTCGCGAAGCAGTCGCCGCCGCGCATGCGCGTCGCGTCGAGCGCGCGGCCGAGGGTGCCGAAGTCGCCCGCGTCGGGCGTGGTGCGATCGTGGATGGCGTAGAGCGGCGCGAAGAGACCCCAGCGGCGACCAGGCTCGCCGTAGCTGACGGTGGGCGCGGAGAGGATCCAGGCGTGCGCGCCCGAGACGAGCGCGTCGTGCACGCCGAAGGGCACGCCTTCGATCGTCGCGCGCCCGTTCGCCACGTCGGCCCGCACGCTCCAGCGCTCGCCGAGATCGGAGACACCTTCGACGGTGAGCTTGCCGTCCGCGTGCGCGACCTCGAAGTCGCCGCGCCCGTCCCAGAGCACGTAGACGCTCGCGCGCTCCACCGGTCGCGCCAGCGCCGCCTCCGCGTCGTCAGCGGTGCGCAGCGGCTCTCCGAGCGCGCGCAGCACCGCGAGGATGCTCTCGTCGGAGGCGCGTCGGTGGCGGCCGAGCGCGTCGTAGTATTCGATTTCCAGACCGCGCGCGTGCGCGAGACGTTCGAGGGCGTTCATGGGGTGGACGTCGGTCGAAGCCGACTCGAAGGGGGTCCGTGCGAACTGAAGCAAGTGGAGCACGGACGCGTGCTGGCGACGCCTGTTAGATGATCGGGCGAACGTAGTCCACCCGAGAGTCACTCTCGTCCGGGTTCCGCCGGCGCCCGACCCGTGGGTGGGGACGGTCGGGCTGCGGGGCCGCCCACACGACCCTATCGGCGCGTCGCTCGTCGAATCGACGTGGTCCTCGATCGGACATGGCGTCGATCGATCGGGAAGCGGCCACGACGGGCGGCGCGTATCCTCCGCCGGTGGCGAGAGGCGAGAGCGAGCAGTCTTCCGAACGCGGCATCGGCATCGCGATCTTCGCGGTCTTCCTCGTGGTGTGCGCGCTCGTCGCGTGGGTCGTCGCGGACGCGATACGCCCCGAGCCGCCTCCCGTCGTCGCGACGAATCATCCCAACTGGCACGCCATCCTCGGCGCGGTGCACGGACGCGGCTGCACGCCGGTCTCGACGGGCTTGGCGGTCGGCACGTCGAGCCCCGCCGCGCTGATGGAGCGCGAGCTGACGACGCGCGGCTACGTCGCGGTCGATCCCGCGTGGTCCGAGCCGCTCGGGTTTCCCACGACGGCGCGCGCGACCGGGCTCGACGGCGCGTGCGGCGTGCTCGCGTTCCTCGCGCAGGACGGCGTGGTCAACGGCGCAGGCACGGATCCCGCGAACCTCGTGCCTCCCTGCCGTGGCGAGCTCGCGAGCGTGGCGCTCTGCGGCGACGACGTGTCGGTGTTGGTGCAGGGTTGGGGGCAGGTGCGCAGCCGCGTGTTCGCGATCCCTGGGCTCGACCGATCGGCCGCGGAGGCGACCGGCCTACCGATCGAAGCGCTCCTCTCGCACCTCGAGGCGGAGATGCTGCTCGCGCGCAGCGGGTGGCGCGCGAGCGCGACGGTGTGGAAGAGCGAGCAACCGGCGGGCAGCGCGATCGCGACCCCGCCGCCACCCACGACCGAGTGCGAGCCGTGGGTCGTGGTCGGGCTCGGGGTGGAGAACGCGACGAGCTTCTTCGAAGGCGTGCAGCTCGCGCACGAGCTGGCGCCACGTCGCTTCGTGGTGCCGGTGGTGCGCTGTCCCGGGACGACGCGCGAGCTTCAGTACGACACGTCGCGGAGCGGTACGCTCTATTGGCGCCGCTACCAGCCGGGCGTCGCGCCGCCGAGCATCGGAAATCCGACCCTCGGCGCGCTGCCCCGTGCGGTCGACGAGGCGGCGTCGTTGGTCGCGCCCTGAGGGCGACGAGCAGCGACGAGACTCGTCGCCACGACGAACCGTCGTTCGACGACGCAGGCGTGGTCGCTCCACGGTTGACGAGCCGACGGTCGAGAGGCCATCGTCGCTCCGCCGTGGGCTACAAAAAGTCCGAGATCTCCTCGGCGCAGATCGTCCAGGCCGCGATCCGCGTCCTCGCTCGCCAAGGGTATGCGCGCACGAGCCTGCTCGACATCGCGCGCGAGGCCGGCATGAGCAAAGGCGCGGTCCACTACCACTTCCCCTCGAAGGAAGCGCTCATCGAGGTGGTGCTCGCGGAGGCCTGCGACGTCGTGCAGCGACGCACGCTCGAGGCGTGGCCCGCGGATCAGCCGGCGCTGCTCGGCTTGCGGCGCGCGCTCGAGGCGCTGTGGGAGGTCCGCGCGTCACGCACCGACGAGGCGCTCGTGGTGGCGGACCTGCTCGCGCAGAGCCTCTCGGACCCGAAGCTCCGCCCGCGCCTCGCGGAGTTCTACGAGCGCGCGGCCGAGCAGATGCGCACCGCGCTCGGGGCGAACTTCGCGGCGGCGGGCCTGCAGCCGCGCATCCCGATGGACGTGCTCCCGCGCATCGTCGTGGGGCTGCTCGACGGGCTCGTGATGCAGATCTTCGTCGACGAGAACGCGCTCACGCCCGCGCAGGTGGTGGGCGCGATCGAGACGCTCGCGCTCGGGCTGCTCGTGCCGGGGACCAAGCCCGCGTGAAACTGCGTCCGCACGTTTCGCCCGAGCTCGCCGTTTCGTCCGAGCTCGCCGTTTCGTCCGAGCTCGATGGGCACGAGGTACCGCGATGAGCGACGCCTTCGACGCCGTTCGCGCGCAGCCCCACGCGGTCGCGGTGCTCCGGCGCGCGGTCGCCGACGATCGGGTCGCGAGCGGCTACCTCTTCGAAGGGCCGGGCGGCGTCGGAAAAGAGCGGTGCGCGGTCGCGCTCGCCAAGACGATGCTCGGCGACGCGACCCACGCGCGCATCGACAAGGGCGCGCACCCCGACGTCCGCATCTTTCGCCCACGCGACGAGGGGGCGCGCAACTTCCCCGTCGATCGGCTGCGCGAAGAGGTGTTGCCCTACGCGGAGTTCGCGCCCTTCGAGGCCAAACACGCGTTCGTGATCTTCCCCGAGGCGGACGTCTCGTTCCCGGAGAACCACCCCGAGGCCGCCAACGCGCTGCTCAAGACGCTCGAAGAGCCGAAGCGGGGCGTGCACTTCGTCTTGCTCGCGGCGCGTCCGGATCGGCTGCTCCCGACGATTCGCAGCCGCGTGCAGCGCCTGCGCTTCGAGCGGCTCCCCGGCAAGGAGCTCGAAGCGATCCTACGCGAGGCGGGGATCGCCGAGGCGGCGATCGGTCCTGCGGTGGCCCTCGCGGACGGTCGCGCGGATCGGGCGCTCTCGCTCGCGGCGGACGGTCTCGCGGAGCGCCTGCTCGATCTCGCGTTGCGCATCGACGAGGCCGTCAGTGCGCGCCGCACCGCGCCGCTCCTGGATCTCGCGGACGAGCTCGCCAAGCACGACGACCTGCCGCTCGCGCTCGAGAGCGTGGTGCTCTTCTACCGCGACGTCGCGGCGGCGGCGGCGGGCCTGCCGGACGAGGCGCTGCGTTTTCGTCACGCCGCGCCCGCGATCTCGGCGCGGGCGAAGCAGGGGGCGCACCTCGCGAGCGAACGCGCGGCGCTGTGGCTCGCGCTCCCGGAGGCGCTCGAAGCGAACGCGAACAAGGCGATCGCCCTCGACGCGCTGCTGCATCGCCTCGCGAGCCTCTGAACGCCACGCACGCTGCGGGCGGCTCACGTTCTCGTGCTGCTCGTCTCGGGTTGCCGGGACCGTCCACGCACGCGCCGCTCCACGCCCGCGGCCGACGTGAGCACGCCCCGCTGGCGCGGGCTCGCGTCGCTGTTACGTTCGCGCTCCGTTTTCGTCCCGCCTCGTGCGGGTCGTCCGGCTCCGCGAGGAACGATGCGCCCCTTCTACGTCACGACGCCCATCTACTACGTCAACGACAAGCCCCACATCGGGCACGCGTACTCGACCGTCGCGGCCGACGTGCTCGCGCGCTACGCGAAGCTGCGCGGGCGTCCGACGCGTTTCCTGACCGGCACCGACGAGCACGGGCAGAAGATCGAGCAGCGCGCCAAGGAGCTCGGCAAGGAGCCGCAGGCGTTCGTGGACGAGATGTCGCCCCCGTTCGCGCAGGCCTTCCGCGAGCTCGGTTGCGACTTCGACGACTACATCCGCACGACCGAGCCGCGCCACGAGGCGAAGGTCCAAGAGCTCTGGAAGATCCTCGCGGAGAAGGGCGACATCTACCTCGGCGAGTACGAGGGCTGGTACTCGGTGGCGGACGAAGCCTTCATCACCGAGACGGAGCTCAAGGCGCTCGACGAGGTCACGCGCTCCAAGGTGCAGCTCGTCAAAGAGCCGAGCTACTTCTTCAAGCTCTCCGACTACACGGACAAACTGCTCGCGTTCTACGAGCAGAACCCGACCTTCGTGCAGCCGGAAGGTCGCTTCAACGAGGTGAAGGCGTTCGTGAAGGAGGGGCTCCGCGATCTCTCGGTGTCGCGGACCAGCTTCACGTGGGGAATCCCGGTTCCGGGGGACGACGCCCACGTGATGTTCGTGTGGTTCGACGCGCTCACCAACTACATGAGCGCCCTCGGAGGGCCCGCGAAGGCCGGCGAAGCGGCGCTCTACGACCGCTTCTGGCCGAGCGCCGCGAACGGCGCGGAGGTCGTGCACATCGTCGGCAAGGACATCCTCCGCTTTCACGCGGTCTTCTGGCCGGCGTTCCTGCTCGCGGCGGGGCTCCAACCACCGTCGCAGGTCTTCGCGCACGGCTGGCTGACGATCAACGGCGAGAAGATGAGCAAGCGCTACGGCAACTTCATCCCGCCGGGGCCGCTGGTCGAAGCCTTCGGCGCCGACGTGGTGCGCTACTACCTGATGCGCGAGGTCGGCTTCGGTCAGGACGGCGACTTCGCCCACAAGCAGGTCTTCGCGCGTTACCACGGCGAGCTCGGCAACGGCCTCGGCAACCTGCTGCAGCGGATCGTCGCGAGCATCCTGAAGAACGAGTTCGGCGGCGAGGTCCCCGCGCCGAACGCGATCGGCGACGAAGAGCGCGAGCTCGTCGCGGTGGCGGAGAAGGCGGCCGCGGCGGCCGCGCAGCACCTCGATCTCGTCGGACCGCACCGCGCGCTCGACGCGATCTTCGAGCTCGTCGCGGCCGCGAACCGCTACGTCGATCGCACCGCGCCGTGGGCGCTCGCGAAGGCGGGCGACAAGGAGCGGCTCGCGACGGTCTGCTACCATGTGCTCGAGTCGTTGCGCTGGCTCTCGGTGATGCTCGCGCCGTTCCTGCCGGAGAAGACGCGCGCGCTCCGCGAGCAGCTCGGTCTACCGCCGATCTCGCCGACCGAGGCGCTCGATCAATGGCCGAAGGCGGGCGAGTTCGGTGGGCTTCCGGCGGGAACGAAGACCGCGCCGGGGGCGCCGCTCTTTCCGCGTTTCGATCCGAAGGACGAAGCGGCGATCCTGGAGAAGCTCGGCGCGAACAAGCCCGCCGAACCGGCCACGAAGGCCGAGAAGAAGTCGAAGGAGAAGAAGGTGGACGAGAAGAAGCCCGAGGCGACCGAGGCCAAGGCGGTCGCTCCGACCGAGACGAAGGGTGCCGCGAAGGCGGAAGCCCCTTCGACGATCGTGTTCGACGACTTCGTGAAGGTCGACCTGCGCGTCGGGCTCATCCTCGAAGCGGAGGCGGTGCCCAAGAGCGACAAGCTCGTGCGTTGCCAGATCGACCTCGGCGAGGAGAAACCGCGTCAGATCCTCGCCGGCATTCGCCTTCACTACGCGCCGGAGGCGCTGGTCGGCAAGCGTGTGATCGTCGTCGCCAACCTCGCGCCCCGCAAGATGATGGGGCTCGAGTCGCACGGGATGATCCTCGCCGCGAGCGACACCGAGCACGGCCTGAGCGTGCTGCGGCTCGAGAAGGACATCGCGCCCGGCACGCGCGTGAGCTGAGAGCAGCGTCCACTCGCACGGATTCTGTCCGCGCGAGTGGACGGGATGCTCGGTGGTCGGAGCTCAGCGGCGTCGCCCGCGCGGCCGGCAGAGCAGGATCTGGCTCTCGCTCTCCGGACCGAGCTCGCCGCCCTCGAAGTCGCCGAAGCGCTCCAGGATCTCGAAGCCGTTGTAGTGCAGCAGCGCCTCGAGCTCGGCGGGGAAGAACTGCCGATGCGCGAGCGGCGTGAGCGCGAAGTCGCTCGGATCGTCGACGCCCACGAAGGCCATCTCGACCATCTGCACCTGCGCGATCGGATCCCAATCGAAGCGCTCGCGGTAGCGGTACTTCCGGCCGTTGCTCGCGAGCTTGAGGGTGCCGCCGGAGTAGACCTTCTCGGGGTGTCGCGCGAGCTCGACCACTTGCGGGACCCGTACGTCGAAGACGAAGCGTCCCTTCGGTCGCAGGTGCTCACGCACGGTGGTGAGCGCGCGCTCGACGTCCTCGCGCGCGTAGAGGTGTTGGAAGACGTTGAAGGGCGCGACCACCAGGTCGAAGCGTTCCTTCAGACGCACGCGCCGCAGGTCGCCGCGCACGAAGCGCACGCGCTCGCGCACCTCGACCTTCGCTTTGCCCACGCGCTCCTTCGCGCGCGCGAGCATCGGCGCCATCGTGTCGACGCCCACGACCTCGGCGCCGCGCTCCGCCATCGCGAGCGCGACGCGCCCGGTCCCGCAACCGAGCTCGAGCACGCGGGGGCCCATCACCTCGGCGAGATCCGCGTAGAAGCGCAGGTCTTCTTTTCGACGTCGGTACGCTTGGTCGTAGTAGACGGCGTCCTCGTAGTGCGCCTCGGTGCCCACGCGGAGCTGCTCGTCGTCGAAGAGGGGCTCGGCCATGCCGCGTGCGTACGCCGTGGGGCACGCGGCGTCGAGCGCGGGTGCAGGACGTAGTCGACCGCGTTCACTCCGCGGTCGGCAGCACCGTGGGCGCATCGAGCTGCGCGAGCGCGTCCGCCACGAACGCCGCGAGCTGACGCACGTCCGGGCGCGCGCTCTCGTCGTTCGCCAGCGCCTGGTACGCCGCGCGGGCATCGCGCAGCGGCGCGAGGTCGAGCTCCTCTGCGTCGAGCGCGTCGCGATCGAGCGCGCGCGCGATCCGCCACGCGGCCGACGCCGCCGCCGGCGCGAGGATCGGATCGTCGCCCGCCGCGATCGGCGCGAGCACGGGCAGCGCGAGCGGGGCGACCTCGAGCTCCGGCGCGCGCTGGATCGCGCGCAGCCGCACGGCGACGTCGCCCTCCGACATCGTGGTCAGCGCGGCGTCCTCCGCGCGCCATCGCGCCTCGGTGGCGGAGCGCGCGGGTTCTTGTGCGTGGGCCGGCAACGCCAGGCAGACGAGGAGCAGGGGGGCACGCATGGCGGGAGCATGCCCGATCGCGGGACACGTGCACGACCCAGGTCCACGCATGAAGAGAGGCGCGTCGTCGGTCCGCGACGCGCGTCGTCGTGCACGCGCTCGTATGCGTCGCGGCAGCCGTCGCTGTCTCGCTCTCGTTCACCGCGCAGCGCCGACCGAGGGCTGCCACCGACGTCGTCAGCCCTCGATCGCGACCGCGAGCCGCGCGAACGCTTCGACGTCGAGCGTCTCGCCCCGCACGCTCGGATCCACCTCGGCCTTCACGAACGCTGCCGCGAGCACGTCCGGCGTCGCGAGCGAGGAGAGCGCGTTGCGGAGCGTCTTGCGGCGTTGATCGAAGGCTGCGCGCACCACGCGTCGGAACGCGTCCGTCTCTTCGGCGCGCGGCGTCGCGTGCGGGACCAGGCGCACGACCGCGCTCGTGACCTTCGGTGGCGGGAAGAACGCGCCGGGCTTCACGGTCATCACCGGCTCCACGCGAAACGCCGCGCTGACGAAGACCGTGAGCGCGCCGTAGTGCTCGTCGCCCGCGCCCGCGAGCAGCCGATCGCGCACCTCGCGCTGGACCATCACGATCGAGCGCGCGACGAGCGTCCGTTGATCGACGAGCCGACGAAAGATGCTCCCCGTGATCGCGTAGGGCAGGTTGCCCGTCACCGCGATGGGCGTCGTCGTGAGCGCCGCGAGGTCGAGCTCCGCGGCGTCGCCTTCGCGCAGCTCGAAGCCGTCCACGTTGCGCAGCTCGTCGCGCAGCAACGCGAGCATGCGCGGGTCCTTCTCGATCGCGAGCACCGACGCGCCGCGTCGGAGGAGCGCGCAGGTCAGCGTGCCCGCGCCGGGGCCGAGCTCGACCACGCGCTCCCCCGGCCGGGGCGCCACCGCGTCCGCGATGCCTTCGACCACACCCTCGGTGACGAGGAAGTTCTGCGAGTAACGCTTGCTCGGCGCGTAGCCGTGGCGCGAGAGCACGCGTCGCGGATCTTCCCAGGCGGGCGGTGCGCTCACGCGGCTCTCCTTCCACGCTCCGCGCGCGGCAACGCGAGCGCAGGCGGTTCGTCGGCGGTCACGATCGCGATCTGCGCGCCGAGCCGACCGAGCTGCATGCGCGCGTCGCGGAGACGCCGCTCCTCGCTGCGCCCGTAGACCGCGGCGAGCGTCTGCTCTTCCGATGTCTTCGGGGCGGGCGCGAAGCTTCGACCGTCCGGCAACAAGAAGGTCACGCGGTTGCCGTGCAGACGCGCGAGGCGGAGCGACGCGAGCACCGGCTCGAGATCGAGCACGCCGTCCAGATCCGTGATCACGGAGATCACGCCCGGCTCACGCGAGGTCCCGCCCGCCACGTGCAGCGCGGCCGCGAGCGCGTTCGCCTTCGCGCGCTCTCCCGGATCGGCGTGGTGCGGGAGGCGCAGCCCACGCGCGCGGCAGAACGCGCGCAGCGTCTGCTCGGCGGTGGTGGAGGCGCGCACGTCGCGGGTGGCCTTCGCGGCGTCGGCGGAGTCGCCTCCGAGCGCGCGCGCGCAATGCTCGACCAGCGCGGGCACGTCGACCGCGCCGCGACGCCGCCGGTAGTCGAGCCCGTCCTGTTGGCGCACGTAACGCGCGACGCGTTCGATGAGCCCCTCGTCGCTCAGATCCGTGAGGTCCTCGTCGACCAGCTCCGTCGTCGCGAGCAGCGCGTCGTAGAGACGAATCCGGTGTCCGCGCCCTTCGCCCGGCGCCACCTGCGCGACCACGCGGGTGTCGAACGCCACGAGCCCCACGCGGTCGCCGCCTTCGAGCGCGCGCCGTGCTTCGGCGGCCGCGGCTTCGAGCGTCCAGTCGAGCTTGCGTCGTCCGGGCTCGCCGCCGCGCATCGTCCCGCTCACGTCGAGCACGAGCCAGCGGATCTCCTGCACCTCTTGTTCGACCTCGCGCACCAGCAGCCGACCGCGCCGCGCGCTCGCCTTCCACGCGATCGACTTGAAGGGATCGCCCGGCACCAGATCACGCAGCTCGTGCAGCTCGGTGCCACCGCCGCGACGACGCACGCGGGTGCGGCCGGACCGCTCGACCGCGGAGCCGCGCGGCAAGGCGGCGCGTCCGACCTCGGAGCCGGCGGCGGAGCGGGGGAGCACCTTGATCACGAGCGGGTTCGGAAAGTAGAGCGGCGTCTCGAAGAGCCCGAACGGACCGCGCAGCCGCACCGCGAGCCCGTGCAAGACCACGCGGCCGATCGCGGGCGCCATCAGCCGCAGCCGCAGCTCGGTGCGCGTGCGCGCGGGCACCACGAACGAAGGCGTCTCTTCCACGTGGACCTCGGGGGGCACGAGCGGCTCGAGCGTCGCGACGTGAAGATCGTCCGCGCCGCGGTGGCGGAGGAAACAGCGCACGTCGAAGGGCGTGCCCGGCACCACCGATCCTGCGGCCACGCCGGTGCCGTGATCGAGCCACCACGCGAACTCGAGGCGCTGCTTGCGCAGACGACGACCCGCGGGGAGCGTGGCCGCGAGCGCGGCGCCGAGGCCGACGAAGCCTCCTCCCGCGAGGCCGATGGCGGCGCTCGACTCGAACGCGAGCCCGATCACGAGCATCACGACGAGGCCCACGAACGCGAGCACGCCGTGGCGCGAAGGGAGCGGCAGCATCAGCGCGCCTCCGCGAGAGGAGCCAACGCGTTCGACGTCCGCGCGTTCGACGTCCGAACGTTCGAAGTCCGAGCGTTCGACGTCCGAGCGTTCGAGCGCGTCGTTCGAACGCTCACCGCGAGCTCTCGCAGGCCTCGAGTGAAACGGCTCACGCGCGGCCCTCGCATCTCACGCGTCCCGATGCGGCGCGACCTGCTCCAGCGCCTGCTGCACGATGCGCTCGGGCCGCGTGCCTTCCATCTCGGCCTCCGGCGTGAGCACGAGGCGGTGCGCGAGGACCGGCACCGCGAGCGCCTTCACGTCGTCCGGCAGCACGTAGCCGCGACCGTCCATCAACGCGCGCGCGCGCGCCGCCTGCACGAGCGCGAGCGAGGCGCGCGGCGACGCTCCGAGGAAGACCCGCGCGTGCTCGCGCGTGAAGGTCGCGAGGCGCACCACGTAGTCGAGCACCTCGTCTTGCACGTGCAGCGAGGCCGCGAGCTGCCGCAGGCGCATCACGTCGTCCGGCCCGAGCATGGTGCGCGCGCTCGGCATGCCTTCGAGGAAGCGCCGCAGCACGCCGCGCTCTTCTTTCGCGCTCGGATAGCCGAGCAGGAGCCGCACGAGGAACCGATCGATCTGCGCTTCCGGCAACGGATAGGTGCCCGCTTGCTCCACCGGGTTCTGCGTCGCGAGCACGAGGAAGGGAGACGGCAGCGGGCGCGTCTCACCTTCGATCGTGACCTGCCGCTCCTGCATCGCTTCCAGCAGCGCGCTCTGCGTCTTCGCGGGCGCGCGGTTGATCTCGTCGCCGAGCACCACGTTCGCGAAGATCGGTCCCTCGCGGAGCTGGAACGTTCCGTCGCGCGGCGAGAGCACGTAGGTGCCCGTGATGTCCGCCGGGAGGAGATCCGGCGTGAACTGGATGCGGCGGAAGCTCAGCCCGAGCGTCGAGGCGAACGCCTTCACGAGGGTGGTCTTCGCGACGCCCGGCACGCCCTCGAGCAGCGCGTGGCCGCCCGCGATGAGCGAGACGAGCAGGAGCTCGGGGATCACGCGCGGGCCGACGTAGACGGCCTGGACCTCGTCGACGACGCGGTGACAGAGCTGCGCGGCTTGAGCGAGCGTGGACTCGTGAGGGGAGGGCTGCTGGGTCACGTGCGAGTCGAGACGGGCGGGTCGCC
>CALJLK010000340.1 GCA_937982655.1 uncultured Sandaracinus sp.
CGATCACTCGATCGGCGCGCACACGAAGAGCGCGTCGTCGAGCGTGAGCACGGGCTGCTTGGCTGGCCCACGACACAAGTAGGGGGCGCGCGCGAGCCGCAACACGCGCCAGCCGAGCGGCACGAAGAGCAGCTCCGCGAACGCGCGCGCCTGTCGCTCCCACACGTGCTCGCCCGGCGGCACACGTGGGAGCAGCTCGTCCGGGTCGACGGTCGACGCGCCCACGTGCACGTGCGGCCGCAACGGGAACGGCACCGCGCAGAGCAGGCGCGCGTCCGGCATCGCGAGCGCGCGAAGCCGTTCGAGCAACGTGAGTGGACGGCTCGTCCGATCGAGCACGTTGAGCAGCGCGATCGCGTCGAAGCGCCCCGCGTCGTCGGGAAGACCGCGTTCGACGAGATCGACCTCGTGCGTGACCCAGCCGCGTTTGCGCAGCCGCTTCGCCATCCCGCTCGAGGTCTCCGTCGCGACCACCTCCCGCACGAGCGGCGCGAGCTCCGCGGTCACGTTCCCGTCGCCCGCGCCGACGTCGAGCAGCCTCCCGTGCGACAGACGCGTCAGTGTCGCGACGTCGAGGAGCTGACGCCACTGATCGGTCCCGAGCACGCGCATGTCGTGCGTGCCCACGAGGCCGTTGGCGTCGTAGTCGCTCATCACGTTGCGAGCGAGCGCGCGCGCCGCGAGCTGGATCGCGCCGACGGGGCGAGCGAAGCAGTCGTCGATCCACGCGCGCGTCGAAGGATCGGCGTCGAGGCGCGTGAAGCTTCCCGCGAGCGGACCGAGCGCGCGTGCGTCGGCGCCGTAGCGGAGGCTCAAGCCTCGGTGGAGATCCGCGAGCATCGGCCGTGCGATTCGTCGAGGCCGGTGCGGCTCAGTTGGCCGCCGACGACTTGTTCTTCTTCCGCCCGCCCCAGAGTCCGTCCCAACCTTTGCGGTACGAGTCGGTCGCGACCTGCGCCGGCTTCGAGAGGCTCGGGCTGGTGATCGCGATCTCTTCTTCGACGTCGGCGAGCAGCGGCATGTCCTCGCGCGGGCGGAGCTTCAAGAGGTTGCCGCGCAGAGGCTTGCCCTCTTCGACCGGACGCAGCTCGCCTGCGCTGAGCTCGTCGCCCTTCTTGCGGATCACCTGGAGCGCGCCGTCCTCGGTGCGTCCGTGCACGAGCACGACGTCTTCTCGGGGAGCCGCATCGGCCGACGTCTTCGGGGTCGCAGCGGACGACTTCTTCCGCGGGGTCTGCGCCATGAAGTCCATATCGTAGTGTCGTCCTCGCGTTCTGGCACGTCTGACGTCGACGCCCGTCGTCGCCCGCTCACTCGCCCGGCGGCGCGCCCGCGGGCGCGCTCGCCGGAGTCACCGCGCCGTCCTCCGGATCGTCGTCGAGAATCTCCGGCAGCAGCACCGTGAAGATCGACGCGACGACGACGCCGAGGAACACGATCCAGAGCACCAGGTTGCCGACGAGCGGCGAGTCGCGTTCCTCGTTGGAAGGAACGGGCGCGCTCACAGGAGCTTCCCTCCGAGCGCCACGACCTTCGTCGCGATCGCTTCGACGACCTCGTCCATCGCGATCATCGTCACGTCCGCGTCGCTGCGGAGCTTCACCTCCGCCTTGCCTTCGGCGAGCCCACGCTTGCCGATCGCGATGCGGAGCGGGATGCCCACGAGGTCGGCGTCCTTGAGCTTCACGCCCGGGCGCTCGTGGCGATCGTCGAGGAGCACGTCGACTCCCTTGGCCTTCAGCGCCTCGTAGAGCTTCTCGGCCGCTTCGACGATCTCGGGCTCGTTGCCGAGGCTGAGCACGGTCGCTTGGTAGGGCGCGATCGACATGGGCCAGCGAATTCCGTCGGCGTCGTGGTGCTGCTCGATGGCCGAGGCCATCAGGCGCGTGACGCCGATGCCGTAACAACCCATGACGAAGGGCTTCGATTCGCCGGTCTCGTCGAGGAAGGTCGCCTTCATCTTCGACGAGTAGTGCGTGCCGAGCACGAAGATGTGACCGCCCTCGATGCCGCGGTACGCCTCGAGGCCGCCGCCGCACTTCGGACACTCGTCGCCCGCGCCGACCAGACGCAGGTGCATCACCTCGCCCTCGAAGTCGCGGCCGTACGCCACGTGCGCGAAGTGGTGATCCCACTGGTTCGCGCCGCAGACGCCGTCCGCCACCGCGGCCGCCGCGTGATCGACGAGCGTGCGGAGCGCGACCTTCGGCGCGACCGGACCGACGAAGCCCGGACCCACGCCGAGGACGGCCTTCACGTCGTTCTCGCTCGCGAGGTGCACCTCGTCGACGCCGAGCGCGCGGGCCACGAGGATCTCGTTGACCTCGTGATCGCCGCGCACGACGACGAGCGCGATCTCATCCGGCGTTGCGACCGCGTCCGCCGCGCGCTCCTTCTTCGGGTCCTTCGACGGAACCAGGTACGCGAGCGTCTTGAGGATTCGGTTCGTCCCGAACGCGCCGTCGGCGCTCTTCGGCGCGTCGTCCTTCGCGAAGAACGCGACGACCTGCTCGATCGACTTCGTCTTCGGCGTCTTCACGAGCAGCCGCTCGGGCGTCTTGCCGAAGTCCGCCTTCGTGGTGTCGATGCGCGCCTCCGCGACCTCGACGTTCGCGGCGTAGTCGCACTTGGTGCACGCGACGATGCGGTCCTCGCCCGACTGCGCGAGCACCTGGAACTCCGCGCTCGTCTTGCCGCCGATCTGACCGCTGTCCGCCTCGACGATGCGGTAGTCGAGGCCGAGGCTCTTGAAGATGCGGTGATACGCCTCGCGCATCGTCGCGTAGCTCTCGAACGCCTTCTCCTCGCTCACGTCGAAGGAGTACGCGTCCTTCATCATGAACTCGCGGCACCGCATGAGGCCTGCGCGCGGGCGCGCCTCGTCGCGGTACTTCATCTGGATCTGGTAGAGGTTGAGCGGGAGCTGGCGGTAGCTCTTCACCTCGCGCCGCACCATGTCGGTGATGATCTCTTCGTGCGTCGGCCCGAGGTGGTACTCCCCGCCCTTGCGATCCTTCAGGCGCAAGAGCACCGGACCGTAGAGGTCATAGCGGCCGGTCTCTTGGAAGTACGTCGCCGGCAGGATCGCCGGCATCAGCACTTCTTGCGCGTTCGCCGCGTCCATCTCGCGGCGGATGATCGCCTGCACGCGCTTGAGCACGCGCTGCCCGAGCGGGAGCATCTCGTAGATGCCGGCCCCGACCATGCGGATGTAGCCGCCGCGGAGGAGCAACACGTGGGACGCGTCGACCGCGTCCTTGGGGACTTCCTTGATCGTCGGGAGGAACGCCTGGGAGTAGCGCATGGCGCGCGTTGATAGCGCGCTTCGTGGAGGGGAGCGAGCGCGAGCCGAAGGATCGGTGGCTCAGGTGCGGTGGCTCGAGGCGTGGCTCACGGCGCGGTCGTGCCGCACGCGCCGACCGAAGGATCCTCGCCGAGGTCGCCCTCCGTGAAGGAGAGGACGAGCTCGTCGTGCACGTAGACGCGGTAGAAGCCGCCGGGGATCAGCGTGGGCAGCGGGCACTCGCGCTCGGTCTCGATGCACACCGGCGGGCACGCGCCGCCGCACGCGCTGAAGTAGCGCGTGGGGCTCAATCGGATCTCTCCGCCCGGCGGGAGGTCGTCCGTGAAGCGTTCGGTGACGACCGCGGTGCAGGTGCCTTCGCTCGCACAACCACCGCAGTCGTTGACGAGCCGGGCCACGAGGCGCGACGAGGTCGGCACCTGCGCGATGCACACCTCGCTCGTCGGCTCCGGCTGCGCGTCGAGCGGATCGCTCGGCTCACAGGACACGTCGGGTGCGGCGTACCGCACACACGCAGGCGGCGGCGGGACGAGCGAGATCTCTTCCTCGACCGGCAGCACGAACGCGGGCGCGCCGTTGACCTCGACCGTCCAGTCGCCACGTGGCAGCGGAGGAACCGCGCACCGCGCGGTGGGCGCGTTGCAGCCCGCGCAATCGCAGACGTCGTCGTTGCACAAGCCCGAGCTCAAACGCAGGACCTGCGCGCCTCGGTCCACCTCGACACCACAGGTCGTGGACGGACAGCAACCGCAGGTGTCGAAGGTCACGGGCAACTCGAAGGGCTCGTTCGCGGGCGCGAGGAAGCTCTCGAGGCACGTCCAATCGGCGCGACGCGGCTCACACGCGGGG
Organism: uncultured Sandaracinus sp.; assembly: GCA_937982655.1. Lineage (GTDB taxonomy): Bacteria > Myxococcota_A > Polyangia > Polyangiales > Houyiibacteriaceae > JACKEH01. The sequence continues at coordinate 4,154 of CALJLK010000340.1, forward strand.
CCCGCGTCGATGGGAAAACCTCCGTCGCTCGGCACGCCGCCGTCCCCGAAAGCGCACTCGAAGCCGCGCACCATCGACGTCCCGACCGGACACTGGAACGGGCACGGACCGCCGGGTGAATCGACGGGACCGGCGGAGGAACAACACACCATCCCGCTCGGGAGGAAACAGCGTCCGGCGTCGGTGTCCGACTCCATGCCCCGCGAGCGGAAGCAGCCGAGGCCGAGAGCGACGAACGCGAGCGAGAGGAAGGAGAGCTTGGTCATGAACAACCCTGGCGCGCATCGGCACACCTCGACCGCGCACGGAATCGCTCAGCACGCCGCGTGCCCGCGACCAATCGATGGTTCGCCCTCGATTCGCCTTCGAGGGTTCGGTCGCGTGACGCGACGCTCCACGGGACGCTTCGGATCAGCCTGAGCCGTCGACCACTTCACACAAGATCTCGGCGTAGCGCTCGGGCCAGCTCACGTTCAGGCGCGTGCCTCGCTCGTAGACCACGTCCTCCAGCCGCGCACGATCGGCGTCGTCGAGCTCGAGTCGACGCTGCAACGTCCGCAGGAGCTCGCGCTCGCGCCAGTCGAGCACGCCATCGGCCAACGCCATCCACGCCGCGGACGCGTACACCGCGCGGCGGCCTTCCGGGCTCAACGCGTGGATGGGGACGCGACGCATCGCAGGGCGTCGATTGATGAGCCCTGGGCCGGGTTGTTCTTCTTCGAGCCCCAGGATCCGAGCTGCCGCCCGCGCCGCCGTGAGCTCGTCCGCGTGGAGGCGACCGTCCGCCCAAGCCAGACACGACATCGCGTGGAGGCACGCGATTCGGTCGGTGAGAGAAAGTTGTTCCGTCATGGCCGAAGTGTCGGGCCCTCGCGTCATGTCGTCACGACCGGAAAGTTCGACCTAACATGTCGGAATGGTCGACACGTCGCGCATCGAGTGGCTCAACTACCACCACCTCCTCTACTTCTACTTGGTGGTGCGGGAGGGCGGCATCGTGCCCGCCGCCAAGGCGCTGCGCCTGTCGCACTCCACGGTGAGTGGGCAGCTCCGCGTGCTGGAGGACGCGCTCGGCGTGGCGCTCTTCGATCGTTCCGGGAGGCGCCTCGTGCCGACCGAAGACGGCCACGTGGTCTACCGCTACGCGACGGAGATCTTCGGGCTCGGTCGCGAGATGGTGCAGGTCCTGCGTGGCCACGCGATCGAGCGACCGGCGCTGCGCATCGGGACGTCGTCCGCGCTTCCGAAGCTCGTCTGCGTGGAGCTGCTCGAGCCCGCTCTCGCCCTCGGTTTGCGTGTGTCGGTCGAAGAGGATCGTTTCGATCGCCTCGTGGCCCGGCTCGTCACGCACGAGCTCGACGTGATCCTGACCGACGCTCCGCTGGCCGCGGGCTCGGGCGCGCGCGCGTTCAACCATCCGCTGGGGGAGAGCGAGGTCGGCGTGTTCGCGGTTCCGAAGCTCGCGCGTACGCTGCGCCGCGGATTCCCCGGGAGCCTGCACCGCGCGCCGATGGTGCTGCCCACTGCCGACGTCACGTTGCGTCGGATCGTCGATCCTTGGCTCGAACGTCACGGCATCGAGCCCACGGTCGTGGCGGAGTCGAGCGACAGCGCGCTCGCGAAGGCCTTCGCCGCCGCCGGTCACGGCTCGCTCATGGCGCCCCTCGTGATCTCGGAGCACCTCGCCGCTCGGTACGGGCTGCGGCTGGTCGGAAAGGCGCGTGGGCTCCGCGAGCGGTTCTACGCGGTCAGCGCGGAGCGTCGGGTCAAAGCGCCCGGAGTCGCCGCGATCTGTGCGGGCGCGCGGACACGCCTGTTCGCGCCGTGAGCCTCAGGTCCCGCAGAACGTGCGGTACTGCCATTGATCGTCGCCCGGCGGCTCCGCGAGCTCCGCGTGCTCGGGCTGGTCGTCGTAGGGTCGCGCCAGCACCTGGTGGAGGCGCTCGAAGGGCGCGAGATCGCCCGCGCGCGCGGCCGCGATCATCGCTTCGATGCGGTGATTGCGCGGGATGAACGCCGGGTTGGCGCGTCGCATGATCGCGGAGCTCGCCTCGTCGCTCGTGCCCTCCGCGTCTCGGCGCGCGCGCCAGCGCTCGCTCCAGGCACGGAACCCGTCGACGTCGAGGAGCTGATCGGCTGCGTCGCCGTGCGCCAGCCGTCGGAAGAAGACCGTGTAGTCGGTGTGCTCCTTCGCGAGCAGGGCGAGCAGGTCGCGCGCGAGCTCGAGGTCTCCGTCGCGCATCTCTCGCAGCCCGAGCTTCTTGCGGAGCTCGTCCGCGTAGCGCGCCTCGAAGCGCGCGATGAACGTCTCGAGGTGCGCGGTCAGGATCGGCACCGCGCGCGACTCGTCGGCGTCGACGAGCGGCAGCAGCGTCTCCGCGAAACGCGAGAGGTTCCAGAGCGCGATGCGCGGCTGATGCGCGAACGCGTAGCGACCTCCGCGGTCGATGGAGGAGAAGACGCGCGCCGGCTCGTAGGCGTCGAGGAACGCGGCCGGCCCGTAGTCGATCGTCTCGCCGGAGATCGACGTGTTGTCGGTGTTCATCACGCCGTGCACGAAGCCGAGCGCGAGCCACTTCGCGACGAGGGTCGCTTGGGCGTCCATCACGGACTCGAGGAGCGCGAGCGCGGCCCCGCGACGGCTCGCCGCGGTGGTCGCCGCTCCGGCCACGCGGTCGGGGCGCTCCGCGTTCGGGTAGTGCCGCTCGAGCGCGTGCTCGACGAGGAGCTCGATCGCGTCGACGTCTCCACGTGCCGCGAAGTATTGAAAGGTGCCGACGCGCAGGTGACTGCTCGCGACGCGCGTGAGCACCGCGCCCGGCAGCACCTCCTCGCGGTAGACCGGGTCGCCCGTGAGCACCGCCGCGAGCGCGCGGGTCGTCGGCACGCCGAGCGCGTGCATCGCCTCGCTGAGCACGTACTCGCGGAGCACCGGTCCGATCGCCGCGCGCCCGTCACCGCCGCGCGAGAACGGTGTCGGCCCCGCTCCCTTCAGCTGAACGTCGCGGCGCGTACCGGAACGATCGACGAGCTCGCCGAGCAGGATCGCGCGGCCGTCGCCGAGCTGCGGAACGAAGCTGCCGAACTGATGACCCGCGTAGGCGAGCGCGATCGGATCCGCGTCTTCGGGCAAAGCGTTGCCGGCGAGGATCGCGATGCCCTCGGCGCTCGCGAGGGCCGCGGGATCGAGCCCGAGCTCGTTCGCGAGCGACGCGTTGATCGCGAGCGCGACCGGCGCGCGCACCGGGCTCGGGGTCGTGCGCGCGTAGAAGCGGCCGGGGAGAGAGGCGTAGCGATGCTCGAAGCCGAAACGCATCCACGCTTTGTCGGGCCGAAGCGGCCGAGCGACAAGCGGGATCGACCCCGCGTCGTTTGGAGCAGCCCGACTCGCCGCGCGCAAGCGACCCGGAGTCACTCTTCGAGCGCGCGCCGCATCGCGCGCGCCTTCCGCACGCGAAAGACGACCATCGCGAGGATCGCCAACGAGCCCAGCGCTCCGAGGAAGACCTCGATCGCGTGACGGCGCACGAAGCTCGGACCCTCGAGGCTCGCTCGGCGGCCTCGAAGGGAGCGAGCAAGTCGGGGCCACGATCGACGAGCTGCTGCGCGACACGGGCGATCTCCCGCTCGTCGAAGTGCTGCGAGGAGAGCGCCACGTAGATGCCCGCCTGGCGGTGCGTGAGGTAGAGATCGACCTCATGGCCGCGGTCGACACGTACGACGCCGCCGGGGAGCTCCGAGCGCGTACCGGGCCGCAGGCTCAACTCGTACTCGAGGTTGCGTCCGAGACCCGCGGCGAGGTTCGCCTCGTAACGTCCTCGAACACCGGGGCCCCAAGACGTCGCCGAGCACGAGGTGTCGAGGTGATGGACGTCGAGGGGCTCGAAGCCCGGCGCGAGCGCTTGCAGCTCTTCATCCGTCACCAGAGCGCGGCACTCGCTCGTGCTCGATGCGAGCCAATCGTACGCGCCGAGCGGCCACGCGAGCAGGCTGCCGATGCCGACGAGGTAGATCGTCGCGGCCACCAACATCCAACGCGGGTCGACGTCACGGCCGTGGAAGAGCAACCCGCCGTCCAGCGCGCCGAAGCGGTAGGGCCGTCTCTCCCGACGGGCGGCCACGGCCTTGACGATCACGTACGCGGCGACGGCCAGCGCGAGGGAAGTGAAGACGATCAAACGGAGGGTGGCGAAGAGCACGCCGCTCCTTGAACGACGAAACCCACCCGTTCCAGCGCGGCTCACACATCGTTACGAAACCTCGCGCGCGGCGAACGAAGAACGCATCCGCGCGCGTGCTCGACGTCGTCCGCCTCGGGGCCTCGGAGGCTCACTCCGGGAGCGGAGCGGGCTCGCAGTACGCGACGTAGCCCGCCGCGCGACCGCTGCATCGCTGGCCGCTCGGGCAGTTCGAATCGTTGCCGCCGCATGGATCCTTGCAGGTCGCGCCGACGAACGGCTCCATCACGCAGAGTTCCGACTCGCACTCGCCGTCCGCCGAACAGGCCGCACCCACCGGAAGCCGCGGTGGTTCCTTGCAGCTCGCGACGAGTGAGCCGAGCAACGTGAGCAGGGACAACGTGCCGACACGCAGGTCGACCGAACGGAGCGTCGGGAAGAGCACGCCGCTGTTTGAACGACGAGCTCTGCAGGTTCCAGGGCAAATCACACGTCCTCACGAGGCTTTCCGAGCCGAACCCTCCGCCGGGATCTCGCCGAGATGCATCTGCGCTCTGGCTCGCGTTCCGTTCTACGAGGGCCTTCTGGCGAGCGCGCTCGCCGGACGCGATCACGGCGCCGACGATCACGCGTGGGCACGGCGCCGACCGTCACGGGATCAAAGCACCGACGCGATGAGCACGACGCGCGTGGCGTCGCCGAGCGGCGGCGAGCGGTGCACCGCGCCCTTCCCCGCGCTCGTCCGATGGTGCGCGCCCTTGAGGATGAGCACGTCGCCCACGTTCGCGTGCCGCACGCGCTCCGGCGCGACGATCGCGCGGTTGGCGTCGTCGACGCAGCACCACTCGCGCGCCATGGCCTCGCGATCGACCTCGCGTTCGGGCGCCCACTCGGTGCCGGGTCCCGCGTACGTCGTCACGAGCCGAAGCTGTACGTAGTCGTGGTGGAAGCGTCGGCAGCGATCGTCGCGCACGGGACCGAAGAAGAATCGCAGCGAACGCGCGCCGCCTCCCGCAAGCGCGAGGCGCGTCGCGAGATCGCGCAGGTCCCGCTCCATCCACTCGCGCAGCGGGCCCTGCATCCCCGAGATCCACGGCGACACGTCGAGCTTCGGTACGTCGAGCGCTCCGTCGAAGGGCTCGGGACGACGCATGGCCCAAGCCGCGACCGCCTCGGAGAGACCGTCGGGAAGATCGCGCTCCCAGATTGTGAGCCCGACCCCGCGGTTCGCGATGCGCGAGAGCACCGCGGGCTCACCGCTCGTGGGCTCGTGGACTGCTTCGTCCCGCAGCGCGGGTCGCGGGGGCTCGACCGGCGAAGAAGCTGGCGAAGCGGACGCGGAAGTCGGGGCAGATGAGCCGGAGCTCGTTCCGACGAGGACGGGTTCGGACGCAGACATCGACATCCGGGCAAGATGTCGCGACAGGGATTCTTTTGCAATTCGATTGCGTTTACATTCTCGATGCGGTACCGATCGGGCATGAGTCGAGCGCCCTCCGAGGTCGGTGCGAGCACCGGTACTTCGTCTTCCGCGACCGCCCGTCTGCCCGTCACGGTGCTCTCGGGCGAGATGGCGCTCGGGCCCAAGAGCTGGCGCGCGTTGCCCGATCCGTTCCCGAAGTGGGCCGAGCTTCCGCTCGAGCTCCAAGCAGGCGTCGAGTGCGTCTCCCACGTTTGATTGACCCACCGATCGATTCGAAAGAAGGCACGAATGTTTCGTTGTGAGCTCTGTGCGTTGGTTCCCGAGCTGAAGGGCCGCGGCCCGCGGGTCGTTCCGCCGCGCGAGAAGTGTGTGATGGTCACCGTCGAGACGCGTCCCGCGGAGTATCCGAGCCGCCCCAAGGCCCAGCGCCTTCGCGTCGGGCGAAAGGCGCGCGTGGCCGACGATCCGGGCGGCGCCGGCTACGAGATCGCGAAAGAAGCGCGGGCCTGCATGAAGTGCGCGCACGACTACGAGGCGATTCGCGCCGCAGGCGACGAGAGCTTCGGCTGACCACGCGGAGCACGACGCGAGCGCCACGCCGGGCACCACGCCGGGCACCACGGACTTCGACGCTCGTTCGCGGGCGTCGTGGAACAGACCTCAGAAACCACTCCCACACCGCACGAGCGCCGGAGGTCCACGAGGTCGGGCCTCCGGCGTTCACTTCGTTCCCGGTGCTCAGCGGGGAAGGTCCTCGGCGCGAGTCTCGTATGCGAGGCGCCGAGGTAATCCATGTCCACGTCGCTTCGCTCCATCGTGCTGCTCTCCTTCGTCGTCTTCGTCGCGTGCGGAGGCGACGACGGGCCTCCTGGCACCGGGGAGCCCTGCACGATCGACGAGCACTGCGTCGACACCCACGACTGCACGGTCGACTCGTGCGGAGTGGATGGCTTCTGTCGGCACGCGCCGGTGGACGCGATCTGTGGTGGGGGCGTCTGCGACCCTGGGCGCGGCTGTGTGTCGGACCTGGACGGCGGAACGGGGATCGACGGTGCCGTGGACGATGGCGGTGGGACGGGGACCGACGGCGGCGGTACGGAAACCGACGGCAGCGTCGGGACGGACGGCGGAACGGGCACCGACGGCGGCGGCACCGGGACCGACGGTGGCACCGGCGCCTGCACCGACGGCGCACGTCGTTGCAGCGGGGCTTCGGTCGAGGTCTGCGAAGGAGGAGCCTTCGTGCTCGACGAGATGTGCGCGCTCGACTGCCGCGCGGGCGCGTGCGTGACGAGCGTGACCTGCACGCCGAGCGCGTATCGCTGCAACGGGCGTGGGGTCGAGGTCTGCAACAGCTCCGGGACCGCGTGGCTCTTCGTGCAGACCTGCGCGACGGGCTGCGAGGCCGGCCTCTGCGTCGGTGCGTGTGAGCCCGCTGAGCAACGCTGCAACGGCGATCGCGTGGAGCGCTGCTCGGCCGAGGGCACCGCGTGGAGCGTCGTCGAGACCTGCTCGACCTTCTGCGCCTACGGCACCTGCGCGCTCGACAGGCTCGACGTCGCGACCGACACCGAGCTCGACGGCGACGTCTGGGTCGACGGCGACGTGCTCGTGCGCAGTGGCGCGACGCTTCGGAGTCCCGCCGGCGATCTCACGCTGCGCGCGCGCAGCATCACCGTGCAGGCGGGTGGATCGATCGCGGTCGCGGCGACCGGCTTCGGCACGGAGGGTGCGGGTCAGAACGGCTTCTTCTGCACCGGCGGCTTCAATGGCGGCACGGGCGGCGGTTACGGCACCGCCGGCACGCGTGGCCCGACCGGCGGCAGCGGCGGAGCGTGCTCGAACCCGGGACCGGCGTTCGGCTCGAGGTCCGGCTGTCGATTGCCGTCGATGGGCGTCGGCACCGTGACGACGAACAC
>CALJLK010000341.1 GCA_937982655.1 uncultured Sandaracinus sp.
CCTCGGGCTCGACGTCGAGCTCGTCCGACGGCACCTCCGCCTCGATCGAGCTCGGCGAGTCGGGGTGCGCCACGCGACCTTCACCGAGATCGAGCTCCGAGGTGATCTCCTCGAAGGCGTCGAGCTCCTCGACGTCGTCGAACGACTCGGCCGCCGTGGGCCGCGGATCGCTCGGGCTGCTGGGGCTCACATGGCTGGGTCGAGCGGCGAGCGTGGGCTCGGGCGCAGGCGGAAAGCCGCTGATCGCGCTCCGCCGCGGCACTTCGTCCACCGGCACGCGGAGCGCTCGACGCTTGCGACGCCGACGCAGCTCGTCGTCGGCGCTCATCCACCCTCCACGACGCGCAGGACCGCCTCACCCACGCGAACGCGCGCTCCCGGCTCGACGACGAAGCGGAGGCGACGGCTCGGACCGACGAAGACGATCGCCGTAGAGCCGAGGTGGAACGTTCCGAGCTCCTCCGCGCGATCGAGAGGCGGCCCATCCTCGCCGTAGCGACGAACCCCCGGCTGACTGCCCGCGACGTTCGTGAGCACGTCGTCGAACGAAACCGAGATGCGCCCCACGCCGATGGCGCCGACCAAGATCGTGGTGACGGGGCCGTGGTGCTCGGAGCGCTGCTCCACCGCGACGCGCTCGTTCACCGCGAAGAGCTGGGGCACGTGGCGAATGCCGATCGAGTTCACCGGAAAGAGCGTGCCGCCCACGTGGCGCATCGACGCGACCGGTCCGCCGACGGGCGAGTGCACGCGGTGGTAGTCGCGGGGCGAGAGGTAGACGATGAAGTAGTGGCCGCCCGCGTAGCGCCGTGCGTCGTCGACGTCACCGACGAGCTCGGCGACCGTGTACCGCTTGCCCTTCACGAGGAGCGCGCCGCTCGGATCGATCGCGCCGAGATCTTCGACCTTCCCGTCGGCGGGCGAGACGACCGCGAGCGGGTCGGCGTCGACGGGACGCGCGCCGGGCTTGAGCCGACGGGTGAAGAAGTCGTCGAACGTAGCGAAGCCTTCGCGCGGTACGATCGCCTCGTCGAGGTCGATCCCGTAGGCCTTCGCGAAGGCGTCGATCGCGGAGCCGAGCACGGGCCGGGGCGCCCGTAGGTCCGCCGCTTTGCCCATCGCGCGGCTGATCTGCTTGCGAGGGAGGACTTCGAGGAGCTCGGCGGTGAGACGCGCGGGATCGATCATGGGTTGCGTGGCTCGTCGGACCCGCAAAGCCGCGAAACTGCGGGAACAGCACGGGAAATCGTGACGAGCGATGCTATCCGAGGGCCGCGCAGGCCGTCAACGAACGTGGGCGATCGGCGGCTCGGGCCCGAGCGAAGGTTCGGACGACGCCCGAACGCGAGCCCGCGCACGACGGAAACGCGAAGACCGCGAAGCGCTCGTGCGCCTCGCGGTCTTCGCCGACTCCGCGCTCACGCGCGGATCCGATCGTCAAATCCCGAAGTAGAGCTCGTACTCGAGCGGGGTCGGACGAAGCCGGAACGGGTCGATCTCGGCGGTCTTCTTCAGGCTCGCCCACTCGTCGAGCAGGTCCTTCGTGAAGACGTCGCCCTTGAGGAGGAACTCGTGATCCTTCTCGAGCGCCTCGAGCGCGAGCTCGAGCGAGTGCGGGACCGTCGGGACGTCCTTGAGCTCCTCGGGGCTGAGCGAGTAGAGATCCTTGTCGAACGGATCGCCCGGGTCGATCTTGTTCTGGATGCCGTCGAGACCGGCCATGAGCATGGCGGCGAACTGGAGGTACGGGTTGCCCGACGAATCCGGGAAACGCGCCTCGAGGCGCTTGGCCTTCGGCGACTGAGAATAGGTCGGAATTCGGATGGACGCCGAGCGGTTACGCGAGCTGTACGCGAGATTGACGGGCGCCTCGTAGCCGGGGACCAGACGACGGTAGCTGTTGATCGTCGGGTTCGTGAGCGCGCAGAGAGCCGGGGCGTGCTTGAGCAGACCGCCGATGTAGTAGAGCGCCATCTGGCTCATGCCCGCGTAGCCGTCACCCGCGAAGAGCGGCTTGCCGTCCTTCCAGAGCGACTGGTGCACGTGCATGCCGTTGCCGTTGTCGCCGTACATCGGCTTCGGCATGAACGTCGCGACCTTGCCCGCCTGGCGCGCGCAGTTCTTCACGACGTACTTGAACCACATGAGCTGGTCGGCCATGACCGTCAGCGTGTCGAAACGCATGTCGATCTCGCACTGACCGGCGGTCGCGACCTCGTGGTGCTGAACCTCGACCTCGTAGCCGAGCTGCATGAGGATCAGCGACATCTCCGTGCGCAGATCCATCAGCGTGTCGGTCGGCATGACCGGGAAGTAGCCGCCCTTGAAGGGGATCTTGTACCCGAGGTTCGGCTGATCGCCGTTCGGACCTTCGCCGTTGCCCGTGTTCCAAACGGCCTCGACCGAGTCCACCTCGAAGAACTGTGCGTTCGGCTTCGAGCTGTAACGCACGTCGTCGAAGACGAAGAATTCGGCTTCCGGACCGATGTAGACGGTGTCCGCGATGCCGGTCGACTTGAGGTACGCCTCGGCCTTCTTCGCGATGTAGCGCGGATCGCGCGCGTAGGGCTCACGCGTGATCGGGTCCACGATGTCGCAGCTCACCACCAGCGTCGGGTGCTTGGTGAACGGGTCCATCTTCGCCGTCGTCGGGTCCGGCATGATGAGCATGTCGGAGGCGTTGATCGGCTGGTAGCCGCGGATCGACGAGCCGTCGAAGCCGAAGCCGTCCTCGAACGCCGCCTCGTCGAGGCGGTGGATGGGCACCGAGGTGTGCTGCCACACGCCGGGCATGTCGATGAAGCGCAGGTCCACCATGACCGCGCCCTTCGCCTTCGCGAGCTCCAGAACGTCCTTCGGAGTCTTCGTGCCGCTCATGCTCCCTCGCTTTCGTCACACACGCTGTAGCTGTCGTCTCGAGTCCGGGGCGGGTGCCCTCGGCGGCACGCAGTCGTGCCTTCGCTGCCCCTCGTGGGGAGCGTCAATCTCGGGTCCAGAGCGCGCGGCTCGGTGCAGACCCTTCGCACACCCTCGTGCGTCATTCGACCGCGCCGTCCGAGCGCGTCCGCCGTCAGACGGCTTCTTCGCCGCGCTCGCCCGTGCGGATGCGGACCGCTTCTTCGATGGAAGAAACGAAGATCTTGCCGTCGCCGATGCGACCGGTGCGGGCGGCCTTTTCGATCGCCTCGATGACCGCTGCCACGAGGCTGTCCGGCACCACGACCTCGACCTTGACCTTCGGGACGAAGTCGACGACGTAGGCCGAGCCTCGGTAGACCTCGCGCTTGCCACCCGTGCGGCCGAAGCCCTTCACCTCGGTCACCGTCATGCCCTTCACACCGGCCTCGCCGAGCGCGTCCTTCACCTCGTCGAGCTTGAAGGGCTTGATGATGGCTTCGACCTTCTTCATGCGTGTCTCCAGAGGCTCGCGCTGCGCAGCGTCTCGTCGGGCAGGGTTCGTCGAGCAGGGGTGAGCAGGGTCGTCGGCCGCCGGTGAACGGACGGCGTTGGGTGAGGAGGATGTACCCGCCGAATGTTTCCGGGAGGTTTCCCACCCGTTAAATGGAGTCGGCGCCACGCGAGTTCTTGCCGCAGCGCGTCAGCGCTTGGAGCAGCGCGTCACCGCTCACCCGACGCGACGTGAAAAGCTCGCCTGCAGGGTTCGCAGGAGGCGCCACGTTCCGTCGACCACCGGCACGCTCAAGAGCACCCGGGCTTCTTCGCGCTCGTCGTCCCACACGCGGCCGATCACGTCTTCGAGGGTCCGGATCGGGTGCCGGAGCTCGAACTCCGTCTCGCCGTGGAACCGCCGCTCCCGGCCGTCGACCGCCGTGAAGTGGAAGTCGTACGTGATCTTTCCGTCGAGCAGATCGAGCAAGAACGCGCCATCGAGCGTCGCTTCGTCCGCGAGGCCCGGCGCGTCGAACGTCCCGCGGAGGCGGCCGAGGTCGCGACGCACGAGCCGCGCGAGCGGGAGCTCGATCTCCACGTCCAAGGTCGCGGGTCGCTCGACGCCGGGGTCGACGACGCGGTGATGCGTGCCGCGGAGGGTCTGTCGGAAACGAAAGCCCACGCCCATGACGCCGAGACGGTAGGCCAAGCGAAGGTCGGGGGTCCACGTTGTTGTGTTCGCGTTGTCGTGTTCGCTTCGACCTTCGGCCTTCGCTCACGGAGCGCGGGGAGATCCCTTTTGTGTTCGCTGCGGCCTTCGGCCTTCGCTCACGGAGCGCGGGGAGATCCCCGCGACCCCCTCCTCACGCCAACCCTGCGCTACGCCTTCGGCTTTGCTTCGGGTCGGCGCTCGGACGCTCCGCGGGCCAAGGGGCTCCGCCCCTTGGAACCCTGGTGTTCGCCC
>CALJLK010000342.1 GCA_937982655.1 uncultured Sandaracinus sp.
GAGCTGCATGGAGTGCGAGCAGACCTTCAACGATCGCGACCGCTGCCCGCCGCTGGTGGGGCTCGATCGCCTGATGGCCAAGCACGAGCGCGGCGCGCGCGACGAGGAGCGCCTCGCGAAGCTGCGGCGCGACGAGGAGCGAGTCCCATGGCGACCCGGACGCTGATCGCGCTCGTGCTCTTGGCTTCGTTCGCGTTGCCTGCGCGGGCGGAGATCCTTCGCCCGACCAAGTCGGAGTCGCTCGAACGCGTGGTCGCGCGCGCCCGCGAAGGCGACGTGGTCGAGGTGCCGCCCGGGACCTGGCGCGCGAACCTCCGCATCGAGCGGACGATCACCCTGCGCGGGGCGGGCGGCGTGATCGACGGTGGCGGCGAAGGACAGGTGATCGCGGTGATCGCGCCGCACGTGGTGATCCGCGATCTCGAGGTGCGCGGCAGCGGCGCGGATCTCGGCGCGTTCCACGCGTGTGTGTGGACCGCGCCGACCGCGGAGCACGTCACGGTGGAGAACCTGCGCGTGCGCGACTGCGCCTTCGGCATCTACGTCCAAGAGTCGGACTTCGCGCAGATCCTCGGCAACGACGTCGAGGGGCGCGCTCACGTGCGGGAGGCCGATCGCGGCAACGGCATCCACTTCCACGACGCCTCGCACGTGGTGATCCGCGACAACGCGGTGCGCGGCTCGCGCGACGGGCTCTTCATCGGCGCCACCGACGACAGCCTCATCGAAGGCAACCGAATCGAACGAACGCGCTACGGCGTCCACTACATGTGGTCGCACCGCAACCGTCTGCGGAACAACGCGGTGCGCGACAGCCTCGCCGGCTACGCGCTGATGCAGAGCCACGAGCTCGAGGTGGTCGGCAACGTCGCCACTGGAAACCGACGCGCGGGCATGCTCTTGCGCGACGGACAAGACTGCCTGATCCGCGACAACCTCCTGCTCGACAACGGCCAAGGCCTCTTCGTCTACAACTCGCTCCGCGAGCGCATCGAGAACAACACCGTCGGTCACAACGACGTGGGCGCCAAGCTCTGGGGCGCGCTGATGGTGGGCGACGTCTTCACCGGGAACGACTTCGTCGGCAACGCGCGTCAGATCGCCTACGTGGGCCGACGCGATCTGGAGTGGGGCCTCGACGCGCCCGGCAACCACTACAGCGACTACGTGGGTTGGGATCAGGACCACGACGGGGTCGGTGATCGCCCGTACCGGGTCGACGCGTTCGGTCACGCGCTCGTGGAGCGTCACCCCATCGCGATCTTGCTCTTGCGCAGCCCCGCCCTCGAGCTCCTCACCCACCTCGAGCAGCGCATGCCGCTCCTGCGCAACTTCACGGTCATCGATCACGCGCCGCGCGTCCGTCCTCATCGCTCGTTCGTCCTCGCGCGCGAAGCGGCCGGCCTGCCCGAAGGCGAGCGCAGCGCCCGCGCCCGCGAGATCGGCACGACGGACGATCGCTTCGCGCATTGAGCCCTCCCACCCGGTGATGCGCCTCACGCCCACCTCGCGCGAATGATCCACGTCATGGAGCGCACCAGCTGCACCCCGTAGACCGTGAGCCATGCAACGGCTCACGCTCGAGGACGTCGCGGTTCGCTTCGGTCGAATCGAGGCGCTTCGTGGCACGAGCCTCGAGCTCCGCGCGGGGGAGGTCTTCCTCCTCGCGGGCCCGAACGGGGCCGGCAAGTCGACCCTCATCCGGGTGCTGCTCGGGCTCGTCGCGCCGACCCGCGGGACCTTGCGCGTCGACGGCGCGCCCGTCCGCGCCGACCGCGCGTTTCGCGCGCGCCTCGGCTACCTGCCGGAGTCGGTCGCGTTCTCCGAGTCGTCCACCGGGCGCGAGGTCGTCTCGTTCTTCGCCGCTGCGCGCGGCGCGCCCAAGAAGCGGATCGACGAGGTCCTCGAGCGCGTCGGCCTCGCGGACGCTCGATCGCGCCTCGTGCGCGGCTACTCGCGCGGCATGCGGCAGCGCCTCGGGCTCGCGGTCGCGCTCGTCGCGCCCTGCGAGCTGCTCGTGCTCGACGAGCCCACGGGAGGCCTCGACCAAGACGCGCTCACGCTGTTGTGGTCGGTGCTCGACGAGCACCGCGCGGCCGGCTGCGTGGTGCTGCTCGCGAGCCACGAGATCGCGCTCCTCGAGTCGCGCGTCGATCGGCTCGGTCTGCTCGCGCGCGGCCAGCTCGTCGCGCTCGGCGATCCGACGAGTCTGCGCGAACGCGCGGCCCTGCCGGTGCGGGTGAAGGTCGCGCCGCGCGCCGACGCCGATCGCGACGCGCTCGTCCGAGCGCTCGAGCGCGTGGGCACGTTCGCGCCCGTTCGTGGTGCGCGCGCGCTCGAGCTCGACGTGCAGCCTTCGCGGCTGCTCGAGCTCCTCGACCTCGACGCCGCCCATCGCGCGGGCATCGCGGATCTTCAGATCGTGCCGCCTCCCTTCGACGAGGTGTACCGGCGCTTGCTCTCGGAGGCCGCATGACGTCCTCGACCGAACGGTCCGAACGCGCACCTGCGCCCATCTTCGCGTTCCCCTTCCGCGTCGGCCGCGCGCTCGCGTTCCACGAGCTGCGCGAGCGCACCCGCGATCGTTGGGTGCTCGTCATCAGCGCGCTCTTCGCGCTCCTCGCCTCGGCGGTCGGGCTCTACGGCCGCAGCGCGGAAGGCAACGCGGCGGCGATCACGGGGCCGAGCCTCGTCACCCTCGCGAGCCTCTTCGTGCCGCTGGTCGCGCTCGCCCTCGGGTACGACGCGATCGTCGGCGAGCGCGAGCGAAACACCCTCGGGCTGCTCCTCTCGATGCCGGTCGCACGCACCGAGGTGATCGTCGGCAAGTTCGTGGGTCGCGCGCTCGCGCTCTGCCTCGCGGTCGGCCTCGGCCTCGGCGCCGCGATGCTCGCCGCCGCTCCCGGCGAGGCCCGCACCCTCGCCGCGCTGCTCGGACCCACCATGGCCCTCGGGCTCGCGTTCGTCTCGGTCGGCCTGCTCGTCTCGACCCTCGTCTCGCGCCAATCGACCGCGGCCAGCGTGGTGGTCGCGATCTGGTTCTTGTTCGTCTTCTTCTACGACCTCGGCTTGCTCGCGATCCTCGTGGCGACCGAAGGCGCGATCGGCGACGAGCTCGTGAGCTCGCTCGTGGTCGGCAACCCGACCGGTCTCTACCGCGTCTCGCTCCTCGCGAGCCTCGGCGGCGAAAACGCGCTCACCGATCTCGGGCTCGACGTCTCGTTGCCGAGCGCGTCCGCGCGAGGCGCGATCTGGTGCGCGTGGATCTTCGGCCCGATCGCGCTCAGCGCGGCGGCCTTGTCGCGGAGGGCCCTGCGATGAAGCGCTCGTTCGACTCGATGGCTCGCGAGCGCACGCACGCGCGCTCGCTGCTCTGGAGCGCGATGCTCGGGCTCGCCGCCGCCTGTGGAGCCGACGAGGCGCGTGCGATCCCCACCACGCCCGAGCCGCTCGACGGCCAGGAGTGCGCGGCCTGCGGGATGATCGTGCGCGACGAGCCCTCGCCGCGTGCGCAGGTCGTGCACGCGGACGGGACCCGCGCGTTCTTCTGCTCGCTCGCGGATCTCGTCGCCTACCAGGAAGTGCCTTCGCGCCACGGCGCGTTGGTGCACACGTGGGTCGAGACGCTGCCGGCGGATCTCGATCCGGCGCTGCACGACGTCGGACTTCGGCCCTGGTCACCGGCGGCCGACGCGCACTACGTGCTCGGCCTCGAGCGCCGCGTGATGGGCACGCCGGCCCTCGCGTACGAGCGCGAAGCCGACGCGAGCGCGGTCGCGACGCGCGTGAGCGGTCGCGCGATGCGTTGGAACGAAGCGATGCGCGCGCTCGCGCGCCACCCCTGAGAGCGCGCCGAACGAGCGTGCGCCCGAGAGTCGTCACCCAGGAGCGTCGTCGAGCCCGCGGTCTCGAGACGAAGGAGAGAAAGATGTCCCGCCCGTTGCTTCGTCGCCCCATCGGTCGTCCGATGCTGGTTCTTCGCGCGACCCGCCGTCGCGTCGTGATCGCGAGCGTGAGCGCCGTGCTCGCACTCTTCGCCGCGTGTGGAGGAGAGGAAGCGTCGAGCGAGGTCGCCCCGACGACCGACACCGCCGCGACCACGACCGCCAGCGCGATGGGCGGTGCGAGCGCGATGGGTGGGGCCAGCGCGATGGGAGGCGCCGACTTCGATCCGAACGCGCCCGAGTACCAGGGCGATCACTCCTTGCCCGGCGACCCCGTCGCGGGCGAAGAGGTCTACCGTGCGAGCTGCCTCGCGTGTCACGCGGCCGACGGCAAAGGCAACGGCGGCATCACCGGTGCAAACCTCGTCGACGATCGCCGCCGCCTCGCGAAGAACAACGACACCCTGCTGCACTCGATCCGCGAAGGCATCCTCACGACCTCGCCCGCGATGCCGCCCCACAAAGACATCCTGACCGAGGTCCAGATCCGCGACGCGCTCTCCTACGTCCGTCGAACCTTCGGCGGCACGCAGGAGTGAGCGTCGTCGTCGAGGCGCTCGCACGTCACTCTGCGTGGTCGTGATCGTCGACGTCGCGATCGCGGCGCGACGCGCACGCTCCGACGAGACCGCTCCGACCGCCGACCGCCGACCGCCGACCGCCGACCGCTCAGACCGCTCGCAACCCGTCCAGCGAGAGTCGCTCGATCGAGCCTGCGCCGCTGCGTCCGAGCAGCCCCTCGCGCTCCAACACGCCGAGCGCGCGGCACACGCTCTCGTGCCGCATGCCGATGAGCGCGCCGAGATCACGCTGCTGGAAGCCCGCGGGGAGGTCGTCGCGGACGCGTGGCGGCGAGAGCGTCTCCGCGAGCGCGACCAGACAGCGCGCGACCTTGCGCAGACCGGAGCTCGCTCCGCGCGCTTCGGTCATGCGCTCGACGCGCGCGAGGGCCGTGCGGTGGAGCGTGACGAGATCCTGCCCGACCGTCGCGCCGCGCAGCGCCCGATCGAGCGTGTCGCGCGGGCAGAGACACACGATCACGTCGCCGACCGCGTAGCCGTGCGCGTCTCCCTCGAAGGGCAGCAAGCAGCCCGGTCCCGCTGCGTCGATCGAGGTCGCGTGTCCGTCGGAGTCGATGCGCTGCCGGACCACGACGCCGCGCCGTACGAGCGCCACCCCGAACGAGCCCCACGCGAGCGGGATCGGTTGGCGCGACGCGAGGTGCGCGGTCGAGAACGCGCACGCCTCTTTCGTGGTGCCGACGAGCGGCTCCAACACGCCGAGCCGCGAGCCCGGACAGTCGGGACACGCCGCCGCGTATTGCGTGCAGCGCTCTACCGGCTCGGCTGCGATCGGATCGTCGGAGACCAAGAGCCGCAGGTATCGCCGGTCGTCGTTCATGTCCCCCTCCGTGCGTCCGAGATGGCCTGCCAATCCCGCGTCGAAACGGCGCCGATCGAAGCCGTGCTCGACGCTGCGCTCGCCGGCTCGAAGCCACAATCGAAGTGCCGCAGCGTGGGTGGCTCGTCGACGATGCGATAGCCGCCGAGCTCCGCGCGGCGCTCGAAGACGTAGCCGACCGCTTCGATCACGTAGTCGACGTGGCTCTGCGTGTAGACGCGCCGTGGCAGCGCGAGGCGCACGAGATCCATCGGCGAAGGGATCTGCCGTCCGTCCTCGCCGGTGCGCCCGAACATCACGGTGCCGATCTCGACCGCGCGAATCCCGGCCTCGCGGTAGAGCGCGATCGAGAGCGCCTGCCCCGGGAGATCTTCGGGCGCGACGTGCGGAAGGAACGCGCGCCCGTCGAGGTAGACCGCGTGCCCACCGGGCGGGCTCAAGAGCGGCACCCCGAGGCGCGCGAGGTGGTCGTGCAGGTAGCGCACGGAGGCGATGCGGTAGTCGAGGTAGCGCTCGTCGAGCACCTCGCGCAGGCCGACCGCGAGGGCGGCGAGGTCACGGCCCGCGAGGCCGCCGTAGGTCGGGAAGCCCTCCGTGAGGATCAGCGCGCTGCGGCAGGTGCGCGCCCACGCGTCGTCGTCGAGCGCGAGGAACCCGCCGATGTTCACGAGCCCGTCCTTCTTCGCGCTCATCAGCGCGCCGTCGGCGAGGCGGAACATCTCCTGCGCGATCGACTCCACGCTGCGATCCGCGAAGCCCGCCTCGCGCGTCTTGATGAAGTACGCGTTCTCCGCGAAGCGCGCGCAGTCGAGGAAGAGCGGTACTGCGTGACGGGTGCAGAGCTCACGCACCGCGCGGAGGTTCCCCATCGACACGGGCTGACCTCCGCCGGTGTTGTTCGTCACCGTGACGAGCACGAGCGGCACCGAGGCGCCGCGCTCGCGGAGCAACGCGTCGAGGCGCGCCAGATCCACGTCGCCCTTGAAGGGGTGCAGCGAGCGCGGATCGTTGCCCTCCGCGATCACCAGATCGAGCGCCTCGCAGCCCGACGCCGTCACGTTCGCGCGCGTGGTGTCGAAGTGCGCATTGGCGGGGATCACCAACCCCGGCCGACCGATCGCGCCGAAGAGGATGCGCTCCGCCGCGCGCCCCTGATGGGTCGGGATGACGTGCTTCTTCCCCGTCAGCTCACGCACCACCGTCTCGAGCTCGAAGAACGAGCGGCTCCCGGCGTAGGACTCGTCGCCCGACATCAAGGCCGACCACTGGGCCTGGCTCATCGCGCCCGTGCCCGAGTCGGTCATGAGATCGATCGTCACGTCCTCCGCGCGAAGCGCGAAGAGGTTGAAGCGTGCCTCGCGGAGCTTCGCCTCGCGGTGCTCTCGTGAGGTCATCGGGAGCGGCTCGACGCAACGGACCTTGAAGGGCTCGATGATGGTGCGCGCTTGGAACGCCATGCCCTCGACGGTGCACCCGCGGTTGCGCCGCATCGATGATCTGGATCATCCGCGCTGGGGACACGTGAGGAAGCGCGCCTTCGAATGGACGCGTCGCCATCCATCGTGGGTTCCGCAACGGAACGCGAGAACGCACGTGTGCGCGCTGGGGTCCACACGAGCGCGCGCCTCGAGAACGCACGCCCGTACTCGTCGCGGCTTCCGCAACGGAAGCGCGGTGTGTGCTCACGCGGCGCTCACGGCCGCAGATCGTGTGGCTCCGCTCCGCGCGCTTCGGTCGACGACGCGCCGGTCACGATGTCGACGTCGATCGCGACGTCGAGCTCGCGGCCGGTGATCGAGCCGTGGCATCCCCCGCACGCGGTGTTGAAGAAGCGGCGCGGGATGGAGCGTTTGATCCGCTCGCCCGGGTAGTACTGCTCGTGCTCGCGCTGCACCGCCATGCCTTCGAAGGGTGCGCCCTCCATCATCGGCAGCGGCACGCCGTCGCGATCGGTCATCGCGAACGAGATCGGCAACCCGCCCGGCATCCGCATCGAGGTGGAGCCGTCCGCGTAGAGCGGCACGAAGCCGAGCAGGTAGGGCGCCGAGTAGAACGCGCCGCGCGAGTCCGCGATCACGTTCGCGCCTTCGAGCGCCGACAGCCCCGCCGGCGGAGGGCGATGGGCCCACACCTCGAAGCCCCCGATGCGGTGATCGATCGGCCGACCTTCGCGGGTGTTCGAGAACATCAGCGATTGAATCATCGGGAAGTCGTTGAACTGAACCAACGCGTCGTCCGCGTCCGGGTCCACGATCGGCCGCTCCACGTCTCCGCCGTCCGACGCCAGCACGCCGCGGTTCGGCCGCGCGTAGACGGCGACCGCGTCGAGCTCCGCGACGCCAGCTTCGCCGAGCAGCGGGCGCAGCGCGCCCGAGCGGGGCTCCAGCTCGCAGAGATCGAAGTCGATCGCGCTCGCGTCGGCGCTCGCGTCGGGTGCACACGCCAGCAGCACGCGCCCACTCGGCAGCGGCGAGGGCGAGCGGTAGAGCCCACGTCCGCCGTGCAGCGCGCTCGCCAAGTGCCGGAGGGACGAGGGGAAATAGCCGCGCTCCGAGAGCCCGCGCTCCTCTTGATCGGGCCCGAGGCTTCGGTTGAAGGAGAGCACCGAGCCTGCGCCGTCCGGAGCGCCGAGCGCGCTCGCGAGAAACAGCCCGTTGCCGTTCGGCAGCACGCTCACGTCGTGCGCGACGTCGAAGCCGAGCGAGGTGCGTGACGCGTAGAGCGGGTGGTAGTCGCCGCCGTCGAGGTTCTGGCGCCGTAGCGCGAGCACGTGGAAGTCGAGCTCACGCTTCTCCACCGTGTAGATCACCTGGCCGTTCGCGAGGAAGCCCGGGGCGAGCTCTTGATTCAGCAGGAAGGTCAATTGCCGAACCGAGGCGCGATCGGGCGAGAGCACGTAGAGATCTGCGTTCGGCTGCAGCCGCGCGGGCGTTCGGGTCGCGCGCCCCTGCGCGTCGCCGCGGGTGGACGCGAAGACGATCGAGCCGTCCGCTGCGTAGGCAGGATCGAGGTCGTGCACGAGCACGTCGCCGTCACGATCGGTCGCGCGCTGCGTGTCGATCGGCGCGCAACGATCGGTCGCGAGGTCGAGCTCGTAGAGCCGGAGCGGCGTGTCGGCGGAGGTGCGCGCAGCGAACGCGATCGCGCCACCGTCCCAACGCACGCGCGGCCGGCGCACGTCGGCGCTGCTCGCCTCGAGCCCACACGCAACGAGCACGCTGCGCGAGGCCTCCACGCTCAGCGCGCCATCCGCTCCCGTCGACGCGGGCGCCAGACGAAGATCCGCGCCCGGCCGGTAGGTGTCGAAGTCGGTCGGATCGCCGATCCCCGGGGGCCGCGCGACGAAGGCGATCGCGTGCACGTCCTCGTCGAGCTCCCCCGCGGCGACCCGCGCCGCGCGCTCGAGCGCGTGCCAATGACGGAGCACGCAGTACGCGGGCACCTCGTCGAAGGGATCGTTCTGCGCGTCGATGCCCTCGCAATCCGAGGCGTCCGCCGTCCCGCCGAAGTCTTCGAGGAGCGCGCCGCCGCGGTGGAGCATCCCGTGCGCGTCGGGCGCGAGGTGCGCGGGGTGCAGGTTCTTGCCGATCAAGCGGCTCTGGTTCGGATCGGTCGACTCGAGCGCGAGGAACGAGAGGGTCGTCTCGTAGTTCAGCCGCCGCGAGAAGCGCGAGAACGCGCCGTTGGATCCGCCGCGCAGGTGGAACGCGACCGAGAGCGGCGAGTGACACGCGAGGGCCATGCAGCCCTTGCGCACCAGCGTCGGCTGCACGCGGTTGACGAAGTAGCGGTAGCCGTCGGAGACGTCGTCGTCGCGCACCAACGCGGGCGCGCGCTCGGCGACCTCGGTCGCGAAGCCGGCGATCGCACGGTACTCCGGGTCGTCGCGGTTCACGAAGGTGTCGCCGCCGCCGTGGAACGCGCCGCCGTCGGCGACCGCGAGCGGCTTCGCGAGCAGCTCCGAACGTTCGATCGGATCGCCCAAGAAACGCGTCGCGATCCAGAAGTTCCAGCGCCGCTCTTCTTCCGTCTCGTCGCACGCGAGGTGGAAGTCCGCGAGCACCGCGCCGTGGCAGGCGTCGCCCGCGCAGCGCTGGCTCAAGATCGGCTGCACGTCGCGCGTGAAGGCCTCGAAGAGCGTCGCGTCGGGCACGTCGTCGGCCGAGAACCCCGGCGCGTGTCCCGCACCCGGCGCGCACTCGCCCGAGTTCTCCGCGCGCGGAGGCTCGCGGATCGCGCCGTGGCGATCGAAGCCCTCCGCGAGCCAGCGTTGGATCGACGCGCGCGCGAGCGAGCCTTGCGGGAGCCCGAGCCCACCCGCGTGCCGGATGTCCGTCTCGATCGCGAGCGTGCGCACGTCGGGTCGCGAGGGATCGGGCGGATCGTGGACGTCGACGGTGATCGCCTCCGGTTCGCCGGTCTTCAGCAAGAGCATCGGCCGCGCGTAGGGGCCGTAGGGCACGAGCAGGTCGTAGCGACGCCGCAGCGAGTCGTAGCTCGCGAGATCGAGGTTGCCCGGCGCGCTGCCGCGCTCGTTCGCGAGATGACAGCCCGAGGTCGTCATCTGACAGCCCACCACGAGCGAGGGGGCGATCTCGCGATCGTAGTAGGTCTCCTCGCCCGGAAGCGGCTGCTCGCAACCGAGCGCGAGCGATGTGAGCGCGAGCGCCCAGAGCGCGAGGCGGATCGGGAGCGGCGGAAGTCGGCGAGGGAGCTCCACGTCGAGGGCCCTGGATGCCTGGAACGAGCTTGGGGCCGGAGGTCGCCGCGGAGGCCGATCGAGGAGAGCGCGTGCAGCGAGCCGAAGATCGATCGGGAGCGTCATGCGCGTCCTCCGTCGTGGGTCGAGTGAGACGAGGTGGGGTCGGCGAAGCCCCTTCAGCGTCCAGCAGTCGCAAGTCGGATCGGTTGCGCTCGATCAAGCGAACCGAGGTCGATCGAACCGATCGGGCGAAAGCTCACGCAGGTGCTGGGCTCGTCGAGGGGCTCGCACCGCGGGCGGCCGGACCCCCGAGCACCCGCGCGCGGGTCGCGAAGGCCACGAGGTGCGAGACCACGCCGAAGCCGACCACCTGATGCAGCACCGCCGCGCCGGTCGGCACGTAGGCCAGCACCACCCACGCGCCGATCCCGATCTGCACGAGCATCGCCGTGAGCACCCCGAGCGCGCTGCGCCGAAGCCGCGGCGTGGACCACGTCTGCGCCACCAACGCGATCGCGATCGCCACGAGCGCGAGCGCGATCACGCGATGCACGTAGTGGAGCGCGAGCGGATCCTCGAGCCAGCGCGGCGCGTCGCCGAGCACCGCGGTCGGCGCGTAGCGACCGAAGAAGCCCGGAAAGGTCGGCGCCGCGAGCCCCGCGCGTTTGCCCGCGACGAAGGCACCCCACGCGACCTGTGCGCTCACCGAAGCGAGCGCGAACCACGTCGTGACGCGAAGACCGGGGGAGGGGCTCGGCGCCGCCTCGGTGTTCGAACCCCAACGGATCGCGAGGAAGAGCGCCACGTGCGCCACGAAGAACGCGAGCGTGAGGTGCGCGGCGAGCCGGAAGTGATCGACCTCCGGCCGATCGACGAGCCCGCTCTTCACCATCCACCAGCCGAGCGCGCCTTGCAGTCCCCCGAGCGCGAGGAGGGCCCAGCCCGCGACGAGCTTCCGGCGCGGCAGCCTCCGTCGCCACGTGAACGCGAGGAGCGGAACGAACGCGATCACCCCGAGCAGCCGCCCCGCGAGGCGATGCGCGTACTCCCACCCGAAGATGCGCTGGAAGTCGTCCAGCTCCATCCACGCGTTCGTCTCGCGCCCTTGCGGCGACGCGCGGTAGCGCGCGAGCTCGTCCGCCCATTCGGCCTCGCTCAGGGGCGGCAACACCCGCGTCGGCTCCCACGCGACCATCGAGAGCCCCGATCCCGTCAGCCGCGTCACCCCGCCGAGCGCGACCATGCCGAGGATCATTGCGTAGATCACGAGGAGCCAACGCCGCGCGAAGCGGCGCTCGCGCGCGACGTCGTACTCGGAGAATCGGGGCTCGAGCTCCGAACGTTCGGCGACGTCCGCTTCGTCCCCCGCGTCGCGAGCGATCCGTACCTCGTCCTTCACGAGCTCCACGCGTTCCCCACGACCCGCTCGAACGACCTGCTCAGAACTGGATCGTCGCTTCGCGGTGATCGCGCTTCGAGAGCGCGCGCCGCGACGCGTAGAAGTCGCGCCAGAGCTCGAGGTACCCACGCTCGAGCCGCTCCGGCGACATCTGCGCGGGTCGGAACACCACGTTGGCGTCGTTGTACTTCGACCAATCGCGGTGGAGGATTCGCCCCGCGTCGTTCATCTCGTGCCAGGTCGGCGTGCCGGGGTAGGGCGTGCGGATCGCGAACTCCGCCTTCTCGAGCGACACCGTCTCGCAGAAGTCGAGCATGCGATCGAAGACCCCCTCGTCGTCCTCCTCGTTGCCGACCAAGAACGACGTGTAGGGATCGATGTCGTGCTCTTGGCAGCGCCGGATCGCGAGCTCGGCCTTCTCGCGCGCGCGTGGGTTCGTCCCCGTGAACGCGCCCTTCGTGATCGGATCGAAACCTCCGACCAGATAGAACATCCGCACGCCCGCGCGCCGCATCTTCGTCAGGAACGCGTCGTCCGTCGCGAGCACGAGCGGCATGCTGATGCCCACGTAGCTGATGGGCGCCTCCTCTCCGCGCTCCACGTACACGTCGAGGATGCGCTCGAAGTGTTTGCGCGGCGCGCCCGGGAAGAAGCTCGTGTCCTCCGTGAGCGACGCGAGCTTGCCGCGCGCGGCGAGTTGATCGATCTGACCCACCACGTGCTCCACCGGGAGGTAGCGCAACGTGCGCCCGAGGCTCAGCGGCACCGCGCACGCGCTGCACTTGAGCGGACACCCGCGCGTGAGCTGCACCGGGTAGTCGTCCGGTCGGTACGCGTCGCACTCCTTGTCGAGGTAGAGGTCCACCCGCGGCAGCGGCAGCCGACGAAGATCGCAGGGCGCGCTCGCCTCGTAGATCCCGCCGAGCCGTCCGCGCTTCAGATCGTCGAGCACGCGCAGCCACGAGAGCTCTCCTTCGCCGACGATCACCGCCGTTGCGTGCTGCAGCGCCTCCTGCGGCCGCACGCTCGGGAAGATGCCGCCGATCACGACCGGCTTGCCGCGCGACCGCACTGCGTCCGCGATCGCCATCGCACGCACCGAAGACGGCGTGAAGCACGAGATCGCGAAGAGATCGACGTCGTCGTCGAGCCCGAGTTCTTCGAAACGATCGTCGCGGAAATCGATCTCGTGCTCGTCCGGCGTGAAGGCCGCGATCGACGCGATCCCGAGCGAGGGCGGCCCGAAGTACTCGTCGCAGGGGACGTGCTCGCGAAGCTCGGGGTGATCTTCGGCGTGCCGATGGAACGAGGCGTAGATGAATCGGATCTTCATGCGAGGGGGATCTTTCGCGCGGTGCGAGGGGTAGTCGGCCAAACCCAGTGGCGGCCCCGCGCGTAGAGGTCGTCGGTGATCGCGCGCTCGAGCTCCACGTGCGCGTCGCCGCGTTGCAGCTTCGCGAGCTGGGTCAGCGCCTCGTCGATCGCGGTCTTGGCCGCGTGCTCGGCGAGGTCCGCGTCGACGTGCGCACGCGCGATCGCGCATGAAGCGGCTGCGAGACCCACGTACGCGCGGGCGAGCGCTTGCAGGCAGTCCTGCCGCTCCACCGCGCGCACCCCGAGAGACTCCTTCACGCGCTGGCGAACCGTGACGAGCACCCCCGCCGCCACCTCCCAGCGCTCCGCCAGCGCGTCGCCCGAACGATGCCTGGTCGTGTGCCAACGCGGGACCTCTCCGCGCGCGAGCACCTCGCTGCCGAGGTGCACGAGCAAGACGTCGTTCGCGCCTTCGAAGATGCGCGTCACCCGGCAGTCGCGTGCGAGCAGCGCGACGCCTGCGTCCTCCAGCACGCCCATCGCGCCGTGGAGCTGGAGCGCACGATCCGTGATCTCGTTCGCGGCTTCGCTGCAGAAGATCTTCGCGACCACCGAAGGCGAGCCGAGCGCGCCGTGATCGCGCCCCGCCACGTGATCGACGAGCGCCTCCATCGCGAAGAGCCGCGCGGCCATCGCGGAGACGTGCGCGCGGCTCGCCCCGAATTCGCCGATCGCGCGACGAAACTGCCGTCGGTGCGTGACGTGCGTCAGCGTCGCGTCGAGTGCGCGCCGCGCGGTCCCCACGCAGCCGGCGCTGAGCACGGTGCGCCCGACCGCGAGCGCTTCGTACGCGTGATGGAGCCCCCCGCCCGGCGCGCCGAGCCGCTCGCCTCGCGCGCCCTCGAAGCCGAGGCTCGTCGTCGACGACGCGCGCAGTCCGAGCTTCTTCTCCTCCGCGCCGATCTGCACCTCGGCCTGCGGCAGTGGCACCGCGAGCAGCGCGTAGCCCCCGCGGCTCCCTCGTTCGCGCGCGAGCACCGTCACGAGCCCCGCGAGGGCCCCGTTCGTGACGTATTGTTTCTCGCCGCGCACGACGACGTCGGCGGCTGACCCCGCCGACCCGGTGGCGACGCGGTCGTGCGCCTCGAAGCTGGTCGCGATCGACGAGAGATCCGAGCCCGCGCCCACCTCGGTCGCCGCGAAGCTCGCGATCGTCTCTCCGCTCGCGAGCTTCGGCAGCCAGGTCGCGCGCTGGGCCTCCGTGCCGAGGCTCACGAGCGGCGTGGCGCCGAGCCCCGCGTGGAGCCCGACGCAGGTCGCGAGCGACCGATCGTGGCGCGCGATGGCCGCGACGAGCCGACACGTCTGCACCAACCCGAGCCCCAGCCCGCCGTGCTCGCTCGGAATCGAGATCCCGAAGAGCCCGAGCGCACGCGTCGCGTCCAAGAGACGTCGCGGCAACGCGCCGCGTCGATCGTTCTCGAGCGCGTCGACCTCCACCCCGAGCACTCGATCGACCTCCGCGACGAGGTGCTCGGTCTCGATCGTGGGCTCGGGGTCCACGCTCACCGCTCGTGTCCGCTCAGCATGCAAGGTGCCGCTCCACGAAACGCACGGTGTCGTCGACGGTCACGATCTCCATCGCGTCCTCCATCTCGAGGTCGACCTTCATCTCGCGGCTCAAGGTCGAGAGCAGCTCGAGGCTGGTGAGCGAGTCCATGCCGAGGTCCTCGCGCAGCAGTTGCTCACCCCGCACCGACGCGACGTCGATCTCCAACAGCTCCGCGATCGTCTCGCGCACACGTCGCGCTCGATCTTCCGCGTTCATCGACTTCATCGCTCGCTCCTTCCGCGCGGCTCGCGCGCATCGTCTTCGGCACGGTCGTCGGCATCGTGCTCGGCACGGTCGTCGGCATCGTGTTCGGTAGGGTCTTCGGCACGTGCCCCATGCGCTCGAGCCACCGCCGCGCGTCTTCCAGCGTCGTCCAGTGATCGCGCGCGACCACCCCGAGCTCGAGCGCCGCGCGCGACGAGTCCACGCGCCGACCCCACGTCACGAGATCCACCAGCTCGCGCGGCATCGGTACCCGCCCGCGCCGCGGCGCCGCCTCGCGCTCCTCGGCGTCCGCGCGTTCGCGCGCGCTCGACGCGTCGAGCTCCTCGGCAGGAAAGGGCAGCGCCCATCGCGCGCACATCTGCTCGAAGAGCACGCGCATCGTCGTCGCGTGCCCTCCGAAGCAGTAGCGCGCTCCCCGCGGCGCCATCTCCGCCGCCGCCACGTGCGCGTTCGCCACGTCGCGGACGTCCGCGACGTTCACCACGCCATCCACCCACCACGGCAGCGCGTGGTTCAGCAGCGCGACCAGCACGCCCGTCGTGCCGAGCCGCACGTCCCAAGGACCGAGGCATGCGCCGGGCAGGATCGTCACGACGTCGAGCCCACGCGCGAGCGCGACGTCGACCTCTTCTTCCATCGCCCACTTCGTCGCGCGGTAGACGCTCTCCAGTGGCGGCTCGGGCGTCCGATCGTCCTCGTTCACCGGGCCCTCGACCGATCCGTCGAGCGTCCCGATCGACGACGTGTAGATCACGCGCGGCACCTCCGCGCGCATCGCCGCCGTGCAGACCGCGCGCACGTCCGCGCGACCCCGCTCGATCGCCGCGCGCGCGTCGAGCGAGTAGCGCGGGGAATGCCCCGCC
>CALJLK010000343.1 GCA_937982655.1 uncultured Sandaracinus sp.
GAGCCACTCGCCGCACTCGCCGCGCCGCGAGTCGCTCGTGCACTGGCCGCTGCTCCGACAGAAGCCGCAGCCTTCGGCCCGGTTGCAGGTCTCACAGGTCGTGTGCACCGCGCAGGGATCCGTCACGCCACCGTCGCCCGGCACGCCCGCGTCGCCGCCGCTCATGCCGGCGTCGCGCCCGCCCGCGTCGACCACGCCGCCGTCCTCGCACCACGGGAAGGTACCGTCGCCGCTCCAGATCTCGCCGCTGAAGAGATCGAGATCGAAGTCGACCTCGAGCAGCGAGATGTCGAAGACCGGCACCTCGAGCTTCGGCGCGAGCGAGGCCGTGAAGCCTCCCGTGACCGTGCCTTCCCACGTGCAGAGCGAGGCCGTGAGCTCCCCTTCGACGTTCGGGCGCAGCGCGATCTGCGGGCCCGCCGCGTCGTAGATCTTGAGCAGGTACGAGACGCCCGGCTGGAACTTCGCGGTCACCGTCGCGGTGGCCTGCTCGGTCAGCTCGAGGTTCGCGCTCCCGAACTTGTTCGCGGTGCCGATGGGGCTCCAGCCGGAGCCCTGCTCGTAGAGCACACCCACGCGGAAGCCGAAGCCGCCCTCCGCGGTGCCCGTGACCTCGCCCGCCGACACGCTCGCGCCGGCCTCGAACTTCACCTCCGTCTGGATCGTGTGCGTGACGATCACGGGCACGAAGCCGACGAAGAAGGTGTTCACGAACTCGCGCGAAGGCAGGCGCTCGGCCGGGATCTCGAACTCGCAGTTGATCCCGATGCCTGCGCCGCTCTTCGCTTCGACGGAGACCTTCACGTCGCCGCCGACCTCCACGCGCACGCGCCGCTGGGTGCGGCGGAAGACGTCGATCTCGGCGTCGAAGCGCGGCGTGAGCTCCACCTTCACCTCGAGGTTCTGACCCGGCGCGATCCCGCACTGCTCGCTGATCGGGAGGTCGTCGATGAGGTTGAAGGTCGCGCCGAGCGCGTCGCTGCGCGCGCCGACGGTGCCGGTTTCGACCCACGAGCCGCGCTCGGGCTCGAAGCGCGCGCGGAAGTGCACGTCCTCGAAGAGGTCGACGAGCTGCGCCGGCTCGGTCGTGAGCGTGAAGCGAACGTCGGAGAGGCTCTCGACCGCGGTCACGCGTCGCAGGTAGCCGCCGTCCTCCACGCCCGCGACCACCGCGCCGACCGAAGGCACGGTCGCGTTCGGACGGTCGTAGGTGAAGACGAGCGAGCCTTCGAGCACGTCGACGTCGATCAGGCTCGCGTCCTGCTCGGGCAACACCGCCGCCTCGGTCAGCACCGGCGGCCTCAGCACCTCGAGGATGGTCTCGTCACCCGGCGGTGGGACCGCCGGAGGATCGCTCTTGCATCCGAGCGCCGCGAGCGCGACGACCACGAGCCAGATCTTCGTCTGCATCCCTGTCTCCCTCTCCCGAAACTTCCGTCCGCGCGCGTGGTGTCCCGCGGGCGAAGACATGTACGTGCCCGAGCACGCACTGGATCCCTCTCGGCTCGCTCGTCTCGAGTCTCTTCGACTCGGACCTCGGCTCCATCGGCTCGGGCGAGTCAGCAAGCCGGGTGCCGACGTCTGCATCGAGCGAAAAGACCGCAGATACCGCAAAGAACGACGACGTCACGAGCTCATCGTGACGGCAGGTCTCGATCGACCGTACGCGTGGAGACTCGAGTCGCCAGTGTCTGCTCGCCACCGCTCGACCGGTCTCGACCCATGCCGGATCAATCTCCGAGGTGATTGATCTGAGTGGTGGAATCCCGCACGTGGTACTCCACCGATTCCCCGAACTGTTTCCACGCCACGATCGCGATCACCGCGATCAAGACGAGGATGATGATGTACTCGACCGTGCTCAGCCCGCGCTCGTCGCGTCGGAGCGACATCGTCGAGTCGGAGCGGTTGGAACGGCGGTCGAACGACACCCCGACATGGTGACGACCGTTCGCGCGCGATGCCGTCACAAGATTCGCTCGACACGCGCCAATCTCGTCCATTTCGCGCGGTGCCTTGGAACCCGGAGTCCTCGCTGGCGGCTCCGAGAGTAGGCTCGCCCGCGTCTCCGCCGACGTTCGGGGAGCAGGAGCGAGGGCACGTGGACGCGAGCGAGACGCGCAGGCGGCGGGTGCTGATCGTCGGGGGTGGCTTCGGAGGCTTGAAGGCCGCCAAGAGCCTGCGGGACGTCGACGTCGACGTGACGATCGTCGACCGTGAGAACCACCATCTGTTTCAGCCGCTGCTCTACCAGGTGGCGACCGCGAGCTTGTCGCCCGGATCCATCGCGGTACCGATCCGCGGGGTGCTCGGACGCGAGCCGAACGTCTCCGTGGTGCTCGGAGAGGTCGTCGGCGCGGATCTCGAGCGACGACGCGCGAAGCTCCGCGACGGCACCGAGCTCGACTACGACTGGATGATCGTCGCGTGCGGCGCGCGCACGAGCTACTTCGGACACGACGAGTGGGCCGCACACGCGCACGGGCTCAAGGATCTGCGCGACGCGATCCGCATCCGCGAGCGCGTGTTGCTCGCCTTCGAGGAGGCGGAGCGCGCGACCGACGAAGCGACGCGCCGTCGACTGCTCACCTTCGTGGTCGTCGGCGGTGGTCCCACCGGCGTGGAGATGGCGGGCGCGATCAGCGAGCTCGGACGTCAGGTGCTCGTCGGCGACTACAAACGCATCGCGCCCTCGGACGTCCGCGTGCTGCTCGTCGAGCGCGCGGACCGTGTGCTGACGCCTTTCGATCGCGACCTCTCGTACTCCGCGGCCGATCAGCTCCGAGAGCTCGGGGTGGAGCTCCGCTTCGGGACCAGCGTCGCGTCGGTGCGCGAAGGTGCGATCGAGCTCGTGCACGACGGAGTCTCGGAGACGATCGCGGCGGAGGTCGTGGTCTGGGGCGCGGGCGTGGAGCCGGTGCCGCTCGCCAAGGCCCTCGGGGTCACGCTCGATCGGCGCGGGCGGATCGTCGTCGACGGAAGCTGCGCGGCGCTCGGGCAGACCGAGGTCTTCGCGATCGGGGACGTCGCGGCGTTCGTACCCGAGGGCGCGACCGAAGCGTTGCCCGGAGTCGCGCCAGTCGCGATGCAACAAGGGCGCTTCGTGGCGGAGCAGATCGCGCGTGATCTACGCCGACTTCCGCGCAAGACCTTTCGCTACGTCGACAAAGGCATCATGGCCACCATCGGCCGCTCGCGCGCGGTGGTTCAAGGCGGAGTCAAGCTCACCGGGCTGCTCGCTTGGCTGGCTTGGTGCTTCATCCACGTGCTCTATCTGATCGGATTTCGGAACCGCTTCATCGTGATGTTCAACTGGTTCTGGTCCTACGTGACCTTCAAGCGTGGCGCGCGCCTCATCACCGCCCGGTACGACCGCGCCCCCGACGCGCTCCCACCACCCCTGGCCCCGCGCAGCTCCTTGCCCCCGCCGGCGCCTGCGGCCTCGCCGTCGGCGTCGACCAAGTCCTGAACGGTCGTCGCACCGCGCGGGTCGAGTGTCGCCAGGCTCGCGCATCGTAGTTTCGAGCACTTGCGACACAGGAGGTTGGGTAGACGCGACAACTCGTCACGATCCTGGCCCCGACGACTCTGGTATGCGGGTTGCGATTCCATCCGGCATGACGCGCCTCCCCTCGGCCCGCTCGTTCCCGCTCTTCCTCGCCGTGTCGCTCCTCGTCGGCGCGTGCACCGCGGACACCCCGCCCATCGACTGGCAGGACGCCCCCGAAGAGGTCGGCTCGGTCCATTCGCTCCTCACCGCGGCCGAGCGCCGGGTGCGCGCCGGACAGATTCGTGATGCAGCCGCCGCCAACGGGATCACCCAAGGCTGGCTGCTCGCGGGCATCGCGGACGCCGAAACGCGAATGAGCCACTGCTGGTCGGAGCTCACT
This sequence comes from uncultured Sandaracinus sp., assembly GCA_937982655.1. Classification (GTDB taxonomy): domain Bacteria; phylum Myxococcota_A; class Polyangia; order Polyangiales; family Houyiibacteriaceae; genus JACKEH01. The sequence continues at coordinate 3,891 of CALJLK010000343.1, forward strand.
TGGGCGTGTCAGGGGCCCAACAGCGCCGATTGTGGTGGCGGCCCGGTGGTCGCCGGCGCGGGCGACGGCCCGTGCTCGATCCGCCAGGGTGGCCTCGGCATGTTCCAGTTCGACGCGGGCACCTTCGAGGACACCCTGCGCCGCGAGGGCAACCGCATCCTCTCCATCGCGGGCAACGTCGCGGCCGCGGTCGACTTCACGACCGCGATGGTGGTGCGCTCCGCCTACGTGCCGGGCGTCGACAACCGCGAGCAGGCGATCGCGTGGATGAACGGCGTGCGGATCGGCAACGACCGCTGGGACGCGTGGATTCGCACCGTCACGCACTACTACAACGGCTGCGCGCCGAGCTACTCGTGCTTCACCCAGCGCTACGCGCACTACCGCGACAACACCACCGGCGTGTACGGCGAGATGGGCGCGGAGTTCTGGAACGTCGGCCCCGGCGCCGGGCTCTCCGCCGCGTACGTCGCGCAGAGCTTCCCGCTCGCGCGCGATCCCTTCGAGCTCGAGCCCGGGCAAGAGGTCGCGGGCTACCTCGAGATGCGCAACACCGGCACCGAGACGTGGCGTCCGGGCGAGGTCTTCCTCGGCACCACCGAGCCGCGCGACGTCGCGAGCCCGCTCGCCGGTCCGGACTGGGTGGCCGCCAACCGCGCGGCGACGATCGATCGTGTGGTCGCGCCGGGTGAGAGCGGCCGCTTCAACTTCACGGTGCGCGGCCCGGCTGCGGTGGGCGACTACCCACAGTTCTTCAACCTCGTGCGCGAGGGCGTGGCGTGGTTCGCGATGCCGGGCGACGCGCAGCTCCAGATCCGCGTGACGGTGGTGCCCGCGGAGTGCCCGGCCGGGCTCGGCGAGGCCTGGACGTGCGACGGCTCGGCACGCACACGCTGCGTGGGTGGATCCGTGGAGCGCGAGGCGTGTGCGTCGAGCTGCGCCGACGGCGTGTGCGTGGACGGCCCGGTCGACGCGGACGGCGACGGCCACAACACGAGCGTGGACTGCGACGACACCGACGCGTTGATCCATCCGGGCGCGGAGGACGTGTGCGAGGACGGCGTCGACCAAGACTGCGACGGCGTGGATCCCGCGTGCGACGGGACGACCCCGACCACGCCGACCGATCCCATGGATCCCACGGACCCGACGGATCCGGATCCGATCGACCGCACGACGGTGAGCGGTGGTTGCGCGGCGGGCGGCACGAGCGGCGCGGGCGCGCTGCCCTTGCTCGGGCTGCTCTGGATCCGCGCGCGCCGCCGCCGCTGACGAGGGCTTCGAGGGGCACGACGTCGGAACGCGCGGCTCCGGTTGCAGAGCGCGCGGCACAGGCGTGCGGAGCGCGCGGCTCCGGTTGCGGAGCGCGCGGCTCAGGCGTGCGAAGCGCACGGCTCAGGCGTGCGAAGCGCACGGCTCAGGCGTGCGAAGCGCACGGCGTCGGTCTGCGAAGCGGCTCGGGTGACCCGTGCGAAGTCCGAGCGAGCCGGAGCTCGAAGGGTGCTTCGCCGAAAACTGGACGCCCCCGTTCGTTTCGGATCCTCTCGGGGGTATGAACACCGTGCCCACCGTCCCCAGCGCGACGCCGAGCGGCGCGGCGCGCTTCTACCTCGAAGGTGTCGCTTCGCCCGTGCGCGCGCAGGTCGCGCACGAAGATCGCAGCGGCCTCACGCTCCGACAGGAGCTCCCGTTCCTGCGCCTCGATCGACGCCTGCGCGACGAGCGCGGCCGCACCGCGACCCTCGCGAGCGTCGGCGTCTGTCTGCGCGACGGCACCCCGAGCCTCGTGCTCGACTTCCGCTACGAAGGCCGCGACGACGAGCCCACCTCGGCGTTCACGACCGAAGCGGTCGACGTCGTGGAGGCGAGCGCGCGTCCCGAACGACGCGACTCGACGCTCCCCTACGCCTTCGAGGTCTCGCGCTCGGTCGAGCTCCCGATCGACGGCATCGACGGGCTCGCCGCGACGGTCGACGCCTCTGCGCCTGCGACTCCGCCTTCGCTTCCCGCCCCGACGCCCCGCAAGCCGTGGCACCTCGCGCTCTGGGAAGGCGTCCGGTCCGCGTTCGCCGCCTTGTAGTGCGAGCCTCGGGCGAGCCGTAGTGCGAGCCACTGGGTGAGCGATCGTGGGCGAGCGGTCGTGGGCGAGCGGTCGTGGGCGAGCCATCGCTCCGAGCCGGCAGCCGTCGTCGGCGAACCCTCGCGACGACGACGCGTTCGAACACTCAGTCGTCGAAGTCGCCCCGTGGTGCTCGCACGCGGGGCCGCGGTCCACCCGTGAGCCCGAGCTCGAACTCGCGCGGATCGAGCGGAGCCTCTCCGCCGCGCTGTTGTTGGACGAAGTCCTCCAGCTCGCTCGCGAGCAGCTCCGCCAGCCCGAGCTCCACCACGGACGGCGCTTCCTTCTCACGATCGCGCCGCGCCACGTGCAGGCTCACGAGCAGCGCCACGTCGCGCGCGCTCACTCCGTCGCCGTGCCGTCGGACCAGCGCCCCGAGCGCGTCCGCCATCCCTTCGGCGTGAGGGCGCGCCTCCGGATCGGCGGCCAGACACGCACGCACGAAACGATCGACCTCCTCCGGCACGTCGTCGCGGATCGCGCGCAGCGACGGCACCTCGCAGCGCGCCACGTTGCGCACGGTCTCGCCGTCGTCGCGCCCTTGGAAGAGACGTCGCCCGGCGAGCATCTCCCACAGACAGATCGCGGCCGCGAAGGTGTCGATGCGCTGATCGGTGCGCCGCTGGAGCACGATCTCGGGCGCGAGGTACCCGAGCTTTCCCCCGATGAGATCGGGCGATCGCGCAGAGCTTCCGTGCGCGTCGGCGAGCCCGAAGTCGGTGAGCTTCACGCCGCCGTCGCGTCCGAGCAGCAGGTTGTGAGGCGACACGTCGCGGTGGACGATGCCGAGGTGCGTGCCCTGATCGTCGCGGCACGTGTGGATGTACGCGAGGGCCGCCGCGAGCTCGCGCGCGACGTGGAGCGCCGACGGAATCGGCATGCCGACCCCTCGCGCCCACGCCGGCTCGAGGAGCCCCTTGAGCGTATCCCCGTCGACGAGCTCCATGACCATGATGAAGGTCCCGCCGACGTCGCGCGCGTCGTACACGCGCACGACGTTGTCGTGCCGCAGGATCATGCCGAGCCGGGCTTCGTCCTCGAACATCGCGCGGAACATCGCGCGCTCCGACGCCGAGCCGCCGCCGAGCTCGGGGAGCACACGCTTGATCGCGACCGGGTGCGCGCTCCCGTCCTCGAAGATCGCGTCCGCGCGCCACACCTCGGCCATGCCGCCGAACGCGAGCCGCGCGACCGGCCGGTAGCGCGTGGGCGCGCGCCGAAACTGCGTGCTGATGCGAGCGTCGCGCGAGCCCATGCGGTCGGCAGCATCCGAGAGCCCCGAATCGCCGTCAATGCGTCCTCGCGTCGGAGAGCCGAGCCGCGTCGCCCTCCGTGACCGACCCCTCGTATCGCTCGGGCACGATGCCGCAGGTCGTGCGGCGTCGGGCGTGAGCGGCGCTCACCAGGGCCACGCCTGACAGCGCCTCCGAACGGGAAGAGCGAGCTGCTAGGTTGCGCCGCGAATGCTGGGCCTGGGCGACCGCGTGGACGGGCGGTTCGAGCTGTTGCGACGTACCGCGGTCGGGGGCACGGCCACGGTGTTCCGCGCGCTCGATCACGCGACCGGTTCCGAGGTCGCGCTCAAGATCCTCCGGGCCGCGACCTCCGCGGACCACGCACGCGCGGAACGCGAAGCCCGTTGGCTCGCCGCCACCCACGACCCGCACGTGGTGGCGTTCGTCGCCGCGGGCGCCCTCGGTCCCGACCAGCGCTACCTCGCGATGGAGTGGATCGCCGGCGAGACGCTCGCCGAGCGCTTCACGCGGCAAGAGCTGCAGCCTCGCGAGGCACTCGACGTCGCGATCGCGATCGCGCGTGGCCTCGAGGCGCTGCACGTACTCGGCGCGGTGCATCGCGACGTGAAGCCCTCGAACGTGATGCTCCCGGCCGGCGCCCTCGACGCCGCGAAGCTCCTCGACTTCGGCATCGCGCGCAGCGAGCGCGAGGTCGTCACCGCGACCGGCGCGCTCGTCGGCACGCCGGGCTACATGGCGCCCGAGCAGATCCGCGGGGAGCCCGTGACGCCTGCCACCGACGTGTTCGCGCTCGGCTGCCTGCTCTACCGCTGCCTCGCCGGTCGCGCGCCCTTCAGCGGCGGACCGAGCGCGAGCGCGCTCACCCGCACCCTGCACGGCCTGGCGGTGCCCCTCGACGAGCTGCGCCCCGATCTCGACGCGACGCTCGTCGCGCTCGTCGCTCGCGCGATGCACGTCACGCCGAGCGAACGATTCGCCGACGCCCGCGCGCTCCGCACCGCGCTCGAAGCGATCGATCGCGATCGCCTCGGCGGCTCGGCGCGCGGCCTCGGACTCTCGGAGCGTGCGCTCGCCTCACGCGTGCTGGTGCGGGGTCTCCCCCTCGTCGCCCCGCTCGACCCCGACGCCACGCAAGCGGCCGACGACGAAGCGCTGCGCGAGCTCGGAGCCCTCGCGCGGACGTGGGGCGGTGTCGCGAGCCGTCGTTCCGACGGAGCGCTCGAAGCGCGCATCGAAGGCCTCGACGCGAGCGAGCTCGTGGCCGCCGCGGCGCGCCTCGCGCACGAGGTGGTCGCGCGATGGCCCGAGGCGCGCGTCCGCCTCTCGACTGGGGTCGCGGTCCACGACGAGCCCGAGGCGTCGCAGGCCGACGAGCTCGCGACCGACACCTCCGGCGTGCGCGCTCGGGTGCGTCTCGATGCGACGAGCGCACGTCTGCTCGACGAACGTTTCGCCATCACCCGCGTCGATCACACGCTCCTCCTCGGCCCCGAGCACACCACGACGACGGTCGTGACGCCGCGAGGTCCGTTCGAGGGGCGCGCACGCGAGCTGATGCTCCTCGACGGTGTTCTCGCGCGCCACGAGGACGGCACCGCGAGCGCCGCCGTGATCCTCGGTCCCGTGGGCGTCGGAAAGACCCGACTGCTCCGCGAAGCGCTCGTGCGGAGCGTTCCGCCGCGGGTGCTCCACGCACGCGCGGACGCGCTCGCTCGGCGCGCGCCGTTCGGGGTCGCGGCCGATCTCGCGCGTGCGCTGCTGGGGCTCGGCCTCGAGAGCTCCGCCGAGCTGCGCCGCCAGCGCGTCGACGACTGGGTCGGCCGACGCGCCCCCGCCGAGCTCTCGCTCCGCGTCCACCTCGGACACCTCGTCGGCGCCGCACCGACCCACGACGCGAGCGCACGAGACCTCGTCGCTTCGCCTCGAACGACCCCGCTTCAGTTCGCGAACGACGACCCCGCGCGCTTCGCGGACGCCCAGCGCGACGCGTTCGTGGCGCTGCTCGAAGGCGAGACGCGCGACGGACCGCTCTGGCTCGTGATCGACGATCTGCAGTGGGCCGATGCCGCGTCGATGCGCGCGCTGCACGACGCCCTCCATCGACTCGCGGAGCGTCCGCTCGGAGTGCTCGCCGCGGGCCGCCCCGAAGCCCGCACGCTGCTCGAGCCTCCGTGGCCGAACGCGATCCAGATCACGCTGCACGAGCTCCCGGAGCGCGCGGCGTCCGAGCTGGTGCGACGTCTGTGGCCCGAAGCCACCGAGACGCAGCACGCGCGCATCGTCGCGCACGCGGGCGGCAATCCGCTCTTCCTCCACGAGCTCGTCGACGCCGCGCGCCGCGGTGACGAAGGCTTGCCCACGTCCGTGCTCGCGATCGCGCAGGCGCGCTTGCTGCGGCTCGCCCCCGACGCACGGCGCGTCGCGCGCGGTCTCTCCATCCTCGCCACCGAGTCCCCCGTCGAAGCGTTGGAGCGTGTGCTCGCCGCATCGCCGGGCGCGCTCGACGCCCCGCTCGACGTGCTCGAGCACGCGGGCGTCGTGCAGCGACGTGGATTCGGAGACGACGCGCGCGTCGCGTTCTCGGGCCCCGTCCTCCAAGAAGCCGCGTACGCGATGCTCGACGACGACGATCGTCGCGCAGGTCATCGCGTCGCGGCCGAGTGGCACGCTGCGCGCCCCGACACGCCCGCGCTCCGTTTGGCCGAGCATTGGCTGCGCGCCGAAGAAGCCGAGCCCGCGCTCGACGCCTGCGTCCGCGCGGCCTCGGACGCGCTCCGCGCCGCCGACTGGGACGCTCCCGTCGAGCTCCTCGCCCGCGCACGCGCCCTCGGCGTCGAGCCCGCGCGGCTCGTTCCGCTCGAGCTCGTCGTGCACGAAGCCCTCGCGTGGCGCGGTGATCACGCAGAGCTGGTCGCGCTGAGCGAGCACCTACTGGAGGTGGTTCCCCGCGGAGGCGAGGCGTGGAGCCGCGTCGCCGCGGGTCTGCTCACGAGCGGAGGTCCCTCGCTCGGCATGGGGCGCGCGCTCGAGCTCCTGCGTGCGATCGCGAGCACGCCGCTCCCGCACCCGCCGACCCTCGCGCACGTGCGCGCGCACGCGTGGGCTTCGATGGTCTGCTTTCGCGCGGGCGGCACCGACATCGCGTGTGTGCTCCTCGATCAGCTCCTCGCGACGCGCGAAGACCTCGGCGACGATCCCGCGCGACTCGGCTGGCTCGAGCTCGCGGCGCTCTACCGACCGCGCTTCGTCGAGCGCGACGCGGCAGCCGCGCTCCGACACGTCGAGGCGGCAGCCCTCGCGTTCGAACGCTCCGGCGAACGTTTCGGCCTCGCGATCGCGCTCGCGGAGATCGGCTACGAGTTGCTCGCGCTCGGCCGCCCCGACGCCGCGCTCGCCCGCCTCGTCGACGCGTGGCGCGTGGCCGCCGACGCCCGCTCCCGCACCGTGTTGGCCTACGCCGCCGCCGTCACGACGCTCGCGCTCGCACGCGTCGGTCGCACCGACGAAGCTGCAGGCGCCGCGGAGCGCGCGGTCGAGCTCGCGGACGCGACCCAGGGCCTCGTCGCGCGCATCTACGCGCGTCACCTCGCGGCGATGAGCGCGCTCGAAGCAGGTCGCGCCGACGCCGCCGCGAGTTGGATGGACGCCGCACGCGCGCTCGGAGAGGCGCCGCTCCCGCATCGCCCGTGGATGGATGCGACCGAAGCCCGCGCGCGCCTCGCGCTCGGCGAGCTCGACACCGCCGTTCGGCTCGCGACACACGCCGCACGGAACCTCGACGCCGCGCACGTGCCCGATCTCGCAGAGCTCTGGATCCTCGGCGCGCACGCGCTCGCGCTGCGCGAAGCCGAACACCCCGACGCCGACCACGCGCTCGCCACGCTGCGTGATCGCGTCGCCACGCGCCTCGCGGAGCTCCCCGAAGCGCTCGCTGCCAGCTACCGCACGCGCCCCGAGCTCCGCCCGTTCGACCTCACGTGATCAGCCGCCGCTCATCCGAGCTCCGCGAGCTGCGCTTCCACCCACGCGTCCGCCTCCGCGCGCGCCGCCCGCAGCGCGCTCGGCGCGTTCAGGGCCCACTGCCCCAC
>CALJLK010000344.1 GCA_937982655.1 uncultured Sandaracinus sp.
ACCTGCGCGTCCATCGCCTTCTCACGCAGCATCGCGCCGAAGCGCTCGCGCACCTGGCAGAGCGCGACGAGGTTCGACGCCGTGCACTCGACGTACGAGAGCTCGGTCATGGAGTCGCCGAACATCTCGGCCGGGTTCATCCACTCCAGCGTGAAGCGCTGCTTGCGCGCCTCGTAGCTGCCGAAGCCACCGTCCGGGTTCTGGCATTGAAGCAGGAACCGCACGCCGGCTTCGATCACGCGTGGATCGGCGGAGCGGACCTCCTCGGGAGCCTCGAGGAACGCGCAGAGCGCCTCCGCGGTGCAGTCGCTCACCGGCCAACCGTGCCAGACGCCGGCGAAGCAGAAGCCTCCCGTCGGATCGAGGCGGTACTGCGCGCGGTAGGTCGTGGCGTCGTCGATCGGCGGCGCTTGGATCTGCTGCGTGCGAAGCCAGCCGAGCCCGGTCACGATCGCCTCGTCGCAGATCGCGCGCGTCTCCTTCGACACGAGCGGACGCGCCGCGGAGAGGGCCTGCAGGGCGAACGAGCTGTCCCAGGTCGCGCTTCGAGCGCCCGCCACGCGCGCGCCGTCCTTCTCGTCTTCCCAGACCCAGCCTTCGAAGCGCGCGAGCTGCTTCTCGACGTCGGGATCGTTCCGATCCCAGGCATGCAGCGTGAGCGCGAAGAGCAAACCGTTCACGGGCGAGAGACACGTGTAGTCGGTGCTGCGCAGCTCCCAGCGCATGCGCTCGCGGATCGACGCGAGACACCGACGTCGGATCTCACCGAGCCCGAGCTTCTTCTGCGCGACCTCGTAGAGGTTCACCGCGCGGTACATCGCGGAGAGGTAAGCGCTCGGCGGCGCCCAGAGGTCCTTCTCGCGGAGCAGCGCCTTCGCGCCCGCGAAGTCGATCGACTCGTAGTCGACGGTGCGACCACCGCGTCCGTCGTCCTTCGCGTGGAACGCGTAGAGCTCTTGGCGGAGCTCGTCGACGAGCGGCGTGCGGCGCGCGCGCAGCTTGAGGCCGTACACGCTCGCCATGCCCATGTAGATGAGCCGCGTGTGGCAGTAGTAGTTCGCGGGATGCAGCGGCGACGAGGTGGGCATCAGCCACGCCTCGGGCGGGACCGCGTTCACACCCTCCCAGCCGTAGAGGTTCGCGATGGAGAGCCACGCCTTGCCCCAGCTCGCGATCGCGCGGACGTCTTCCTTCGCGAAGAGCTCACGCGCGAAGGCGAGCATCGGATCGTCGGCCGGGACGCCGAGCATTCGGGCCGCGACGTAGACGAGCGTGGTGACGAACAGGGATTCACCGCCGTGTGGGTGCAGGCCCCAGCCGCCGCCTTTCCCATCCGGACCGGGAAGCTGCTCCGCGCGGAGCTGCTGCACCAGCAAGCGCCGACGCTCCGGCGTCAGCGGCCGCTCCATCACGTGCATCGCGATCGCGTATTGCGCCGCGAGCATCGGGTTCCAGACGTCTTCGCCCTCCCAGTGATCTGCGCGGTCGTCCGGCCGGTGCCGCTCCAGGCCACGAAGCTCGATCAAACGAAGCACCGCGCGGTCGAGCGCGGTGGAGAGCGAGGGCTCCGTCATCAGCCGACCTTGCGACGAAGGCGCGCCGCGAGGAGATCCTGCGCGACGTCGATCTTGATCTGGCCCATCGCGACGAGCTCCGCCGCGAGCTCGTCGACGAGCTTGCCCTCGGCGCCCGCCGCGAGCGCGACGCTGCGCGCATGCAACGTCATGTGACCGCGGTTGATGCCTTCGGTCGAGAGCGCCCGCAGCGCGCCCATGTTCTGCGAGAGACCGACCGCCGCCATCACCATGCCGAGCTCGCCCGCGCTGCCGATGCCGAGGATCTTGCGGAGCACCCCGATGGTCGGGTGCACGTTGGTCGAGCCGCCCACCACGCCGACCGCCATGGGCAGCTCGATGAAGCCGTGCAGGTGCCCGTCCTCGCGCCACCACTTCGTCAGCGACGTGTAGCGCCCGTCGCGCGCCGCGAACGCGTGCGCGCCCGCTTCGACGCTGCGCCAGTCGTTGCCGGTGGCGATCGCGACGGCGTCGACGCCGTTCATGATGCCCTTGTTGTGCGTGGCCGCGCGGTAGGGATCGACGGCCGCGAAGCGGTACGCCTGCACGATGCCTTCGGCGACCTCGGGGCCCTTGAAGCCGTTCCCGCCGAGGTGGATCTCGGGGATCTTGCACCAGGCGCGCGCGCAGCGGCGGTCGGCGAGGTTCGAGAGGATGCGCAGGTTCACGCGGCCGCCGGTGAGCTCTTCCACGAGCTCCGCGACGCCTTCGGCCATCGCGTTGATCGCGTTGGCGCCCATCGCCTCGCCGCAGTCGACGAGGAGGTGGAGCACGATCATCGGATAGGGATCCTCGAAGACGCGGACCTCGATGTCGCGCGCGCCGCCGCCGCGGCGCTTCATGTTCGGGTGCACCGCGTTCGCCTGGTCGAGGATGCGCGTCTTCGCGGCCTGCAGCGCGGCGACCGCCTTCTCCGGTTCGGGCGCGCCGAGGATCTGCACCTGTCCGATCATCACCGACTCGTCGGCCTCGGCGCGGAAGCCGCCGCCCTGCCGCACCGTGCGCGCCATGTTGCTGACGGCGGCGACGATGCTCGGCTCCTCGACGACCATCGGGACCACGTACTCCTGATCGTTGATCAGGAAGTTCAGCCCGAGTCCGATCGGCAGCCCGAAGACGCCGACGCAGTTCTCGACCATCTTGTCCGCGCGATCGACGCCGAGCCGACCGCCGTCTCGAAGCACCGCGACCTCGTCCTCGGTGAGGCCGAAGCGCGTGCGCAGCTCGTCGAGACGTCCGTCGACGTCGAGGCGGTAGAAGCCGGGGATGCGGGAAGAACGGTCCATGGTGCTCCTGAAGGGAAGGAAACGAGCGCGAACGAAACGCGCGGAGTTCTGGAAGAGCGCGAGACGGCTCAGGCGTTGGTCTCGCCTTCGGAGCCCTGCGGCTCCGCCGACGACCGTTTGGACTCGGGTTTGCTCGAGAGCTGCGAGAGCGAGGGATCGCGCTGGGTGGCGAGGTAGGCCTCCCACTTGCGGATCGTGAGATCCTGGAAGGCCTTCACGACCGGGTTGAGCTCGGCGAGCGGCGCGTCCCAATGACGCTCCCAGCCCTCCTGCTCCGCCTCCACCGCGACGCCGTCCTCCGCGAGGAGCGGCTTGACGGTGAGGTGCTTGGCGGCCGGCAAGAAGGCCTTCATCACGGTCTTCGGGATCCCGATCTGCGTGAAGGGAATCACGAACTGCTTGAAGAAGAAGATGAAGAAGCTGCGCGAGGTGCGCTCGTCGATCGGACAGACGAAGAGCCAGTGTTTGATCTGATCGTCGGTATTCGACCACTGATACGGGTACTGATACCCGAGCTTCATGTGGTCGACGTTCACGCGCTTCCGGTTGATGAAGAGCTTGTTGAACTGACCGTCGCCGACCTTCGTGTCGTACTCGAGGTAGACCGAGTCGCCGACGGTCTCGTACTTGAGGAGATCCGCATCGACGAAGGGGCGAAACTTTCGATGCAGATACGCGTGCGTGAAATCGCACACGTTGTCGAAGATCATCGAGTGGTGGGCGCTCCAGGTCCCGTCGACCGGGATCTGCGACCACGCGTTCGGCCCCTCGAGCTCGGGGATCTCGGGCAGCGCGACCGTCGCCGCGTTCTCGGGGTCGCCGGGGAAGAACCAGACGATGCCGTAACGCTCCTGCACCGGCACGTCGGGCACCTTGAACTTCGGGAACTTGCGACCGAAGAGGCTGTGCGGAATGTCGACCACGCGCCCTTCGCCGTCGTAGGCCCAGCCGTGGTAGGGACACACGAGGTTGCAGCCCTCGACGTGACCCGTGGTGAGCTTGAGCTGCCGGTGCGCGCAGCGGTTCTCGATCGCGCGAACCTGACCGTCCTCACCGCGGAACACCGCGAGGCTCCGCTTCCAGAAGACGACCTCCTTCACCTCACCCGCCTTCAGGTCCTTCGACCATTCGGCCGGGTACCAGTAGTTGGGATCGAGGCCCGCCGCGCGCACCTTCTGACGCGTGTTCTTCGCGTCTTCGAAGGCCGGGGGCGGCGACTGCGGCTTGGTGTAGATGCGGCTCATGGCGAGATTCGAGGGAGCTCGACGTAGGTCAATCGACGATCACGCGGGCGTTCACGCGTGAACCGACACGCCGCTCGGCGTGGTGGTCCGCGTCGTCGGCACGTCCTCGGGGGGCTTGGCGCCGGGGTGCACGATCGCGCCGCGGCTCCAGTGGAACGCGTAGGCCTCCATGAACGCATCCCGCATCGAGCTCGGACGGAAGCCGAGCTCGCGCTGCGCCTTCGAGGTGTCCGCGTGGCGACGGAGCTGCAGGCGGCGGATCGCGCCCGGCGTCAGGAGCTGCTGCTTCTTCGGATCGAGGCGCGTGACGAGCCAGCTCGAGATCTCCGCGAGGGGGAGGAGCGCCTTGGCCGGCACGCGGATCTTCGGACGCGGCGCGCCCGTGATCTCTTCGAGCATGTCGAAGATGTGATCGAAGTCGAGGAACTGGGTCGCGACGATGTACTTCTGACCCGCGCGACCGCGCTCCATCGCGCGCACGTGACCGTCGACGATGTCGCGCGCGGCCACGAACTCGAAGCCGCCCGGCGAGTACACGTTGAGCTGACGGTTCGCGAACTTGCAGATCGTCGTGCCCATGCGCGACGGCAGGTAGTCGTGCCCACCGATCACCGCGCAGCTCGTCACGATGAGCGCGTCCATGCCCTCCGCACACATCTTCAGGAGCTCGTGCTCCTGCAGCACCTTGCTCCGCTCGTAGGGCATCGCGCGGTGGTACGGGTAGAACTGCATCGTCTCGTCGGCCGGCTTCGACGTCTCGTCGAGGTCGTAGCCGACGGCGGAGAACGAGCTCGTGAGCACGAAGCGCTCGACGCCCGTCTTCTTCGCCGCCTGCATCAGGTGGCGCGTGCCGAGCACGTTCGTCTCGTAGAGCACGCGGCGGTGCTCGGCGTCGCCGTCGATCGTCGAGACCATGGACGCCACGTGGAAGACACGACGGCAGCCCTCGACCGCGTCCTGCAACGAGCGCTTGTCGCGCAGATCGCCGTACGCCCTCTCGACGCCGTGCAGTCCGTCGACCGCCTCTTCGTTCTCGCCGCGCCGAAGCAGCGCCCGCACGCGATGCCCCTCCTCGACGAGGCGGTGCATGAGGTTGGCGCCGACGTGGCCGGCCGCGCCGGTGACCAGGATGGGTGCGTCTTTCGCGGGCATGTCTTCTTCTTCCGAACGAGGGGGCGCCAGTCGGCGCGAGCAGTGACGCTCGAGAGGCGGGCCTCCCGAGCGTGGTGATCAGTGGACGGTCAGCTCCGCCGCCGCTGCGAGGGCCGGCATGCGCCAGAGCGCGTCGTACTTCTGACGGAGCGCGTCGTCCTTGCCGACGTGGGCGACGCAGTCGGCGATGAGCGACTCGACCTCGCCGCGCGCGATCTTCACCGGGTCGCCCGCGGTGAACATCGCGTCGTTGCCGCGCGCGTGGACGAGCGTACGCACCGCCATCCAGAGCGGGAGCAAGCAGAAGAGCCGCACCGCGGCCTGCTCGGCGGGGATCGCGAGCACGTAGTCGAGCGCGCGGTCGAGGCGGTTCTGCGCGGTGTCGAAGAGCGGCGCGACGGCGGCATGCGCGCGGTCGCGCACCGAGGGATCGACGAGCTGATCGATCGAGAGCCCCTGCGCGTGCACGGTCGTGCGCGGGATGAAGCTGACGCGGCGCTCGCGGTCGTCGGTGACGTCCTTGAGGATGTTCACGAACTGCAAGCCGACGCCGAAGGCCTCCGCCTGCGAGCGGAGCGCGTGCTCGGTGTCGCTGCCCGCCGCGCCCATCGCCTCCACGAAGAGGTCGGTGAGCATGTGCCCCACCGTGCCCGCGACGAAGTAGCAATAGCGCTCGAGATCCTCGGGCGTGAAGAGCGCGGTGTAGCCGTCGTCGCCCGGCGCACGATGCGAGTAGAGCTGCATGCCGCGCGTCATCTCCGCGACCCAGCGCGTGGTCTTCGTCTGCATGCCCTTGGGCAGCGTGCGGAAGACGCGCATCACGGTGCCGAGGTGCTGGCAGAGATCGTTCTCCACCGCGTTGCCCTCGATGCCGCGGAACTGATCCTCGAAGCGGCGCACCACAGCGTCGTCGGGGCTCGCCTCGAGCGCGGCGAGGAACGTCGCGTAGCGCTCGTCGCGCTCGTCCACCGCGAAGAACGGGTTGTCCTCGATGGTGTCCGCGATCCGGCAGAGCAGGTAGCCGCAGGTGACCGCGGTGCGGAGATCGCCGGGCAACATCTCGATCGGACGCGCGAACGAACGCGAGACCGCGAGCAGGCTCTCGCGGCAGTACGCGACGTCCTCCGCGCTCGCCTTCGTCACCGCGCGGCGCGCCTTCGCGGGCATCACGCGGGTCGCGCGGCGATCGCGGAAGAGGTGCAGCGCCTCGCTCGCTTCGGTGCCGAGCCCGACCGCGTCCGAGAGCGACGCGAGGCCACGCTCGATCGCGTCCCAGTACGGCGCCTCGCTCGCGAGGAGCGCGCGACACGCGATCGCGGTGGTGCGCGCGCCGCCGAAGCTGCCGTCGACCTGCTGCGCCGACGCGAGCGCGCGCGCGGCGCGACGAACGATCGGATGGAACGCCGCGAGCCCACACGCATGCAGCGTCTCGAGCGCGAGCGCGGTCTCCGCGACGGCACCGAACGAGCCGTCCGGACGCTGCGTGCGGCGCAGCTCGCGCGCCATCTTCTCCCACGCGCCGTCGACCACGCCCGGAAGCAAGCCGGGGAAGCGACGCCGCGCGAAGCGGAGCGCGACCGCGGCGTCCCGACGCGCGCCGAGGCTCGCGCCTTCGATCTCGGGGACCAGCGCGAGCGTGAGCTCCACCGCGTGCTCGAGCCGATCGCGCGACGCGGCGACGCGCAGCTCGTGAGCGTGACGCGCGAGCGGCTCGGCGGCCGCGAGATCCGTCGCGTCCGAGACGCGCGCGAGCAGCGCGTCGACGTCGACCGTCACGCTCGTCGAGACCTCGGCCGGCGTCGGCAAGGCCACCGCGGCGGGCGCGATGCCGAGCTGCACGAGCGGGTGCGAGAGGGTGCCCTCACGGCGCATCGCCTCGCGCCACTTGCCCGGCACGAGCGTCGCGCCCGGCCACTGCGCGAACTCCACGAAGCGCGAGAGCTCGCGCGGCAGCTCGCTCGAGCGGCCTTCCCGCGTCGCGCGCGCGACGGTGTCCTTGAGCGCGCGCAGCGCGACGTTCACGAACGCGCCGCCGAACGCCGCCGGGCGGACTTCGTCGCCCGCGAGGATGCGCATCGTGCGCTCGCGCTCCGACGGATCGTCGCGCCAGGTGTCGAACACCGCGCTTCGGATCGCGGCCGCGCCCTCGTCCTCGCGCGTGAACACGTGGAAGAGCGCGTTGGCGAGCAGCTCGGGTGCGAAGGTCTGCGGCTCGCGACGCGCGTGGTACTCGGCCACGCTCGACGACGAGAGCAACATCTCGGTGTCCTTGAGGCCGACCGTGATGCCGCTCGCGGTGAGCGGGTGATAGAAGCCGACCGCGTCGCCGACGAGCGCGACGTTGCCCGCGCCGTAGAAGGTGCGCGGCAAGAAGCGGTTGCACGCCCAGAGCAGCTTGTCGTTCTCGAGCGCGCGCTTGAGCGCGGGGCGGAGCGCTTCGGGGAAGAGCGGCGAGAAGGCGTCCCAGACGTAGCGGGCGTCGCGGCGCGCCGCGGGGGTGCTCGCCGGCACGTCGATGCACGCACGGATGCGATCGTGCGCGATGCGGTAGAGCAGCACCGGTCCCGGTCCGCCGAGCAACACGTGGCCGTAGGACTCGAAGGGGAGCTCGACGTCGCGCAGCTCGAGGCCCGCCATGTGCGAGACGAGCTCGGCTTCGTTCTCGTCGCGGAGGCTCTTGCGAACTGCGGAGCTGCGGCCGTCCGCCGCCACGACGCGCTCGGCGAAGACGGAGTGCTCGCGCCCCTCGTGCACGAAGCCGACCCGCGTGCCCTTGACGCCCGTGACGCGCGCGTGCTCCACGTAGGTCACGCCGGCCGTGGCGGCCGCGGACGATCGCAGCGTGCGCACGAGGTCGTCGTGCTCGCAGGAGAAGCCGACCGCGCCGTCGGCGTACTCGAGCCGGATCGGCTCGCTGCCGTCGTCGGGGAAGACCGCGAAGCCGTAGCAGGGGCGGTGCTTGGCCGTCGCCTCGTGCGGGAAGAGGCCGTGCTTGCGGAGGACCGCCGCGCCGCCGGGGTGGATCCACTCGCCCGCGAACCGGCTCGACGCCCGCGGGTTCGCCTCGAGCAGGAGCACGCTCTCGCCGCGGCGCGCGTGACCGACGGCGGCCGCGGAGCCCGCGGGGCCCGCACCGACGACGACGACGTCGTAGCTCGGCAGGATCGTCGTTTTCTCGCTCATCTTCGCCTCCGCCGAGACCGGAGGGAGGTGTCGAGGTCGACACCCACGCGCGCCCGAACCCTCCGGACGGACCTCGGCTGGCGTGCGGCGTAGCAAGGCCGTCCGAGGCCCCGGTGGGCTATCGGGCGAGCCGGGCGGAGGCACCCGCGAGCCGTCGACCCCTCCGGGTGAATCGGGTTCTAGCGGGCGTTTCCAGCCGGAGAACGCCGTGTTTCCGAAACGTTACGCTACGTTACGGGATCGCCGAAAGCACGTCGAGCACCGGCCGCGAGGGTGAGCCGTCGACGTCGGGGGGTCGAACCGAAGGACGTGGCGAAGGTCGAGGAGGCCCCTCGGCGCCGCTCGAGCCGATCCGCTCTCTGCGAGAAGCTCGAGTCACGCTGAACGCGCTACCGCTCGGGCGCGCGCTCACGCTCACCGGTCACGCCCACGCGGGCGTTCGCCCTCGACGAAATCAGGGCACGCGACGCCCGTTCGCGTACCGTCCGCCCCCATGCAGCGCGAAGTCGTCCCCCTGCGCGAACGGAAGCTCGACTGGCTCTTCGTCGGCTTCTTCATTCTCAACGCGTCGTTCATCACGCCCATCGTCGATCTCGAACAGCTCGTCATCGACGATCCGAACAACTTCGAGTACCCGATCTGGCCGCCCAAACCGTTCGTGGATCTCATCCACTGGTACGGCTCGAACTTCGATCCACCGCTGATGGCGCGCCCCGCGTGGTGGCGCGCGACGATCTGGATCGATCAGGTCTTCTTCTTTCCGTTCTACCTCGCGGCTCTCTACGCGTTCATCAAAGGCAAAGATTGGATCCGGAACTGGTGCTTCGTCTGGGGCGGCGTGATGATGACCAACGTCACCATCATCTGCTTCGAAGAAGCGGTCGGAGCCCACGCCGCACCGAACCTCCCGATGGTGCTCGCGCTGAACTTCCCGTGGTTCACGGTGCCCATCGTGCTGATGTGGCGGATGTGGAAGACCACGACGCCGTTCACCCGCGAAGGCCGCGGCTGAGGCGACGAGCTCGCACGCGGACGTGAGGGTGGGGCGCCCACTGCCGGACGAGGAAGTCGCCCACCGCCGAGTCGAATGACGGACGACGAGAGCCGAGCCGCGCTCACCGCGTCGGCCGCCGATCCAGCTTTCGGTACTGCACCGCCTCCGCGACGTGCGCGGTGCGCACACGCTCGTCGCTCGCGAGATCCGCGATCGTGCGCGCGACCCGCAGCGCTTTCACGTACGCACGCGCGCTGAGCCCGAGCGCGTCCACCGCACGATCCAAGAGCGCGAGCGCGTCGTTCTCCGCGCTGCCGATCCAGCCTTCGAGGGTGGCCGGGATCGGGTGCGCCGCACGAAACTCACGCGCCGCGATCACGCGCGCACGCACCGCCTCCGTGCCTTCGCTCTTGGGCGCGTGTCGCAGGTCGCGCGTCGGCACCCGCGCCGCGACCGCGTGCAGATCGAAACGATCGAGGAGCGGTCCGCTGATGCGAGACACGTAGCGTTCGATGCGCTCGGCCGAGCACGTGCATGCGCGCTCCGGATCGCCCGCGAAGCCGCAGGGGCACGGGTTCATCGCCGCGACGACCAGCGGCGCCGCCGGCATGTCGACGCGGTGTCGCGCACGCACGATCGCGATCCGCCCGAGCTCCATCGTCGTGCGCAACGTCTCCACCACGTCGCGCCGAAACTCCGGCAGCTCGTCGAGGAAGAGCACGCCGCCGTGCGCGAGCGTGACCTCCCCCGGTCGAACGGGGTCGCCGCCTCCCACCAACGCGGGCGCGCTCGCGGTGTGGTGCGGCGCGCGAAACGGACGCGTCGCGTGCTCCAGCGAGCCGGGCGGCGCGAGCCCCGCCGCGCTCGCGACCGTCGCGATCTCGAGCGCTTCTTCCGGTGTGGGCGGCGGCAACAATCCCGGCAACCGCCGTGCGACCATCGTCTTGCCCGCGCCCGGCGATCCCACGAGCAAGAGGTGGTGGTTGCCGGCGGCTGCGATCTCGAGCGCGCGCCGCAGCACCGGCTGGCCGCGAACGTCCGCGAGATCCGGGATGTCGTTCGGAACGACGCCTGCGCGTACACGCGGCCGCGGGAGGTGCGAGACGTCGACGAGGTGCTCGACCACCCCGCGCAGGTCGTCGGCGACGAAGACGTCGAGCCCTTGGATCAGCGCCGCCTCCGCCGAGTTGCCTCGCGGCACGATCGCGGAGGTCAGCCCACGGTCCCGCGCCGCGCGGAGCTGCGGGAGGACGCCGCGCACCGGGCGAAGCTCGCCTCGCAACGAGAGCTCGCCGAGCACCAAGGTCTCGCGCAGCGAGTCGTCGTCGATCACGTTCTGCGTCACGAGGATCGCGAGCGCGATCGCGAGATCGAACGCGCTGCCCGTCTTCGGAACGTCGCCGGGCGCGAGGTTGAGCACGAGCGCGCGCTTGGGCATCTCGTAGCCCTGCGCACCGATCGCGGAGCGAACGCGCACGCGGCTCTCGCGCACACCACGCTCGGGCAGACCGACGAGCTCGAACGAAGGGAGCCCGGCCGCGACACGCGCTTCGACCCATACAGGGTGCGCATCGATGCCGAGGAGAGAGCCTGCGTGGACGACGTGAGTCATGCCGCGAGCCCTTCTCAGGAACCGTACCGGGAGCGCGCTCGTGTGATTCCGCGTGTTTGCGCGAGGGGTGGCGGCGGAATGGCGGCGGACCGGTGGCGGCCGCCACGCCGGCGAGACGCGCGCCGATCGGTTCCTGCCCACGCTCGAGGCCGTGAGTCGTTCTCCGAGCTGGCCACGCGAGCAGGTCACGCGCGCAGGTCACGCGCGCAGGTCACGCGCGCAGGTCACGCGCGCAGGTCACCGCGCAGGTCACGCGCGCAGGTCACCGCGCAGGTCACGCGCGCGGGTCACGCGCGCGGCTCACGCGAGGACATCGCGCGCCGTGTCACGGGTGGGCCAAGCTCAGCGGTAGTTGCGAACGACGACCTCGGCGATCTTGCCACGCCCGCTCGGGTCGCAGTTGATCGCGCGCGCGCACTGCACCACGTCGACGCTCCAACGCGCGTAGAGCTCGCGGATGAAGGGCACGTCGCTGTTCGAGAGCATCAGCTTGCAGCCGCGCCGGTCGAGCTCCGCGAACACGTCGCGCAGACGCGTCTGGTCGGCCTGCGAGAAGCCCTCCTGCGCATAGCCCGTGAAGCTCGCGGTGCGCGAAACCGGCTCGTACGGCGGATCGAAGTAGACGAAGTCGCCCGGCTTGGCGTGGCGGAGAAGACCTTCGTAGGAGTCGTTGACGATCTCCGCCGCCGACAGCGCTTCGCTCGCCACACGGAGCCCATCGGAATCCAAGATGCGCGGGTTCTTGTAACGCCCAAAAGGCACGTTGAACTCGCCGCTGCGGTTCACGCGGTGCAGACCGTTGAAGCACGTCTTGTTGAGGTAGACGAACATCGCGGCGCGTTCGGCGCGCGATTGACCACCCCGGTTGTATCGCTCGCGAACTCCGTAGAAGGCGTCGCTCTCGTGGGGCAGCGCGGCCAGCTTCGTCAAATGACGAATGACCACGTCGACCTCGTCGCGGATCGAAAGGTACGTGCCGACCAAATCCGGGTTCACGTCCGCGAGCAGCGCGCGCTGAGGAGCGCGTGCGAAGAAGAGTGCGCCGCCGCCGACGAAGGGCTCGACGTGGCGCAGGCGCTCGACGCCCGCCGGGAGGAGCGGACCGAGCTGGGCGAGGAGGCGTCCCTTGCCGCCCACCCACTTCACGAACGGCGCGGGGCGACGCGCCGGAGCGAGGGCGACCGCGGCACCACCTGCGCCTCGGCCGAGCGGGCGAGCTCGGTGCGAAGCCTCCACGGGGGAGGTCCGTGGGGCGGGAACCAGGGCAACCTTGGCGAGGGCGGCAGGGCGAGCCATGGGTGAGGTCGTATCCTACATGCGCTCACCTTTGGAGTTTTCGGCAACGTTCTTCCGATCGCCTCGCAATCACGTCGAAATTCGGCGATTCGGTGCCTGTGCGGGCTCCGCGGAGGTCGATGCAAACGGGATCAAACGTGATCCGTCGCACGAAAATGAAATTGACTTTCAATCCGTTGGCGTCACGATTCGGTTCGTCATGCTGGTTTGCCACTGCAAGCGCGTGCACTGCCGAGACATCCGAGACGCCGTCCAGAACGGCGCGGAGAACGTCGACGACGTGGGCGAGCAGTGCGGAGCCGGGACGGGCTGCGGCGGCTGTCGACCTCTCGTCGAGAAGATGGTCGACCGCGAGCTGGTCACGCTCGGACGCGGCCGCCGCACCGACGTCGCGGCCTAGAGCCTGAGCAGCGCCGTCGGGTCAGGCAGAAACCCCGGGGAGCTCAGGAAGCTCTCTTCGCTGACCGACGTACTTCGTCGGGAACCTCGTGCGAGCCCCGGTGTCCGACCGGGCCTCGGCCTCGGGCCCGGAGGACACGGCATGGAAGTCAGGCTCAACCTGCTGGTGGTCGCGCTGCTCGGGCTGACGTGGGCCCACCTCACCGCGTCCGCGCCGGTCGCCAGCTTCGAGCCTCGCTCGGTCCCCTCGCAGGAGCTCGCCACGCTGGAGGACGCGTTCGCCCACTCCCCGAACGACGTCGTGCTCGCTCGGCGGCTCGCGGAGACCTACCTCGACCTCGGCCGGCCAGGCCTCGCGATCGCCGCCCTCCGCGCCGGTGACCCTGCGCTGCTGGAGCACCCGCTCGTCGCGCACCGTTTGGCCCAAGCCTACGAAGCCTCGGGCCGCGTCCTCGACGCGTACTCCACCGCAGACCTCGCGCTCCAGCGCTGCGCCCGTGGCCTCGGAACGACCGACTCCCCGAGCAACACACCGCTCCCCCGCCACGTCTGCGACCAGCACGAGCACGCGGTGCTCGCGACCCACCACCGCGCCCTCTCGCTCATGGTCGAGTGGGGCGTCGCGGTCCCCGGTCGCGATCCACGGACCGAGGTGGCCTACGACCTCGCGTTCCGACGCGCCCGCGTGGCGATGGCAGAGTGAGCCCGCTTTCTCCGACGAACGCGTGACGCGCTTCGAGCCCTCGACGGGCGTCACGAGCGTCGTCATCACGTCGTCAGCGAGTCGATGCGAACACGTGAACGAGTCGGCGCCAGACGCTCGGCCCTTCGTGCGCTACGCTCGACGCCGTGAGCACGGAGCCCGAGCCCGAACGCGCCGCCAAGGCGACCTTGATGCTCGCCCTCTTCCTGACGGTCATGGGCACCTACGGGGTGTTCCGTGGCATCCGCGAGCTCCAAGGCGATCCGCTCGGCCCGACCCCCGAGCTCCTCGACGCGGAAGAACAAGCGCGTATCGAGGCGCTCGCAGAGCTCCAAGCGACCTTCTACAACGAGCCGAACCGACGCCCCTTCGCGGCGGCCAACGTCGTGCTCTCCGCGATGTTGATGCTCGGCAGCGCGTTCCTCGTCGCGCGCAAGCCACACGCGGTGTGGTTCCTCCGCCAAGCCATCGTCGCGAACGTCCTCTGGATCGTGGCGAAGCTCACCAGCTTGCTCTGGCACTCGTTCGCCAATGCTCCCGAGGTCGAGGCGCTCCTGGCCTCGATCGAAGCGCGCGGCGATCCGATCGCAGCCGAGCCTTCGTTCGCGATGGTCGTCGGCTCGATGATCGTGTTCTCGGTCTTCAACCTCGTCGCGCACGTGTTCGTCGGATGGCGCGTGGGTCGAGAGGACGTGCGCCGCTTCGTCGCCGGCGAGGAGTGACGACTCGACGCTCGCGGTCACGCGCGGGGTGAGCCGCGCGTGCAGCCCGCGACGCCGACGACCGTGCGACGCGCACAGGCTGCCCCTCGACCTGTCTCGGTCACTGCTCCAGAGTCTCGGCTCATGAGCACCGCGCCGCTCTTCGTGGATCGCGACGCCCTCGTGGACGTCACGCGCGAGCGCATCCGGTGGCTCGTCCGCATGCGTTGGGGCGCCATGCTCGCCGCGCTCGTCGGCGCTCTGCTCGGTTCGCTCGGCGTGATCCCCGGGCTCTCGTGGCCGGTCATGACGATCACCGCGCTCGCGGGGCTCGCCTACAACTTCGTGCTGCTCGCACGCTTGCGTGGAACCGCGAGCCCGAGCCCACGCGCCGCGCTGACCCAAGCGCTCGTCGACCTCTGGCTGCTCACGATCTTCCTCTGGGCCGCGGGCGGCGCGGAGTGTCCGTTCGTGGGCTTCTACATCTTCCACGTCTCGCTCATCGCGATCCTCGGTGGTCCTCGCTGGACCCTGATCGCGGGCGCCGCGACGTTCGCGGGGGCGGGCTTGCTGCTGCTCACGCACGCCTTCCCTTCCCTGCGCATCGCGACGTGGAACCCGACGCCTCCCTTCGACACCGTCACCGAGGTCGTCGCGTTCGTGCTCACGGTCGCGGGCGCGGCGTACATCGTCACCCACGCGGTCAACGAGCTGCGCGATCGAGAGCGGGCGCTCGCCCTCGCCCGCGATCGCGCGGCCCTCGAGTACCAGCTCCTCTCCAACACCCTCGACGAGCTCGAAGCGGGTCTCGAGGTCGTCGACGAGGACGGCACCGTGCTCTGGCGCAACAAACGCGCGGAAGAGCTCGCGCCCTTCGCGAGCGTCGGCGCAGCCTGGGAGTGCCCGGGCGATCGGCGCGCATGCGAGCGCGACGTGCACGGCATCTGCCCCGTGCATGCGGCGCGCGAGGACGGCGAGCACGGTCGCTGTCGCTTCGCCGCCACCGTGCCAGGCACGCGCGACGAGCGCGTCTACGAGATGCTCGTGTTCCCGATCGAAGAAGGCGAGCGCCCGCGCGTGATGAACCTCTACGTCGACCGCACGAGCGCGACCCTCGCGGAGCGGCAGCTCCTGCTCGCGGAGCGCCTCGCGAGCCTCGGCCGCGTCGCACAAGGCGTCGCCCACGAGCTCAACACGCCGCTCGCGACCATCCGCACGCTCGCCGCCGACATGCGCAAGGCGCTCGTCGCGCTCGAGGGCGCGGCCGGCGCCGATCCGGAGGTGCTGCGCGACCTCGACGAGTCCGCGACGCTCATCCGCGACGAAACCGGACGGCTCGGCCGCATCACGCAATCGCTCCTCGCGGGCGGCGATCTGGTGCGCGCGCGCATCGACGATCACGTGCCGCTCGCGGCCGCGGTGGAGCGTTCGTGTGCGATCGTCTTCGCGGGCTCGCGCGGCGGCCCGAAGGTGGAGATCGATCCTTCGTTCGGCACGCTCGACGTCGCGGCGGACATGGATCGGCTGGTCCAGGTGCTCGTGAACCTCTTGCAGAACGCGCTCGACGCGAGCCGCAGCCACGGCGGCTCGAAGGTGCGCGTTCACGCGGAGGCGCACGGCGACGAGGTCGCGATCGTGGTCACCGACGACGGCGCGGGGCTCGCGGACGAGGTCAAGGGGCGGCTCTTCGAGCCCTTCGCGACCACGAAGCCGCCCGGCGAAGGCACCGGCCTCGGGCTCTACACGAGCTACATGTTGGTGCAGCAGATGGGCGGACGGCTCGAGCTCGAGAACGCACCCGAAGGCGGCGCGCGCGCGACGTTGCGGCTGCCGCGCGCCACGTCGAAGCGACACTTGCGCGTGGCGGAGGCGACGGCGTGAGGCGAACGATCTCGATCGACGTCGCGTGCGAGCAGCCGCGCGAGGTGGAGGCGACGGCATGAGCGAAGGTCGCGTCTTGGTGGTCGACGACGACGAGGCGTTCCGCTTCGCGATCCGCAAGGCGCTGCGGCGCGCGGGCTTCGAGATCGACGAGGCGGGCAGCGGCGAAGAGGCGATCGCGTCGCTCACGAAGAGCCCACCGGACGCAGTGCTCCTCGATCTGCGCATGCGCGGGATGGACGGCCTCGAAGTGCTCCGTCGCCGCGGCGGCAGCCCCGCGCGTTTCATCGTGCTCACCGGCCACGGCTCGGTCCAGGCCGCGGTCGAGGCGATGCAGCTCGGCGCGTTCTCGTTCCTCGAGAAGCCGGTCGACGCGGAGGAGCTCGAGCCGCTGCTGCGCCAAGCGATCGGCGAGGCCCGTCGCGCGCGGGAGAAAGGCGCCGAAGAGGTGCCGCCGCTGGTCGGTCGCAGCCTCGCGATCGAACAAGTGCGGCACTTCGTGGAGACGGTCGGCCCGACCGACGCGACGGTCACGATCTTCGGCGAGACCGGGACCGGCAAGGAGGTCGTCGCGCGCCACGTGCACGCGGCGAGCAAGCGAGCGCGCGGTCCCTTCGTCGCGCTCAACGCGGCGACCGTGCCGCGCGATCTCTTCGAGAGCGAGCTCTTCGGTCACAAACGCGGTTCTTTCACCGGTGCGGTCGCGGATCGCAAAGGGCTCTTTCGAGAAGCAGACGGAGGCACGCTCTTCATCGACGAGCTCGCGGAGCTGCCGATCGACAGCCAGGCCAAGCTCCTGCGCGCGCTGGAGTCACGAAAGATTCGCGCGGTGGGCGACGGCCGCGAGACCGACGTCGACGCGCGCATCGTGGCCGCCACGAACCGTGACCTCTGGGCCGAGGTGGCCGCGGGGCGGTTCCGCGAAGATCTCTACTTCCGGTTGCAGGTCTTCCCGATCGTGTTGCCGCCTCTGCGCAGCCGCCTCGACGATCTCGGTCCGCTCGCCGAGCACCTGCTCGGCCGACTCGGCTTCGGAACGCTGCGCATCGATCCCTCCGCGCTCCACGCGCTCCAGGCCTACGACTGGCCCGGAAACGTGCGCGAGCTGCTCAACGTGCTGCGGCGCGCGTCGCTCTTCGCCGATCGCGGCGTGATCGACGGCGAGCTCGCGCGACGCATGATCGCGGCGAGCGTCTTCGGCCACGCCGGCGTCACGAGCATGCGTCACGGCTCCGATCGCGCGCCGACGGCGTTCGGCTCCGGCGCGTTCCCTCCACCGGAGCCACGCCGCTCCCCCTACGACGGCGAGCGTGGCGCCGATCGAGCTGGCGACCGCAGCGCCGACCGCATCAGCGACGTCGGTCGCTCGGGCGAGATGCCGCTCCCCGAGAGCGCGAGCCTCGCCGAGGTCGAGCGTGCGCACATCGAGCGTGTCCTCGCCGCTCAGGGCGGCAACATCACGAAAGCCGCGATCGCGCTCGGCATCGACCGCCGCACCCTGCAACGCAAACTGAAGTCGTACGGCCTGGAGGGAGAAGGATGAATCCACGACGGGAAACCTCCTGCGCCGAGACTCCTCGAAACGCCTCTCCTCGAAACGCCTCTCGACACGCGGCTCCGCAAGTCGATGCCGAAGGTCTACGACTCCACCCGCGCACCGTCCTCATGCTCGTCACGTTCTTGGTCGGCGCGTGCGGTGCGTCGACCACCACGACGACTCCGACCACCCCGAGCGAAGAAGAGCCTGGCCCCGAGCTCGCCCTCGCGCTCCAGCTCGTCGAGGCTGCGCCCGATCCCGAAGTCGACATGCCGCGCTCGGAAGTGCGCCTGGTGCTCATCGACCCGAGCGGCGAGCGTCGCGAAGAATCCGTGGGCGTGTTCTCGGGCATCTGCCAACCCGCCGCGCTCTCGAATGCGCTGGTCGGTGTGTCCTGTTGGTGGGCGGGCTCGGGCGACCGAATCCGCGCGCGCAAAGAAGGCGACACCGTCGTCGTCACCCGCGCTCAGCTCGACGAGATGGTCGAGGGCGAGCTCCCGGAAGAACGACTGACCACGGTGACGCTCCCACCTCGAGCGACCCTCCGCCCACTGACCGGCGTGCCTTGAACAAGACTCAATCCGACGGTTCGCCCTTTCGCTCCGGCGGAAACAGGCGCGTCACGTCGAGCACGATCGCCTCGAACGGTGGGATCGCTACGACGTCGCCATCGCCGAAACGACCGGCCTCGACCCAGCGCTCACCCTCGCGCAGCAGCGCCTCGAGCACACGGCCCTCGGGATCGACGAGCCAGTACGCGGGCACACCGGCTTCGAGGTAGAGCCGCGCCTTCGTGATGCGATCGGTGCGCGCGTTGGAGGGCGAGACGACCTCGCAGATCCAATCGGGCACCACGTCGATCGGCCGCACGTCCCACGGCTCGGGGAGCCGCGGACGACGCCAGCCCGCCATGTCGGGACGCACGACGTCGTGAACACCGAAACGCACGTCGACCTCCGGCAGAATCCACCAGCCGCCGACGCCGCCATGACCGTCGTCGTCGTCGAAGGGGCCACCGATGAACCGGCCGAGGGCGCGCTGCACCATCGCGTGACGCGGCAGCACCGACGGGAGGACCTGCACGCTCCCCGCGATCAGCTCCGCGCGGACGTCCTCCGGCAACGCCAACAGGTCGTCGTACGTGGCGAGGCGAGGAGCGGACACGCCAAGCAGGTTATCACGCACGTCGTGCGGCCTCACGACGGCGCCGTTTGCGCTCGGCGCTCGCCGCCGCGCGTCGCTCGCGCCGCGGAACGTGTGGCCGTGGCGCGGATGTAGCGGAAGGAAGCCCCGACGCGGTCGGAGGGTTGGCGCGACGCGCACGTAGCGCGGGAGCCGCATCGACCAGCGCTTCGATGGCGTCGACTCCCTCGTCGGAGCAGAGACCCTCCGCGGCGAGCCAACGACGAAACGCCGCGACCTCCCGCGCGATCGATTCGAGCGCGGCGAGATCGGTCCACGTCGCGGCCACCCAATACACGAGGTCGTCGTTCGCACAGTCCCAGCACGGGTCCTGATACGTCGCCTCGAGAACGTCGGAAATCAGAATCACCGGGCCCCACTTCGGGAGCGGCATTCCGCGCTCCGGATCGAGCTCGACGCCGTCGCGGCGTGCGAGCCATTCGTAGGTCTGAACGCAGAAGCGCGAACGAACTGCCCCGGGGAACGGGGTGCTGATGATGTTCATGGCAGAGGCCTCCTCGAGAGCGAGGTGCTTCTCGGGATGGACCTCCGCGGATTGTCCGCGTCACTTGGTCATCGTCAGACCGAGGAGTGGGGCTCGTTTGAAGCCCACCGAGCCCTCACCCCTTCACGCCGCCCGCCGTCAAACCGCCCACCAAGTTGCGTTGCAGCCAGTAGAACAAAGCCATCACCGGGACGCTGACCAGGATCGCTCCGGCCGCGAAGTGGCCCCACTGCGCGGCGTGCTCTCCGACGTAGCGTTGGAGCACGACCGGAAGGGTGTAGTTCTCTTCGCGGTTGAGGAAGGTCGCCGCGAGGATGAACTCGTTCCACGCGGTCATGAACGCGAAGAGGAAGGTGATCGCGAGCGACGGACGCACGGTCGGGAGCACCACGCGGCGGAAGGCGCCGAAGCGGGTCGCGCCGTCGACCATCGCGGCTTCCTCGAGGTCCTTCGGGATCGCGTCGAAGGCGCTGCGGAGCTGGAAGATCGCGAAGGGGACCGCGCTCGTGGCGTAGACGAGCACGAGGCCGCTGCGGGTGTCGATGAGCCCGAGGGCATCCATCAACAGGTACAGCGGGATGGCCGCCGCGACGCCAGGGAACATCTGCGTCGCGAGCATCGCGCCGAGGGTGAGCTTCTTGCCGACGAACGTGAATCGGCTGAGCGCGTAGGCGGCGGGCGTCGCGATGGCGACCGCGAAGAGCGCGGTGGCGATCGAGATGAGCAGGCTGTTGCCGAGCTGGAGCGCGAAGATCCAGGTGCCGTCGTCGCTCCGGCGGAGCGCGACCGCCTCGACGTGCTCCATCGAGAATTGATCGGGCACCGGAATGGGCCCGAGCTCGGGCGACTCTCCGGCAGAGAACGCGAGCGAGAGGACCCAGAGAATCGGATAGAGCGCGAAGATCACCGCGCCGATCAAGAGCGTGTGGGAGAGCACGCTCTGCAGCACCGAGACGCGTTCGTGCGTTTCTTGATGCCCACCGCTCACGCCGGCGCCTCCGTGAGCTTGCGCCCGAAGAGGCGCGTGGTGACGACGAGGATCCCGAAGATGAGCACCGCGTAGGCCGCGCCGTAGCCGTATTGGCTGCCGCGCGTGAAGGCCCAGCGGTACGCCTCCGACACGAGGATCTCGGTCGTGCCTTCCGGCTCGCCGCCGCTGACGAGGAAGACGACGTTGAACATGTTGAAGGTCCACACCGCGCCCATCGCGACCGCCGGCGCGAGCGCGGGGCGGAGCATCGGCAACGTCACGAGGCGGAACCGCTGCCAGCGCGTGGCGCCGTCGACGTCGGCCGCTTCGTAGAGGTCCTTCGGGATGCCCGCGAGCGCACCGAGGGTGATGACCATCATGAAGGGGAAGCCGAGCCAGACGTTGGTCGCGAGGTTCGCCGCGAAGGCGGTCGACCATTGCGCGAACCAGCTCACGGGCTCCGCGCCCAGGCTCTCCAGGATCGCGTTGATCGCGCCGAGCTGGCGGTGGAAGAGGCCCTTCCACGCGAGCGCCGTCACGTAGCTGGGCACCGCCCACGGCAAGATGAGCAGCACCCGGTAGAAGCCCTTGAGCTTCAGCGTCGGGCGGTGGAGCACCAGCGCGAGCGCGACGCCGATGCCGACGTGGAGCGCGAGGTTGAGCACGGTCCAGAGCACGGTGACGAGGAGCACCACCCAGAACGAGCCGGGCGCGAGCAGGTCGCCGCCACGCGCGGAGAGGATGTCGCCGTAGTTGGCGAGGCCGACGTAGTGAAGGTCGGTGCCGCGTCCGGCGAAGAAGCTGGTCGCGCCGCCGACCACGAGCGGGAGCACCACGAGCAGGCCGACCGCGAGGAAGGCGTGCACGAGCCATTTGTAGGCGGGGACCGAGGCACGCAGCGCCGCGCGCTCGTTCGGATCGCGGAGCCGCCGCACCCACGAGAAGACGACGAAGAGCAGCGCGAGGCCGATCCCGACGAGCGCGAAGGTCGGATCGCGTCGCGCCGGCATCGCGCGCGTGAGGTCGTCGAACACGCGCGCGCCACCGTCGAGCGCGTCGGGCACCGGCGCGCCGCCACGGAGCACCCGTCGCAACGCGCGCATCGCCGGCTCGAACACCACACGCATGTTCGGGTGCGTCGGCATCGGCACCGCGTTGCGCGAGGCGTCACGGAAGGTCGCGAGGAAGGCGTCGTTCGCGAGCTCGGGATCGTTCCACGCCGCAGTGGTGCTCACGACCTGCCGGCCGATCTTCGCGCGCTTCGTCGCCGCCTCCGCGCTCACGAGGTACTGCGCGAGCATGCGCGCTTCGTTCGGCGCGTCGGACTCCGCGGCGAAGAAGACCGCTTCGATCGTCGCGTAAGGCCGCAACGGCGCGCCGGCCGCGCGAAGCGTCGGTAGCGGAACGACGCGCCAGTCGAGCTCCTCCGGAAGATCCGGCGCGAGCCACGGACCGCTGATCGCAGCCGCCGCGCGCCCCGATCCGAAGAGACGCATCACGAGCTCGCCCGACGCTTCTTCCGGGATCTGCCCGCGCCGCACCGCGTTCGCGAGGAACGACACCGTGCTCTCCGCCGCAGACCCGACGAACGCGTAGTGGCCTTCGTCGTCGAGGAGCTCGCCACCGAACGCGTGAACGAACGCGGCGACGTAATAGGCGTTCTCCGCTTCGAAGACGAGCGGTCGCGCGTCGGGGTCGGAGTACGACGCCTCGAGGATGCTCTCGAGATCGCGCACCTCGCCGGAGAAGTCGGCGGCTGACCCCGCCGACCCAGGCGAGAAGAGCGCGTCGTTGACGTAGAGCGCGGCGCACTTGGCGGAGAGCGGCAGCCCGTAGACCACGCCGTCGCTCCGCAGCGCGTCGAGGTGCGTCGGCTCGAGGCCAGTCGTGTCGGTGGCTTCGAACGGCACGACGATGCGCCGCTCGAGGTAGCTCGCGAGGCGCTCGTGCGCGTCGATGAAGACGTCCGGCCCGCGTCCGGTCGGTATCGCGGACTCGAGCTTGCTCGCGTAGGCGCCGAACGCGTTCGCGAGCAGCTCCACGCGCACGTTCGGATGCGTGGACTCGAAGTCGCGGACCACCTCGCGGAGCGCGCGCTCCTCCGCGCTGCCGTCACCGTACGCGTGCCAGAGCTGGACGGTGGTGGGGCGCTGCGCACGCGCGAGCGACGGCGCGACGAGCACGAGCGCGAAGCAGGCGACGAGACGCGCGAGCAGAGACGTACACGCGACGCGAGACGTACACGCGACTCGCGCGCGCACCGCCCACGCGCCGAACGAGGAGGCCTCTTCGGTCACGACACCTCGGTCGCTCGCGGGCTCGCGTCGCTCGCGGCCGCCGCCGACGCATCCGAGAGCTCGAGGCGTTTGCCGTCCGCGTCGAAGACGTGGAGATGGCGCGTAGCGACGTCGAGGCGCAGCCGCTCTCCCGCCTTCGGGCGGTGATCGCCTTCGAGGCGCGCGACGAACTTCTTCCCGCCGAGCTTGCCGTGCGCGTAGGTCTCGAAGCCCATCGCCTCGACCACCTCGACGTCCAGCACGAGGCCACCCTCCGCTTCGAGCGTCACGTCGTGGGGCCGCACGCCGACGCTCACGGGCCCCGGCCGCACGCCGCGCGCCGGCAAATCGAAACCTTCGCCACGCACGCGACCGTTCTCCACGACGCCTTCGAGGAAGTTCATCGCCGGGCTGCCGAGGAATCCCGCCACGAACTTCGTGCGCGGCCGCTCGTAGACCTCCAGCGGCGGCCCCTCTTGCTCGACGAGCCCGCCGTTGAGCACGACGAGCTTGTCGGCGAGCGTCATCGCTTCGACCTGATCGTGAGTCACGTAGACCATCGTCGCCGCGAGGTCCGAGTGCAGACGCTTGATCTCGACCCGCACCTCCGCGCGCAGCGCCGCGTCGAGATTCGAGAGCGGCTC
>CALJLK010000345.1 GCA_937982655.1 uncultured Sandaracinus sp.
GACCTCGCGCGCGAGCGCGCTCGCGTCGTGGACCGACGCCGCGAGGAGCCCCCTCGGATCGTCGGCGCGTGCGCCTCGCGCCACCGCGCGCGCGACGACCTCGGCGAGCAACGGTCGCCCCGCGCACGCGCGGATCGCGTGCCGGAGCGTCTCGTCGTCGAGCGCTCCGCGATCGGCGTCGGTCTCGCTCTCGCGCGGCGCGCTCGCGTCGGGATCCGGTTCGTCGTCGCTTCGGCGGGCTCGCAGCACGCGTCGCGCGAGCGCGACCAACACCTCGTCGGACAAGGGCGGCAGCGCGATCACCTCCGCGCTCTGCCGCAACCACGCGCCCGCCGGTCCTTCGTCGACGTCGTCACGCAGCGTCGCGGCGACCATCACGTGCGGGATGGCCGCGTCCGCGAGCTGTTCGAGCACGCTCACCGCGTCGGCGTCGGCCCACTGCGCGTCGTCGAGGATCCACAAGAGGCCCCCCGCGCGCTCCGCCGCCCGCGCGACGAGCCGCGCGAGCGCGCCGACCGCCACGCTGCGGCCGACCCCCACCGGACGCGGCTCGTGCGGCACGCCGATCGTGGGGAAGAGGGCGCTGGCGAGCGTGCGATCGAGGTGATCGCTCGGATCCACGCGCCGTCGCGAGCGCGCGAAGCTCAGCGCAAGCGCGTCGACCGCTTCGTCGACGCCGTGGAAGGCGACCCGCTCCGCGCTCCGGGCGCGTCCGCGAAGCACGAGCGCGCCGCTCCGCTCCGCGTCGTCGGCGAGCTGCTCGACGAGGGCAGACTTTCCGGCGCCCGTCGGGCCCGCGAGCGCGACGAGCTCGAACGCACCTTCGGTGGTGGCGCGCCACGCCGCGCGGAGCTGCGCGCGCTCGACGTCGCGACCGAGCAGCGTCGTGCGCACCTCGCGCGGTCGAGAGAGCACCGGCCTTCGAGCGCCGAGCGCAGGCAAGAGCGTGCGCGCGAGGCTGTCGATCGACGGACGCGCGGCGGCGTCGCGATCGAGCAGACGCGCGCACGCGTCGACGATCGCGGGCGGCGCACCGGGCGCGAAGACCGCGAGCGATGGTGCCGGGTGCAGGAGCGCGTCGGCCAAGATCTGCAGACCGCTCCCCACGAAGGGCAGGCGGCCCGCGAAGAGCTCGAAGAGGATCGCGCCGAGCGCGTAGAGATCGGCGGCCGGCGTGGGCGGCGCGCCGCGCGATTGTTCGGGTGCGAGGAAGCCGAGGGTGCCGACGAGCTCGCCGTCGCCTTGGGTCTCGCGCGTCTCGGCGAGGATTCCGAAGTCGAGGATCTTCAGCGCGCCGTGGCGGCTGACGAGCACGTTCGCGGGTTTGAGATCGCGGTGCACGATCCCGTGCGCGTGCAGGAACGCGAGCCCTTCGAGGAGCTGCGGCAGCACGTGCGCGAGCCGATCGAGGTCGACCGTGCGTGGCGACACTGCGCTCGCGGACGCCCGCAACGACTCGCCGCTCGGCGCATCGCCCGCTCCACCCGAGACCGCCGTGCGAGCGTGTGCGGCCGCGAGGGTGGGCGCGCCGCCCGAGTCGAGGGTGCCGACTTCGTGTGCGCGATCCGCCGCCGATTCGTGCGTCGCGGCATCGGGATCGGCTGTGTGCTCGGCGGCGAGCGCGGCGGGATCGACGGTGGGCGCGGTGCCGACCGTGACCACGCCGGAGCCGATCGCGAGCGCGGGTCCCGTCGCGCCCGAGCTCGGTCGCAGCGCCGGGCCCGACTCCGTGCGCTCCACGTCGCCGCAGCGCGTGAGGTAGGTCGTGAGGTCCTCCCCGTCGACGAGCTCCATCGTGAAGAAGAGCCCTTCGTCGTCCTCGCCGAGCTCGAAGAGGCGCACGAGCGAGGGATGCGTGAGGTGCTCGATCGCGCGAAATTCTCGTTTGAAGCGGACGAGCGCGCGTGGATCGGCCGCGCGGAGCACACGCTTTCGCGCGACGCGCTCGCCGCGCTCGCGATCTTCGACGAGCTCGACCGCGCCCATCCCGCCCCGCCCGAGCTCGCGCACGGGACGAAAACGAAGCGCGGGCGAGGCTCCCGCCCCTCCGGAAGTCCCCACGGAGAGAAGCGTACCCGTCTCCGCGCCGCGCGGGGCGTCGGGCTTTTGCCCTCGCGACTCACGACCGCAGGCGTTCCGCGTTCACTCCCAGAAGAGCTGCACGCCGATCTCGGGTCGCAGCGCCCAGAGCGTGCGCTCCTGATCGCGCAGCGCGGGGGCCCACTCGCCGACGAGCGCGAAGCGGACGAGGTGGAAGCCGATCGCGGTGAGCGTCGCTTGGAAGATCGCGCGCGAGCATGGGCGCGTGCGATCGGCGGGCGCGTCACAGTCGCCGGTGCCGAAGTCGTCGCGCGAGCTGAAGAGGTAGCCGCCGCGCACGCCGGTGCGGAGCTGGAGCGCGCCGTCGAAGGGCGCGCCGAGCTCCACCTCGACGCCGAGGAGCGGCGCGATGCCGAGCCAACGCGGGGAGCTGGAGAGCAACGTGTCGAAGCCGCGGCCTTCGAGCACCACGCTGCCGCGCAGGCGCGAGACGCGCCGACCCGTGAAGCTCCAGCCGAGCTCGCCCACCACACCGCCGAGCGTGAGGTAGAGGTCGTGGCGCTCGGGTCGGTACGCGATGAGATCCA
Organism: uncultured Sandaracinus sp.; assembly: GCA_937982655.1. Taxonomy (GTDB): domain Bacteria; phylum Myxococcota_A; class Polyangia; order Polyangiales; family Houyiibacteriaceae; genus JACKEH01. Next base: position 2,628 of record CALJLK010000345.1, read on the forward strand.
CCATCGTCTGCGCCACCGGCTCCGCGAGCGGCGCGAGCAGCCCCTGCTCGACCGCGACGCCGCGCGCCATCGTGGCGAGGCGATCGCGAAACGAGCCGAACGCCGCGAGCCCGGCCGCTTCGCCGGATCGCCCACGCGCGTCGAGGTCTTCGAAGGGCAGCCCGCGCGCGCCCATGCGGCGGAACATCCAGCGCAGCGAACCTTCGTCCTCGCCACGCTTCCACTCGTCGCCCGCGCCGGGCGGCGCGTGGCCCGCGAGCGCGCGCGCGCAGTCGGGGTGTCCGGCCGCCATCGCGCGTCGATCGGGATCGGTGAGGCGCTCGGGCCGGCACGCGTCGTACACGCGTTCCCGCGCGGTCTCGGCGAGCGCGCGGTGGGGCGCGAGCCCTTCGCAGAGCACGTTCGGATCGCCGACTCCGTCGAGCACCGCGCGCAGGCAGTGGAACGGACGCCAGCCGTCGCGGGCCTCGTCGCCGGACGCCGGATCGAGCTGCGCGACGCGCTCTTCGAGGGGCGCGACGTTCGCGAAGAGCGCGCTCGTGCGCTCGCTCGCGCGCATCGTCTCCAGGGCGGCGCGCGCGTGCAGCATGCCGAGGTAGAAGTCGAAGCGACGGAAGTGCTCCTCGAAGAACCCGAGGAACATGAAGAGCGGATCGCTCGCGGGCGGATGCGCGGCGACCGACATGTGCAGCCGCTCCTGGAGCCCGGGCTCGTGCGCGAGCGCCTCTTGCAGGCTCACCGTCATCGCGGAGAGCGCGAAGCCTTCGACGAGCGTGAGCGCGTACGGGAGCATCGTCTCCGGCACGCCTTCGGTCGCGCCGCCGAAGAGGCTCTCCGCCGGCTCGGGGTATCCGCGCAACACCGGGTTCACGAGCAGGAAGAGCGCGTCGTCGGGGGTGCGGCCTTCGTCGTCGCGCAGCGACCAGAGCGCGAGGTTGAGCGGGTGGGTGTCGAAGAAGCCGCCGTCGACGAAGGGCACGCGTCGCGCGCGTGACTCGTTGCACGGGCGACCGTCGTCGACGCTGCAGATCGGCACGTCTTGCGGGAGGAAGCCGCCGGGGAAGGCGCTCGACGCGAAGAGCAGATCGCGCACCGCCTCGAAGGGGCGTGCGCCTTCGCCTTCGACCGCGAGGCGCGGCAGCGAGAGACGCGCGAGGCGGTGGTTGCTCACCTCGATCGGGGTACCGACCCCACGACCGCGCACCCGCAAGAGGAAACGTTCGGCCATGCGAGGCATCGCGAGCGCGCTGCCGCCGGCGGCGGTCTCGGGGCGCACGCGCGTGACGGCGGCGCCGAGCAGCCGATCGCAGCCCTCGGGGAGGCCGTGCGCGAAGAGTCGCTCCAGCGGCGCGGCGGCCTCGTCGAAACGGCCGCGATGAAAGAGCGCGATCGCGCTCGCGTTCTCGGGATCGTGCAGGCCCTCGACGCCGATCGGCATCCACGTCTGCCAGAAGAGGCTCCGGCGCGGATCGTGCGCGGGTGGGAGACAACTGCTGAGCACGCCGAGCAGCGCGTTGACGGAGCCCGCGCTGGTGCCGACGAAGGAGCGCGCTTCGATCGTGTCGGCGCCGCGGAGCGACTCGACGACGTAATGCACGTAGCCCGCTTCGTACGCGCCGAGCGAGGCGGCGCCGCTGATGGTGATCGCGAGCGGGCGCGGGCGGCTCGGAGGCGCGCTCGAGTTCGCGGTCGTCGCGTCGGAGCTCGTCGCGCTCGTCGCATCGGCGTGCGCCGCAGTCGTCTCGTCCGCGTTCGCCGCTTCGTTCGTCGGCGGCTGCGCCACCGCACCGGCCGCCCACACGAGCGCGCCGAGACCCATCCACCACCCACGTCCCATGGCCGCGCATCATCGCCGATCTGGAACGCGTTTCGTGGGTGACGATGTGGGGGTCGAACGAATCGTCGCGACGGTGACGGTGACGGTGCCCGTGACGGCGAGCCCGCGACGGAGACGGAGAGTTCGTGACCGAGACGTCCGTGACCGAGACGTCCGTGACCGAGACGTCCGTGACCGAG
>CALJLK010000346.1 GCA_937982655.1 uncultured Sandaracinus sp.
GTCCGGTAGTGCGGCTTGCGGAAATCGGCCGAGCTTCTTTTCAGCTCCAGAAGCTCGTCGGCGCGGGAGCCAGCCAAGCGCCACGCATCGCGCCCGACCCGACTCGGTCACGAGCGAGGAACGACGCGCCGTCGAGGTCGACCAGGTCGGCGCGCTGAGCGGCGATCACCGCCGGCGCGAGCGCGAGCGAGGTGCTCACCATGCACCCGACCATCACGCGCATCTTCGCGCGCCGCGCGGCCTCGATCGTCGCCAGCGCCCCGACGAGCCCGCTCGCCTTCCCGAGCTTCACGTTGATCGCGTCGTAGCGCCCACGAAGCTTCCTGACGTCGCGCGCCACGTGACAGCTCTCGTCCGCGCACACCGGGATCGGACGCGGCAAACTGGCGAGCGCCGTGTCGTCGTGCGCCGGGAACGGCTGCTCGATCCACACGACCCCCAGCCCGGCGAGCTCGGGCACGAGCCGCTCGTACGAGCTCGGCGTCCACGACTCGTTCGCGTCGACCACGAGCTCTGCGCGCGGAGCCGCCGCGTGCACCGCCTCGATCCGCGCGAGATCGAGCGCCGGATCGCCGCTCGCCTTGAGCTTCAACGTCGGGCGACTCGCGTGCCGGCGCGCTTCGGCCGCCGTGCGCTCCGGAGTGTCCGCGCCGAGGCTCTGCAGCGTCGCCACCGGTCGCGGTTCGGGCAGGCCGAGGAGACGCGCGACCGAGATCCCTCGCCGCCTCGCCTGCAGCGCGATCCACGCATCGGCCACGCACGCGCGCGTCGCCCCCGACGGCAACGCGGCGAGCGCATGCGACAGGCGCGCGTCGAGCGTCGACACGTCGCACGGGAAGGTCACGAGGCGATCGAGCGTCGCGAGCTCGTGGAACGAGAACCCGCGCAGACGTCGTGCGACCACGTCGGGCGACTCGCCGTAGCGTTCGTAAGGCACGTGCTCGCTGCAACCCTCGTGCGGCCCGCTGCGAAGGCGCAGCACCACCACCGTGGTGTGCGTGCGGGTGATCCGTGCGGTGCGGAACGGGCGCGCGAGCGGCCAGCGCTCGATCGACACCTCGCGTCGGAGCTCCACGCTCACGTCGTCTCGACCAAGGCCGCGAGTGGGTACGTCGAGACCCCGACCCGTCGTCCGTCCGAATCGCGGAAGTAGATCGTGTGTGCCGTGCGCGCCTCGACGACGACGTCGCGTGCTCGGAGCCGCGCCTCGATCGCGTCGCGCTCGGCCACGTCCTCTGCGGCGAACGCGACGAGCTCCATCGAGCGTGGATCCGTCGGAGGCTCGCTCTCCTCGGCACGCTCGATCATCAGCACCGCGTCCCCGATCGCGAGCCACACGCTGCGCGTCCCGTCGCGGCGCACGCAGTCGAGCCCGAGCACACCCGCGTAGAACGCCTCGAGCGCGTCGACGTCGTGGGTCCGGAGCGCCACATGGTGCAGTCGCATCGCGCGAGCATCGAGCGACGAACCGCTCAACGCAACGCCGCGAACGGGTCCTCGCCTTCGAGCGCCACCACGTCCGCTGCGCCCTCCACGTCGGTGAGCTCGAGCACGAAGATCCCGCAGTCGTGGCGGGTCGAGATTTTTGCGCCGGTCGAAAGGGTCTGCCAACGATCCCAAGTGCATTCGACGCCGCCGATCGGGAGGATGCTGACCCACATCTTCCACGCGCGCGGCGGCGCGCTCGGGTCACCGATCCACAGGTACGCGTCCCCCGGCGTGAGCCCACCGCTCGCGTAGCTGAGCAAGAGCGCGTCCGATCCGTCGGGCTGCGCGACGAGCGCGCGCGTGGTGCCTTCGTCGAAGAGCTTCACCACCGGGTTCAGCCAGAACGAATCGTTGATCCAATGCGCGTACGCTTGCTCGCGGAGCTCGCGTGCTTCTTCGCCGGACACGCGCGCGCCACGGATCGTCGCGATGCCGCTGCGATCGTGGAGGCGCAGCAGGACCTCGGTCTCGCCCCAGCGTACGCGCGCGTAGCCACGCGCCTTGTCCCAGAGGTGCTCTTGGCGACCACCGAAGACCCAGCGCACCGCGCCCGTGCGATCCCACGCGTCACCGTCCACCGCGGTCAGCAGCGCGTGCGCGTGTCGCTCCGCTTCCGGTCCCGGGCGCGCGTTCGTCGGACGCGGCTCGTGCAACACGAAGCCCACGACCACGACTGCGACCGCTGCGAGCAACAGCAACACACCGAGCACGCGCAGCGCACGTCGCCACCACGGACGTCGAGTCGAGGTCATGCCTGCACCCTCGAACGAAGGTGCACGCGAGGCAACCCGAGCTGGCCCCCTCCACGGCCATGCCCCATGAACCGCCCGTGCGTTCGATGCTCACGCTCCTCCTCGCGCTTCTCTCGTTCGCGTGCGAGTCGTCGAACGAAGGTGCAGCGCTCGAGTCGTCCCAGCTCTGCGTCGTGCGCCACGCGGAGGCGTTCAAGAACCTCACGCCGCCACCCGAAGGGCTCACGGCCGAGCAGCTCGACTCGCTCACGCCGAACGGCGAGACCCAAGCACGCGCGGCCGGGACGCGTTTGCCGCGCGGAGTCCGTGTGCTCGCCTCGAGCGCTGCGAACCGAGCGCAGCAGACGGCGCGTGGGCTCGGACTCGACGTCGAGGTCGCGATCGATCCCGCGTTGCGCCCGCTCGAAGGAGACCTGTCGTGGGACGCGCGCGTCGCGGCGTGGTCGCGCGGTGACGATCCGCGTCCGGACGGTGGCGAGTCGCTCGCCGATGGCGCAGCGCGGGTGCGCGCGTTGCTCACGAGCCTGCGCGCGCGACTGCGGGACGGCGAGCACGCGGTGGTCGTCACCCACGGAGACATCGCCGCGCTCGTGATCGGCGAGCTCCGCGGCACCGCGTTGCTGGAGCGCCCGAGTCGTCACGAGCTCGGCACCGCGGAGGTCGCGTGCCTTCCGCTCGGCGATTGAGCACGTCCGGCGCGAGCGCCTTCGTCGGCCGCAGGTCCAGCCGACCGAGCAACATCCAGGCGAACCCAAACGACCCGGAGCGACCCACGACTCACGCTCCGAGCTGCGGACGCAGTCGGCCCCCCAAAAAGGCTGACGCCCCGTGGAAGAGCGGGGTGTGCTCTCCCACGGGGCCGGGGTGTGTCAGCTGGGGTTTTTGGGGTTTTGGAGTTGTGCTGTCTTGGGGTGCGCACTCTCCCGACAGGGGTGCTCCCGGGAGAGTGTCCGCCGCGGCGAACCGCGACGACGAGATGAACCTAGCGCCCTGACGCGACGCGTCAACCGCGGAAGAGTCTATTTTCCGCGTGGTTACACGCTCGAAACAATAGAACGCGTAGCGCTCGGGGCGCGTGTTTGACGCATATCGCTAACGCACTGCGTCATCACCGACCGTCCACGAGCAGGGATGCGTCACGAGCGCCTCGAACGATGCGAGATTCTCCGTGAAGCTCGCTCACCCGCCTCGAGCCCTTTCGTCGACGATCGTCGCGCGCTCGCGGCGTGATGCGACCCACATCGGCGGGCCGTGCTGGCGAACAGCCCAGCGCTCGGCCATGACCACACGCGATGAAGACCCGCACGCCGCGCGAGACGCTCACCGAGAAGATCGAGATCGTGCTCCCCCAGCACGCCAACGCGATCGGCACCGCGTTCGGAGGCACCGTGATGTCGTGGATCGACATCTGCGCTGCCGTGGCCGCGCAACGTCATTGCGGGCGGGTCGCGGTCACTGCCTCCGTCGATGCGCTCGACTTCCTCTCGCCGCTGCGCGTGGGTGACGTCGCGGTGCTGCGCGCGTGGGTGAACGCGGCCTTTCGCACGAGCCTCGAGGTCGAGTGTGTGGTCGAGCGCGAGGACACCGCGACCGGCGCGCGCGTGCTCTGCGTCGACGCGCGGCTCACCTTCGTGAACCTCGGCGAGGACGGAAAGCCGCTCCCGGTGCCGGGCCTCACGCCGGAGACCGACGAAGAGCACGCACGTCGCGAAGCCGCGGAGCGACGCCGCGAAGCGCGCCTCTCCGCGCGAAAGTGAAACACACGAACCGCGGCGCGTTTCGCACCACGAATCACCACGCGCGAGTCGCACGCGAGTGCACGCGAGTCGCCTCGTGAATCACCACGCGCGATTCACGAGCGATTCGCGTCGTGAATCACCACGTGTCCCGGCGCACTTCGCGTCGTGAGCCGGGGTGGGCTCCTCGGCCGATCAGCGTTTGATCGTCGCGCCCTCGACGTCCACCGGGATCGCCATCGCGTGGTAGCCCTTGTCGACGTGCACCACCGTGCCGGTGACGCCGCTCGCGAGCGGGCTCGCGAGGAAGGCCGCGACGTTCCCGACCTCGGCCGCCTCGAGCGGCTCCGCGATGGGCGTGTTCTGCACGTAGTAGTCGACGACCTTGCCGATGAAGCCGATCGCGCTCGCCGCGCGTGAGGCGTAGGGCCCCGCGCTGATCGAGTTCACACGCGCGCCGTAGCGGCGGCCCGCCTCGAACGCGAGCACCCGGGTGTCGCTCTCGAGGGCGGCCTTCGCGCTCGACATACCGCCGCCGTAGCCCGGCACCACCCGCTCGGAGGCGAGGTACGAGAGATTCAGGAAGCTCGCGCCGGGGCGACACAGCGGCCCGAAACGCTGCACGAGCGAGACGAACGAGTACGCGCTCGCGCTCATCGCGGCGAGGTAACCCTTGCGCGAGGTCTCGAGCAGCGGGTTCTTCACCTCGGGGCCGTTCGCGAGCGAGTGCACCACGACGTCGAGGCACGGCGTGCCGAACGCCTCGACCAGCACGTTCGCGGCGCCCTGGATCGAGAAGTCTCCCCGCTCGCGGTAGCGGCGGTTCTCGCGGATCTCCTGCGGCGCGTCTTCGAGGGTGTCGAAGTCGGCGTCGAGCGCGACGATCTTCTCGAACTGAAGGAGCGACTCGTCCGAGAGCTTGCGCGACGCGTCGATCTTCCCGCGCGAGAGCAGCGTCTCGAAGATGCCCATCGCGGGCGGCCACGTCCCGACGCACACGGTCGCGCCAGCCTCCGCGAGCGCCTTCGCGATCGCGAACCCGAACCCGCCGTCGTCCGCCACACCCGCGACGAACGCCCGCTTCCCACGCAAATCGATCGGCAACATGCGCGCGGGCGTAGCACGGATCGCCGCGCCGCAAACGAGCACGCGTGGCATCCTCGCCGCCATGACCGGCCTCGCGAAGAAGCTGCAGGTTCCACCCGACGTCACGCTGACCGTGTTGCACGCGCCGGACGAGCTCTCGCCGCTGCTCGACGCGCTCGCGACCGAGGTCCCGCTCCGACGTCGGCGCGCGAAGGACGACGCGGCGGTCTTGGTCTTCGTGCGGAGCTGCGCGGAGATCGCGGGGCACGCGGCGGAGATCGCGGCGACGCTCGAAGGCGACGCGCTCTTCTGGTGCGCGTACCCGAAGAAGTCGTCCAAGCGCTACGCGTCGGACGTCGGTCGCGACGACAGTTGGGAGCCGCTCGGCGCGCTCGGCTTCGAGGGCGTGCGGCAGGTCGCGATCGACGAGGACTGGTCCGCGCTCCGCTTTCGGCGGGCCGAGCACATCCGAACGCTGAAGCGCGATCCGAAGCGCGCGATGAGCTCCGAAGGCAAACGGCGCACGAAGGGTTGATCGTGCGTCGCGTCGATCCGCGCCTGCCGTGGGCGCTCCTGCTCGTGCTCGTGCTCGCGGGGCTCTTCTGGGGCCTCTCGCGCGGGCCCGCGTTGCACGAGAAGGCCACCATGGCGGGCGAGGTCGCGCTCGACGCGCTCGGTTTCGACACGTGGATCGTGGTGCGCGAGGACGACTCGTTCGCGCGCAAGCTCTACGGCACCACCGTCAACTGGATCGCGACCAACCGCATCGGCATGACCTTCGGCGTGCTCTTCGGGGGCGCGCTGATGACGGTGTTCTCGATCGTGCGGCGACGTCGTGAGCCGAAGCTCGGCTACGTCGACGGCGTGAAGGCGAGCGCGCTCGGCGTGGTGAGCGGCGCGCCGCTCGGCGTCTGCGTCAACTGCGCGGCGCCGATCGCGCACGGGCTCGTGGCGGGCGGGAGCCGCTTCGAGACCGCGCTCTCCGCGATGATGGCGTCGCCGACGATGAACGGCGTCGCGCTCTTCCTCCTCTTCACGCTCTTTCCGCTCCACGTCGCGCTCGTGAAGATCGGGCTCACGCTGATCTTGCTGCTCGCGATCGTGCCGCTCTTCGCGCGCACGTGGCTGAGCGCCGATCGGGACCGAACGTTGCGCGGCGAGGCGCGCGTGATGCGCGCGGTGCCGGAGCCGCCGACCTACGCCGACGGAGACGGCGCGCTGCCGTGGGTGCTGCGTACGTTCGGTAAGAACGCCTTCTTCGTCGCGCGCACCACCGTGCCGCTCATGCTCGTGGCGGGCGCCTTCGGAGCGCTCGTCGTGCTCGTGCTGCCGCTCGATCGTCTGCCCGAGCTGCTCGCGGGCGAGACACTCGCGGCGGCGCTCCTCGTGAGCGTGGGGCTCGCGTTCTTCGGGGCCGCGTTGCCGGTGCCGATCACCTTCGACGTGATCCTGTGCGCGGTGCTCTACGCGGCGGGGCTGCCGCTGCGCTACGTCGCGGTGCTGCTCTTCACGCTCGGCGTCTACAGCGTCTACTCGGGCCTCGTGGTCTCTCGCGCGCTCTCCGTGAAGAGCGCGCTCGTGCTCTACGCGACGGTCGCGCTGCTCGGCGTGATCGCGGGGGACGTGACGCAGGCGCTCGCGAACGCGGAGCGGCGCGCGGTGTTGGAGCAGCTCGCGACGTTGCCGGAAGAGGAGCCGGCGTGGCTCGTGCGCTCGGAGGTCTCGAGCGACGCTCGGTCCGCCGCTCCATGGTCCGAAGTCCCTCGCGCGCGAGCGTTCGGAGACGAGGTCGTGCGTGGCGTGCGTTGGCGTCCGCCCCGCGCGACGTCGGCCGAACATGCGACGCGCTTCGTCGCGCTCGATGCCGAGTCCCTCGGCATCGTGGTGCCGAGCGCCCTCCGGTATTGGAGCTTCGAGTATCCCTTCGTGCAGGGGCGCGGGCGCGCGCTCGCGGTGGGCGACGTCGATCGTGACGGGCTCGACGATCTCGTGATCGTGAGCGAGGCAGGCGTGGTGCTCCATCGCAACGCGAGCGAGGGCGACGGAATCGACTTCGAAACACACACGTTCCCGATGGACGGCGTCCCGCTCTTCGCGGTGCTGGTGGATCTCGACTCGGACGGGACGCTCGATCTCGTGGTCGCCGAGCTGGAAGGTCTGTCGTGCGCGAAAGGTCCGCTGACGCGGCCGGACCTCTCGCTCACGCGGTGTCTGTCGCTCGACGCGATGCCGAGCGCGTTCGGCTTCCACACCGTGTCGGGCGCGCTCGAAGGGGTCGTGAGCACCTGGTCGCCGAGCTGGCGGAGCCCGTGGAAGACCAACGCGCGCTCGGAGGATGTGCACGTGCGTTGGGAGGATGACGCGTTCGTGCCGACGCGAATCTCGGACGTTCCGGGCGCCGCGACCAGCGTGCTCGTTCACGACCTCGACGACGACGGCGACGACGACGTGATCGTGGGCCACGACTTCGCGCCGCCGGACGCGGTCTACCGATGGGAACGCGACGACGGCTTCGCGCGCGACGAATCGCTCGTGCCTGCCACCACGCGCGACACGATGGGCATCGCGGCCGGCGACCTCGACGGCGACGAACACGACGAGCTCTTCTTCACCGACATCGCGGAGATCCACGGCGGCCCGCGCCTCTCCGTCGAAGAGGCGTGCGCGACGATCGACGAGCCGGCGTGTGCGCGCGATGCGGAGATCACCCGCGCCTACCTCGCGCTACGTCGCCGCGACGATCCTTCCGCCTGCGACGCCCTCCCCGATCCCGCGGCCTGTCGCGCGGCGTACTTCCTCGGGCGCGCACACTTGCTGGGCGCGGGCGACGAAGGCTGCGCGTTCCCGAGCGGCTGGTCGCTCCATCGAGCGATCTGCGCGCAGAACGTGGAGGCGGGCTTCGTCCCCGACGCGGCGACCCGCGCGCTCGGCCCCCTCCAGCGGCGTGGCACGAACGTGATGCTGCGGTGGCGAGACGGCCGGTACGTGGAGGACACGCCGGCGAGCGTCGCGCACACCGGCTGGACCTGGCATCCACGCTTCGTCGACGCGAACGGCGACGGTCACCTCGACCTCTTCCTCGCCACCGGGACCCCCACGGCGGTCGCGCGCCGGGAGAGCAACGAGCTCTTCGTCGGCGACGGCCGCGGCGGACTCGTGCGCGCGACCGACGAGCTCGGGCTCGTCGATCACCGACCGACCGCGAGCGCGGTGTGGTTCGATCTCGAAGGCGACGGGGATCTCGATCTCGTGAGCTTGCCGATCCACGGCGCGTTGCAGGTTCGACGCAACGAGGGCTCGCCGGCCGGGATCACGGTCGCTCTGGACGGTCCTGGCCTCGGCGCGCGCATCACGCTCACCACGGCCGCGGGCACGCAGCACCGACGTCTGCGCGCGAGCGGCGGATACCTTGCGTTCGACGAGGGATCCGCACACTTCGGGCTCGGCGGCGAGACCGCGGCCGAGGTCCACGTGACGTGGCCGGACGGCACCGAGCAACGCGCCACCGTGCGGGCGGGGCGCGTGACCTTTCGGCATCACGCGATGCTCGACGACGACGCCCCGAGCACACACGAGGTGGCACCCGCGGGCATCGACGAGCACGCGTCGGATGTGCTCGACACGACGACCACGCCTGCGTCGGGGAGCCTCCACGAATGAGCCGGCAACACCTCAGCGACGCGGCCACGGAGACGGTGACGGAGTCGTTGCTCGACGCGTTCGCAGGCGGACGCGCGCGGCTGCTCTGGCTCTTCTTGCTGCTGCTCTTCGCGGCGATCGGCGCGCGCGCGTGGCGAGAGCGCCGACGGAGGCTCGAACGCGCGCGGGAGCTCGAGGCGCGCATCGACGTGCTCTACGGCCCGCTCGACGCGTGGCGGATCGAGGCGCGCGTGCTGCGCGAAGCCGGCGCGGGACTCCCTCCGGCAGAGCGGCGGGCGTGGCTCGCGCAGGCGTGGTTGCCCGAGGTCACGCGCGTCGCAGAGAAGCTCGCGACCCAGGCCTCGAAGCTCGAGCATCCAGACGACGCGGCGCCTCTTCACTCGTACCTCGGGGCGCTGAAGGCGCACCTCGCGGGCGCGCGCGAGGAACCGAAGTATCCGAGCGAGCTGGACGCGACGTGGAGCGCGCGCCTCGTGGAGCTCCGGGAGCGCGCGGCGCAGCTTCGCGAGGGACGCGAGGAGGAAGCGCGCGGCTCGAACGATCTCCCGGGCGGAGCGTGAGACACCGACGACGGACGAGCCGCGCTCAGTCTTCCAGACCAAGCTCGTCGAGCTGCTCGAGGATGAAGTCGCGGAACACCTTCGTCTTCGCGGGCAGGTAGCGCGCGCTCGGGTACACGAGGTGGAGCCCGCCGCCTTGGCGCGTCCACTCGGGCAGCACTTGGACGAGCACACCCTCCGCGCACGCGCGGCGCGCGGAGAACTTCGGCAAGAGCCCGATGCCCCCGCTCGCTTCGAGCGCGCGCAGCACGAACGTGAAGTCGTTGCCGGAGAGCGGCCCGTCGACCTCGAGGACCTTCTCTTCGCCGTTCGGTCCGACGAGCGGCAAGCGACCGTTCGAGATCACCCCGGTGTGCATCACGAACGCGTGCGCACGAAGCTGCTCGGGCGACTTCGGCGTGCCGCGCGCGGCGAGGTACGTCTTGCTCGCGTAGATTCCGATGCCGGTCCCGCCGAGACGCCGCGCGACGAGCGACGAGTCTTCGAGCTTCCCCGCGCGCAACGCGACGTCGAAGCCTTCGCGGATCAGATCGACCACGCGCCCCGTGAGCTCCACCTGCACGTGCAGCTCCGGGTACTGCTTCGTGAAGCGCACCAACAGATCCGCGAGGAACGCGTGCCCGAGATCGACGGGCGCGGTCAGCTTGAGCAAGCCGCGCGGCACGTCCTGCTGCTCCTCCGCGGCGGCAGACGCGGTGTGGAGCGTCGCGATCGGACCGGAGACCTGGTCGTAGTAGGCCTGCCCCGCCTCCGTCAGCCGCATCTTCCGCGTCGTGCGCTCGAGCAGCCGCACCCCGAGCCGCTCTTCGAGCCGCGCGATGCGCCGACTGATGGTCGACTTCGGTAGGTCGAGCTCCTCCGCCGCCGCGGTGAACCCGCCCGACTCGATCACCTTCACGAACGTCGACACTTCGTTGAGATCCACGCGCCCTCGCAGTCGGTTCTTCTCGAAGCGCGTGCGCCTCGAAGTCCACGCGAGCATCGCGCGACCGTTCCCGAGGAGCAACGATGGACTCGCGGCCGACGGCCGTGCAGTTCGGCCGACTCGTGATTCTCGTCGAGCGCAGCCCGAACCACCCGACGGCGGTGGGAACGGCGCGGGCGCGACGTGACTTTGCTCGCGTGCCGGGGTTGAGCCGATCGCTCCGAGCGGCTTGTGTGCGCGCTCCGGTCGTGCCCCCGCGCGTCCGTTCTCTTCGAGGTCGCGTCCGCGGCCTCGCGCACTCGTCGTCGCGCGATCGTTCGCGCGCGGCCCCCAGACTCAGGAGCGACGCATGAAGATCGAAGGCGCAGCAGTTCTCGTCACCGGTGGAGCTTCGGGCCTCGGCGAAGCGACCGTCCGCGCGCTCGTGGCGGCGGGCGGCAAGGCCGTCATCGTCGACATGAACGCCGAGAAGGGCGAAGCGCTCGCGGCGGAGCTCGGCGCGGATCGCGCGGTGTTCGCGAAGACCGACGTGTCGAAGGAAGACGACGTGAAGGCCGCCGTCGCGGCCGCGGGCAAGCTCGGGCCGCTCCGCGTCGCGGTGAACTGCGCGGGCGTGGGCTGGGCCGCGCGCACGCTGAAGAAGGACGGCGCGCCACACGACTTCGATCTCTTCAAGAAGGTCATCGAGGTGAACCTCGTCGGCACCTTCAACGTGATCCGCCTCGCGGCGAGCGCGATGAGCGCGAACGAGCCGCTCGGCGGCGAGCGCGGCGTGATCGTGAACACCGCGTCGATCGCGGCGTTCGACGGCCAGATCGGCCAGGCCGCGTATTCGGCGTCCAAGGGCGGCGTGGTCGGCATGACGCTGCCGATCGCGCGCGACCTCGCGCAGGTGGGCATCCGCGTGATGACCATCGCGCCCGGCACGTTCGACACGCCCATGCTCGCGACGCTCCCGGAAGAGGTCCGCAAGGCGCTCGCGGCGGGCATCCCGAACCCCTCGCGGCTCGGCGACCCGGCGGAGTACGGCGCGCTCGTGAAGCACATCGTGGAGAACGCGTACCTCAACGCCGAGGTCATCCGCCTCGACGGCGCGCTCCGCATGCCGCCGAAGTGAGCGTGACGTGATTACGCCGCCGAGGTGATCGCGCCGTCACGTCGCGCGACGGGGTCGACGTGACCGTGCGAGGCGTCGCGCTGCGGGATCGCGGTCGCGTCGTCGACACCCCGAAGGTGTCGGCGACGCGACGACTCGGCGTTCGCGGTGTAGGGTCCGCCTCCCACCCCCGACCCGGAACCACCGACCCGGAACCGTCCGACATGGGCACCGTCACTCTCCGCTCCGGCCACGTGCAGCCGGTCTACGCCGGACATCCCTGGATCTACGAGCAGGCCATCGCGCGCGTCGACGGCGCGCCCGCGGCCGGCGATCCGGTGCGGGTGATCGATCCGCAGAGCAACTACCTCGGCTCGGGGTTCTGGTCGCCCAAGAGCGCGATCCCGGTACGGCTCGTGACGCGCGCCCCCGAAGAGCGGCTCGACGAGGCGGCGCTCGTGCGTCGGCTGGAGCGCGCGGCCACGTTTCGGCGGGACACGCTGCGTTTTCCGAACGACGAGACGAACGGCTATCGGCTCGTGAACGCGGAGGGCGACTCGCTGCCGGGGCTCGTGGTCGACGTGTACGGCGACGTCGCGGTGGCGCAGTTCCGGACTGCGGGGATGAAGCGCCACGAGGACGCGCTCGCCGCGCAGATCGCGCGCGTGGCGCACGTGAAGACGGTCCTCGGCGCCGCGGCCTCGGTGTCGAACGAAGGCATCGAGGACGAGCACCGCGTGCTGCGCGGCAACGATCCCGACGGCCTGAGCTTTCGCGAGCGCGGGCTCGAGTGGTCGATCCCTCGGAGCGTCACGCAGAAGACGGGGTACTACTTCGATCAACGCGAGAACCGCGCGCACCTCGAGCAGCTCGCGACCGGCCGCGTGCTCGACGTCTACAGCTTCGTAGGCGGCATGGGATTGGCCGCCGCGCGTGGGCGCACCGAGCACGTGACCTGCGTCGACAGCTCCGCGATCGCGATCGCGACCGGCGCGGCGGCGGCGGAGCACAACGGGCTCGGCGCGAAGGTGCGCTTCGAGAAACAAGACGCGAAGAAGCACCTGCCCGAGCTCGTGCGGCGCGGCGAGCGCTACGACGTGGTGGTCCTCGATCCGCCGAAGCTCGCGCCGACCAAGCGTCACCTCGACAGCGCGCGGCGCGCGTACGTTCAGCTCAACAAGCTCGGCGCGCAGCTCGTGAGCTCGGGCGGTCTGCTCGTGACCTGCTCGTGCTCGGCCGCGATCGCGCCTTCGGACTTCGTGCGTGCCGTCAACGAAGGCGTGCGCGGCGCGCGGCGCGACGGAATCCTCGTCGCGCTCGGCGGACAGGGGCCCGACCACCTCACCCCGCTCGCGTTCAGCGAAGGCCGCTACCTCAAGACGCTCTTCCTCCGGATCGAGTGATCATGCGTCCGCTGTCCGAGCTGCCGAACGACGTCGCGCGCGGCGTGATCGGCGTCGCGTTCGACGTCGACGACACGCTGACGCGGCACGGGCGTCTGGAGCGCGCGGCCTACGACGCGCTCTGGGCGCTGCACGAGGCGGGCGTGCGGCTCGTCGCGGTGACGGGGCGACCGCTCGGCTTCGCGGAGGTCTACGCGCGCCAGTGGCCGATCGACGTCGCGGTCGGCGAGAACGGCGCGGGCTGGATCGCGTGGGAAGGGGACACACGTCGCGCGGGCTTCGCCGCGGACCTCGGCGAGCTCGAACGACAGCGCGCGGTGCTCGATCGCATCGCGCGCCGTGTGGCCACCGAGATCCCGACCTTGCCGCTCGCGGCGGACGCCTGGCTCCGGCGCTGCGATTTCGCGTGGGACGTCGGCGAGTCCCACCACGCGACGGTCGAAGAGCGCGCGCGCTTCGTCGCGATCTGCGAGCAAGAAGGCGCGAGCGTGACGACGAGCTCGGTGCACACGCACGCGGTGCCCGGTCGATGGGACAAGGCGACCGGCATCGAGCTCGCGCTGCGCGACGCGCTCGGGCTCGCGCTCGACGACGCGCGATGGATCTTCGTGGGAGACAGCGGAAACGACGAGGCAGCCTTCGCGCGCTTTCCGCGAACGTCGGTGGGCGTCGCGAACCTGCGCGTGGACGCGCTGCGGCATCGTCCGGCGTACCTCGCGAGCCTCGGGCACGGCGAGGGCTTCGCGGAGGTGGCCGCGCGCGTGCTCGGCGCGCGGACGGGGGCCCGAACATGACCGACGCGGAGGAATCGAAGCGCGAGTCGAAGCCTGGATCGATTCCGCGCGAATCGGGCTCGAACGGATCGAATCCGCGCAAGTCCGAGAAGCGCCTCTCCACGCCGCTGGTGCTCGCGGTCGCGAGCGCGATGATCTGCGTGGGATTGATCGGCTTCCTCTGGAACCGCAGCGCGCCCGAGACGCCGCGCGCGCCGACGCCGGACGAGATCGAGGTGCTCGTCGACACCTCCACGCCCGAGCGCGCGGCGGAGAGCTTCCTCGACGCGTGGCGAAAGCGCGCGCACGACGTGGCGGCGGAGCTGACCGAAGGCGTCGCGCGCGAGGCGGTCGACGATCGACGGCGTCGCGACGAGGCGCTCTCGGCGGAAGAGCGGGATCTGAAGCGCCAGCTCTGGGACGCGATGGCGAGCGAGCGGCTCCGACTGCGCCTCGACGAGAGCGAGCGCCTCGACGATGGGCTCGCGCTGCGCGGCGTCGCCGATGGGACCTTCCTCGACCGACCGTACGAGCGCCGCATGGAGCTCGTGCTCGTCGAGCGCGAAGGTGGCTGGCGCGTGCGTTCGTTCGCGTTCGGCGAGATCCTCACGGACCTGCCTCCCGGCTTGCGCGAAGAGTGACGGCCGCCTTCCCGGCTCGCGCGAAGAGTGACGGCCGCCTTCTTGGTCGAGTCGGCGGGGTCAGCCGCCGACTTCCCGGCTCGCGCGAAACGTGACCGCTCCCAACCTGCGCAAAGAGTGAGGTGACGCTCGGGCGCCGGGTCGCGTTCGGGTTCGAGGCGAGGACCGGCCCGTGGTATCTCCGCGACCCATGACCTGGCTCGCCTCCGCCCCCGCGCCGCTCGTGATCGAGCGCATCGTCCGCGTCGCGCTCGAAGAGGACGTCGCGCGTGGCGACGTGACCTCGGAAGCGACGGTCGACGCGAGCACTACCGGGCGCGCGGTGTTCGCAGCGCGCGAGCCGCTCGTGCTCTGTGGGCTCGCGGTGATCGACGCGGTGTTTCGACTGACCGCGCCCGACGTGCGCGTGATCCACCGCGCGAAGGACGGCGACCGCCTCGAGGTCGGCGCGGTCGCGGCGGAGGTCGAAGGGCCCGCACGCGGCATCCTCCTCGGGGAGCGCGTCGCGCTGAACTTCGTGCAGCGCCTCTCGGGGGTCGCCACGCAGACCCGCCGCTACGTCGACGCCCTGCCCGCGGGCAGCCGCACCCGCATCGCGGACACCCGCAAGACCACGCCGGGGCTTCGTGCGCTCGAGCGCTGGGCGGTGCGCTGCGGCGGTGGGCACAACCACCGCGACGATCTCTCGTCCGCCGTGCTCATCAAGGACAATCACGTGGCCGCTGCAGGCGGCGTGAAGACCGCGATCGAGCGTGCGCGCGCGTACGCGCCGCACACGAGCCGCGTCGAGTGCGAGGTCGACTCGTTCCCGCAGCTCGAGGAGGCGCTCGCCGCCGGCGCGGACGTGATCCTGCTCGACAACTTCGACGACGACGCGGTGGCCCGCGCGATCGAGCTCGCGCGCGGTCGTGCGATCCTCGAGGCCTCGGGTGGCATCACGCTCGCGCGCATCGCGAGCCTCGGCGCGCTCGGCATCGACGTGATCAGCAGCGGCGCCCTCACCCACTCCGCCCGCGCGGTCGACCTCGGGCTCGACTGGGTCGCGTGATCGAGCTCCCTCGCCTCGCGCCGCTCCTGCGCACGCGCACCCTCGGCCGCGACGCGCGCGTCGTCGACGAGACCGCGTCGACCATGGACCTCGCGCACGACGCCATCGCGGCAGGCGCCCCCGACGGTTGGCTCGTGATCGCGCGCCATCAGCTCGCCGGCCGCGGCGCGCGCGGTCGAACCTGGGTCGCCGAGCCGGGCGCGAGCCTGCCCTTCTCGTTCGTGGTGCGTCCGCTGCGTGCCGGCTCGCTGCTCGCGCTCGCGGTCGGGCTCGGCCTCGCGGAGACCCTCGAGAGCCTCGGCGCCGACGCGCGCGTGAAGTGGCCCAACGACGTGCTCGTGGCCGACGCGAAGATCGCCGGCATCCTCGTGGAGGCGCGCTCGCTCGGCGGTCGGCTCCCCGACGCCGCCGTCGTGGGCGTCGGCGTCAACCTGCACCCGCAGAGCTACCCGCCCGACGCGGACGCGACGGACGTGGAGACCACGCTCGGATCGGTGGACGCAACCGCGCTCTTCGCCGACCTGCTCGAGCGCGTGGAGACCTGGGTCGATCGCGCGAGCGCGACCCCCCACGCCGTCTCGCGGGCCCTGGACGCGCGCCTCGCGTGGCGCGGTGAGGAGGTGCTCGTGGACGACACGCTCCGCGGGATCGTGCGCGGCGTCGACGAAGAGGGCGAGCTGATCCTCGAGACGTCCGAAGGCACACGCACGGTCCGCGCGGGTCGTCTGCGCCGCGTGTGACGACGGCCGTGCCGTGAGCGCGGCGTCGACGGGCGTCGACGGGGCGTGAGCGGCGCGCTCAGCGCGCGACCACGGATCGGTTACGCCCGCTGGACTTCGCCTCGTAGAGCGCCTCGTCGGCGGCACCCACGAGCTCCTGCACGCCCGGCGGTTCGCGGCCCGCATCGACCACCGCCACCCCGATGCTCGCGGTGACGCGCAGCACCTCCGCGCCCCACGGCATCTCGGTCGCCGCGATACGCTTGCGCAGGCGCTCCGCGAAGAGGTGAGCTCCGACGCGATCGATCCCTCGGGCCACGATGGCGATCTCTTCGCCCCCGTAGCGCGCGACGAGGTCCTCCGTGCGCACCGTCGTGCGAATGAGCTTGGCGAGCACGCGCAGCACGGCGTCGCCCGCGAGATGCCCGTATTGGTCGTTCACGCGCTTGAAGTGATCGACGTCCAGCAAGAGCAACGACACGGCGCCCCGGTGCCGGCGCGCGTACGCGAGCTCCTCCGCGAGGCGACGGTCGAGGTGTCTTCGGTTGTAGAGCCCCGTGAGCGGATCGGTCAGCGACGACTCGTGCATCCGACGACTCGCGTCGTGCTCCAACGCATCCTGGAGCGAGACGCGAAACACCGTGCCCCGACCCACCTGCAGTCGCGCCCCATCGCGCAGCAGCCGCGGCGCCTGAAGCAGCTCCGAGTCGACGAACGTCCCGTTCTGACTCCGAAGATCCTCCACGAACCACTCCGATCCGACGCGAAACAGCCGCGCATGACGCCGCGAAACGGCCGCGTCGTCGAGCCGAACATCGCAGCCTTCGCCGCGACCGATGACGGTGTCGGTGTCCACCGGAATCCACGGTCGCCCGTGCTCACCCACGAGCGCGACGAGCGCCAGATGCTCGCGCGGCCCCGTGGGGATCGGCGCCGAGTCGTCGCGTGGGAGCGTGCCCGTGACCTCGTCCCAAGAGATGTCGCGGGTGCGACGTGAAGGCCGCGACGAACGTGAAGGCGGTTGCGAAGTCATGGTCGCGTCTCCGGAAGTGCGAGAGAAGCGTACCCGCGCTCGACGTCGCGCGTCATGGTCTCAGTTCGCGTTCCCTCCAATGTCCTGCACTGGAACCGGAATGGTCGCGCGTCACGGGATCTCGACGAGCGCTGGTACCGCGTTCACGGAATGGTCTTGAGCGTCTTCTTCCGCTTTTTGCGGGGTGACTCGTCGTCGGAGACGAGCGGCGAGAAGAAGTTGTCTTTCTTCACGCCCTCGTCGACGCGGAAGGCGAACTTGTAGCTCGGCGAGCTGCGCATGTTGCAGTCGGTGCGCTCGCAGAAGCGGCACGTCGTCCCCACGGGGACCGCCATGCGCTGGGGATCCACGAGCGGTCGGTCGTCGGCGTAGGTGAGGTGCTTGGCGTCCTCGGCGTGGCAGCCGAGGCCGATGCTGTAGGCGGTCCCACGCGCGAGCGCGCCGCTCTTCGGCTCCGCGACCACCTTCGCGAACTCGAAGTACGTCGTTCCGTCCGGGAACTGCGAGTACTGCCGGCGGATGACGTGCGGCGTGAGGAACGCGAGGTGCGCGCAGCGCTTGGGGCAGCTCCCCTCGTGGTGGGGGAAACGCACGCCGTCGCCCGAGTAGCGCTTGGAGATGTTCCCCGCGACGTCGGTGCGGAGGAAGTGCATCGGCACGCCGCGTCGGCGCGGATCGGAGAGGTTGCAGATGCGGTGCGCGACCGCCTCGTAGGAGCTCTCGAAGATCTGCGCCAGCAGCTCGACGTCGTAGCGCGTGCGCACGACCTCCTCGTAGAAGCGCTCGTAGGGCAGGAGCAGCGCACCGGCGAAGTAGTTCGCGAGATGGATCTTCACCAGCGTCGGCGTCTCTTCGTGCTGCGCAGGGAAGTCCGCGAGGATCTCTTCGTGCAGCTTTTCTTCCGCGAAGATCCGCAGCGCCGCGGTGTGTCCGAGCTGGAACTTCACCCGCTGCTCGACCATTCGGCGGCTGAGCGTCAGCACGCCCGTGCTCGCGTCCCAGCGCCGGATCACGGAGCCCGCGGCGTCGTCGATGCGCTCCACCCGCACCCCGAGCTCGGTCTGCAGCGCTCGTTCGAGATCGGTGCTCGACACACGCTCCGGGAGCTTCGCGCGCCCGCGCAACGCGTCGGCGCGCGCCTCCAGGGTCGGAAAGAAGTTACGGTGACTCTCGAGGAAGTCCGTGACCTCGTCGAAGGGATGATAGTCGAAACGGAGATTGTCGGTCGACTCGCCGCGCGAGCGCTCCTCGATGGAGACGAGCAGATTGTCGAGCTGTTGCCGGGTGTTCTTGTAGAGATTGAAGAGCGCGGTGATGGTCGTGACGACCTTCGGCTCCGCGCCGATGCCGCGCAGATCTTCTTCGCTGAGATCGAGCGAGCGCAGCAGCGGCTCGTCGAGGAGCTGCGCGAGGGTGTCGTCGACGCGACCGCGACCGAGCGAGGCCATGAAGGCCTCCATGCTCACCCCGAAGAGCTCCAGCGCCTTGAACAGGATCGGGAGCTGGACCGCGCGCTTGCCGGTCTCGATCAGGCTCAAGTACGCGGGCGAGATCTCCAGCCGTCGCGCGACCTCGCCCTGTTGGAGCCCTCGTTGGAGACGCAGCTCGCGGAGCTGGATCCCCATCGCCGCGTTGGTCTCGTTCGAGCTCGGCATCGTGGAGGCGCAGGTTTACCCCGCCTCGGTGGGGTCGTCGAGCGAGCTTGTAAACTGTGCGTCAAGCGGCATCCCCCGCGTCCATTGGGCGCTCGTTCGCTTGAACGTGCTCCGGCCGCGTGTTACGCAATGCGTCATCGGGTGGCGGAGTGTGAAGCTGTAAATCCTGTCTTCACGCCGTCCACCGAGCGACCGCGACCGAGCGACCGCGACCGTCCTGGCGCGGATCGCGACCCCTAGCCTGCTCTGGCGAACCAGGTGCTCTGGCGAGCTGCGAGCCGACTCGCCTGCGACCGAACCTGCGCGACGTGAGCCACCTCGGCGAGCGTCGTCGCTCCGACCCCACGAGGCCCCAATGAGCGAGCCCAAGCGCGAGCGTCCTTGGATCATGCGGACCTACGCGGGTCACAGCACCGCGCGGGCTTCCAACGAGCTCTACCGCACGAACCTCGGCAAGGGTCAGACCGGCCTCAGCGTCGCTTTCGATCTGCCGACGCAGACCGGCTACGACTCGGATCATCCGCTCGCGCGCGGCGAGGTCGGCAAGGTCGGCGTGCCCGTGAGCCACCTCGGGGACATGCGCACGCTCTTCGACGGTCTCCCACTCGAACGGATGAACACGTCGATGACGATCAACGCGACGGCGCCCTGGCTGCTCGCGCTCTACGTCGCGCTCGCGGAGGAGCGTGGCGAGAACGTCGCGGAGCTGCGCGGCACCACGCAGAACGATCTGGTGAAGGAGTACCTCTCGCGCGGAACCTACGTGTTCGCGCCCGAGCCTTCGCTGAAGCTGACCACCGACGTCGTCGCGTACACGGTCGAGAAGGTCCCTCACTGGAACCCGACCAACGTCTGCAGCTACCACCTCCAGGAGGCGGGCGCGACGCCGGTGCAGGAGCTCGCGTACGCACTGAGCACCGCGATCGCGCTGCTGGACTCGGCGCGCGCGCGTGTGCCGGCCGACATCTTTCCCGAGGTCGTCGGGCGCATCTCGTTCTTCGTGAACGCGGGCATCCGCTTCGTCGAAGAGCTCTGCAAGATGCGCGCGTTCACCGTGCTCTGGGAGCGCATCTGCAAAGAGCGCTACGGAGTCACGGACGAGAAGCTCACGCGTTTCCGCTACGGCGTGCAGGTGAACTCGCTCGGCCTCACGGAGCCGCAGCCCGAGAACAACATCGTGCGCATCGTGCTCGAGATGCTCGCGGTCACGCTGAGCAAGGACGCGCGCGCCCGCGCGGTGCAGCTCCCCGCGTGGAACGAGGCGCTCGGTCTGCCGCGTCCGTGGGATCAGCAGTGGTCGCTCCGCGCGCAGCAGATCCTCGCCTTCGAGACGGATCTGCTCGAGCACGAGGATCTCTTCACCGGCAGCGTGGTGGTCGAGCGCGAGGTGAAGGCGCTCGCGGACGCCGCGTGGGCGGAGGTCGAAGAGATCGAGCGCCGCGGTGGCGTGATCCGCGCGGTGGAGAGCGGCTACCTCAAGCAGCGCCTGGTCGAGAGCAACGCGGCGCGGCTCGCGCGCATCGAGCGCGGCGAGCAGGTCGTCGTGGGCGTGAACCGCTTCGTGGAATCCGAGCCCTCGCCGCTGGTCGAGAACCTCGACGAGGCGATCCTCACCGTCGATCCCGCAGTCGAAGCCGAGCAGATCGCGGCGCTGAACGCGTGGCGGAAGCAGCGCGACGCCTCGC
The DNA here is from genome assembly GCA_937982655.1 of uncultured Sandaracinus sp. Lineage (GTDB taxonomy): Bacteria > Myxococcota_A > Polyangia > Polyangiales > Houyiibacteriaceae > JACKEH01. Next base: position 20,261 of record CALJLK010000346.1, read on the forward strand.
GCGTGGAGGCCGCGCTGCGCGGGCTCAAGGACGCCGCGAGCAAGGGCGAGAACGTGATGCCGGCGAGCATCGCGGCCGCGCACGCGGGCGTCACCACGGGCGAGTGGGCGGCCGCGCTGCGCGAGGTCTTCGGCGAGTACCGCGCGCCCACCGGCGTGGCCGGCGCGTCGATGCCGAGCGCGACCAGCGACGCGACGCGCGTGCAGGCGCTTCGCGACACGCTCACGGGCCTCGAAGCGCGCTTCGGTCGCCGGCCGAAGCTGCTCGTCGGCAAGCCGGGCCTCGACGGACACTCCAACGGCGCCGAGCAGATCGCGATCAAGGCGCGCGACGTCGGCTTCGACGTGGTCTACGAGGGCATCCGCGTGACGCCCGAGCAGCTCGTGGCCTCCGCGCTCGAAGAGGGCGTGCACCTCATCGGGCTCTCGATCCTCTCCGGCTCGCACCTCGTGCTCGCGCTCGACGTGCTCGATCGCCTGCGCGCGGCGGGCCTCGACGTGCCGGTCGTGGTGGGCGGCATCATCCCGGACGCGGACGCGAAGCGCTTGCTCGCGGCGGGCGTCGCGCGCGTGTACACGCCGAAGGACTTCGAGCTCAGCCGCATCATGGAGGACCTCGTCGCGCTGGTGGCGGAGCGCGATGCGGCCTGAGCCCACGATCGATCCTCGCGAGCTCGCGCGCGGCGTGCGGGCGCGCGACAAGGCGTCGATCGCGCGGGCGCTCAACCTCGTGGAAGATCGACGTCCGAGCGCGCGCGCGACGGTGGGCGCATTGCTCGGCGCTCTCCGGGAAGAGACACGGCGCGACGACGCTCCGCGCGGCGCACGCGTCGGGCTCACCGGTCCACCCGGCGTGGGCAAGTCGAGCCTCGCCGCGGCCCTCGCGCGGCAGCTCCGACGCGACGGACGCAGCGTCGGCATCGTCGCGATCGATCCGTCGAGCGTGAAGAGCGGCGGCGCGTTGCTCGGCGATCGCGCGCGCATGGGCTTCGATCCGACCGACAACTCGCTCTTCGTGCGTTCGCTCGCGACGGGTGGCGAAGCGGGTGGCCTCTCGTGGTCGACGCCCGCCGCGGTGCACGTGCTCGGCGCCGCCTACGACGTGGTGCTCGTGGAGACCACGGGCGTCGGGCAGACCGAGACCGACGTGCGCCACGTCGCGGACACCGTGGTGCTCGTGATCCAGCCCGGCAGCGGCGACGTGTTGCAGTTCCTCAAGGCGGGCGTGATGGAGATCCCCGACGTGCTCGCGGTGAACAAAGCCGATCACGAGGAGCTCGCCCGTCGCGCGCTCGCGGATCTGCGCGGTGCGCTGCACAGCCTCTCCGTCGTCGGCGCCTCGCGCGAGCTGCCGCTGGTCGCGACGAGCGCGAGCACCGGGCGCGGCGTCGAAGAGCTCGTCGCCGCGATCGATGCCCACCACGCGGAGCTCGCGTCGCGCCTCGCCGAGCACCGCGCGGACGGCGAGCGCGCGTGGACCACCCACCTCTTCGTGCGCCTGCACGGCGAGCACGGTGTGACGACCCTCGGCGGGCGCGCAGCCCTCTTGGACGCGGTGCGCGACGAGCTCGCGAAGGACGGCGCGTCCGCTCCGACCGCGTGCGCGGCGCTCTCCGCGCGTTTCCTCTCGACGATGCAGGCCTGATTCCGACTGCGATTCCGACTGCGATTTCGACTCGACTGCGACCTCGACTCTCACGACCGAACGACCTGGAGCCCACCGATGACCGCCACGACCACCGCCACGAGCCCCCGCGTCGACCTCGTCCCCCTCGGCCAGATGCCGCCGCTCGGCGTCGTCCCCGATCGGATGCACGCGTCCGTGATTCGCCCCGAACGTTTCGGTCCGCCGACGAAGTCGATGCAGGCCGAGGTCATGCCGGTGTGGGACATCGGCCCCGACGAGGTGCTCGTCTGGGTGATGGCGGCCGGCGTGAACTACAACGCGATCTGGGCCGGGCTCGGCGAGCCGGTGAACATCCTCAAGAGCCACGGATTGCCCTTCCACATCGCGGGATCCGACGCGTCGGGCGTGGTGTGGAAGGTCGGCAGCGCGGTGCGCAACTGGAAGGTCGGCGACGAGGTCGTCATCCACTGCAACCACCTCGTCGAGCCGGGAGCCTCCGACCTTCAGACCATCTGGGGCTACGAGACTCCGGACGGTTCTTTCGCGCAGCTCACGCGCGTTCAATCGCAACAGCTTCTGCCCAAGCCCAAGCACCTCACCTGGGAAGAGGCCGCGAGCTACGGGCTCGTCTACTTCACCGCGCACCGCATGCTGATCGACCGCGCGGAGATCCAGCCCGGCGAGGACGTGCTCGTCTGGGGCGCGGGCGGCGGGCTCGGCGTGTTCGCGCTGCAGCTCTGCAAGGCCGCCGGTTGCCGCGCGATCGCGGTGGTGTCGAGCGCCGACAAGGCGGGCCTCGCGATGGAGCTCGGCGCGCACGGCGTCATCGATCGCAACGAGTTCTCCGCCCTGCAGTTCCGTCCGCCCGAGACGCCGGAGCAGACCGACAAGCGCCTCGCGACCACCAAGGCCTTCGGCAAGCGCATCTGGGAGCTGCTCGGTGAGAAGAAGAGCGTGGAGGTCGTGTTCGAGCACGTCGGCCAGCGCACCTTCCCCGCGAGCGTCTGGCTCGCCGCCAAGCACGGCCGCATCGTCATCTGCGGCGCGACCACCGGCTACGATCTGACCTTCGACGTGCGCCACCTCTGGATGAGCCAGAAGCGCATCATCGGCTCGCACTTCGCCGACGCGGACAGCAGCCGTCGCGCGAACAAGCTGGTCGAGCAAGGGCTCGTGAAGCCGGTGATGACCGAATGCTTCGGCTGGGATCAGCTCCAGGAGGCGCACCAGCGCATGTACGAGAACCAGCTCCACGGCACCGTCAGCATCCTCGTCGGCGCGCCGCAGCGCGGGCTCAAGAACCTCGACGAGACCCGCGCGGTCCTCGCTGGCTGATCCCGCGTCGCGGTCGACGTGCACGCGACCGGTGTGCACGATCGACCCTTCCTGCCGTGACGTCGCCACCCCAGTCTCCGCCCGCTTCCCCCCTGCTCACGAGCCCGACCATGCAGCACGTCGTCCAAGCCCTCGAAGCCCTCTACGACAAGGCCCTCGCCAACGCGAAGGCGCACTTCGCGCCCGGCGGAAAGCCCGACGGCAAGAAGCTCAACGCCGAGCAGCTCCGCGCCCACGGCCTGGCGTACCTCGCGACGGAGACGATGGCGTGCCGCGAGCTCGCGGCGTGGGCGACGCGCACGGGCGGTGAGCTCGAGCGCGCGATCGCGAGCGCCTACGTGGCCGAGCTCGCGCGCACCGTGCGCAGCGGGCTCGACCTCGGGCCCTGCGAGACGGTGGACATCGCGGAGCTCGGCATCACCGAAGCGGACCTGCGTGAGACGGTGCTGCGCGACGACGTGGCGGCCTTCGTGCGCGAGCACGGCACCGCGGACGCGTACGTGCACATCGCGCGGCTCGCGCGTGAGAAGGGCAGCTACGGCGACTTCGGCCTCGACGACGATCTGCTCCGCGAGATCCGCGGGCAGTTCGCGAAGTTCGTCGACGCCGAGGTGATCCCGCGCGCGCAGGAGATCCACCGCAAGGACGTGCTCGTCCCGATGAGCCTGCTCGATCAGATGAGCGAGCTCGGGGTCTTCGGGCTCACGATCCCGGAGGAGTACGGCGGGCTCGGGCTCGGCAAGGTCGCGATGTGTGTGGTGACCGAGGAGCTCAGCCGCGGCTACATCGGCGTGGG
>CALJLK010000347.1 GCA_937982655.1 uncultured Sandaracinus sp.
CGCCGACTTCTCGGACTTCGCCGACTTCTCGGCCTTCGCCGACTTCTCGGACTTCACCGACTTCTCGGCCTTCGCCGAGAGCGCGTCCGCCGTCTCCGTGCGCTCGTCCATCGCGCGCTTCTCGGACTTCTCCGACTTCGCCGACTTGTCCTTCTTCCCCATGCCGAGCGCCTCCTGCGCGGCGTGGTTCTACCACGCCGAAGCGCCCTCGCGACGACGACGATCCGCGCGCGTCGTTCGATCGCGCGCACTCGATCGCGCGTCGATCCTGGCGCCTCGACGCGCGCAAAACATGCGCGCCGCCGCGTGCATGTCGCGAGCGCTCTTCAACGCGCGCGCGAGGCTTCGTAGAGCGCGATGCCGGCGGCGACGCTGGCGTTGAGCGAGCTGACCGGCCCGACCTGCGGGATGCGCGCGAGGTGGGTGCAGCGCTCGCGCACGAGCCGCCGCAGGCCCTTCCCTTCCGAGCCCACGACGACCACGCGACCGAAGGGCGCAGGCGGCAACGCGTCGAGGGTCACGTCGCCCTCCGCGTCGAGCCCGACGATCTGCACGTCGCGCTCCGCGAGCTCCGCGAGCGTGCGCTGGAGGTTAGTGACGACGGCGATGCGCGCGTGCTCGGACGCGCCCGCGGACGCGCGCACCACCACCGGAGTCACGCTCGCCGAGCGATGCTCGGGCACGATCACACCGTCGACCCCGAACGCGACCGCGCTGCGCAGAATGGCGCCGAAGTTGTGGGGATCCGTGATCTCGTCGAGCGCGACCAGCAGCGGCGCCTCCACGCCGAGCAGCTCCGAGAGCTCGCGGTAGCGAAACGGCGCCGCGTCGCCGATCACGCCTTGGTGCCGCAGCTCGCCCGCGCGCGCGTCGAGCGCCTCGCGCGCCACCTCGCGCACCTCGAGCCCCGCAGCGCGCGCGGCTTCGATCACGTCCTCGAGCTTGGCGACCTGCGTGCGATCGACGTGCACCCGCGTGACGGTCCCGCTCGCGATGCCTTCGAGCACGAAGCGACGCCCCATCACAGCGCGCGGCCCGCTCGGCTCCACGTCGCGCCGCGTCTCGTCACGTCGGTCGTCACGTCGGTCGCCGCGAGTCGCCCCGCGTCCGCGCGCGTCGGTGCCGTCGCGCACGGTTCGATCGCGCATGGGTCGCTCTCGCCCCGGGCCTTCACCTCGCGGCGAACGCCCTTCCGTCGAACGCCCTTCCTTCGCGCGCTCGTCCGAACGACCGCGCGGCCCCTCGTGCCGCCGCTTGATCTTCACGCGTTCGCCTCCGCGATCTCCGCCACGATCGCGCGTGCCGCCGCGACCGGATCGTCCGCGTGTCGAATCGGTCGACCGACCACGAGCAGGTCCGCGCCCTCGCGTCGCGCGCGCCCCGGAGTGGCGACTCGCGCTTGATCGCCACGCGCGCTGCCCGCCGGTCGAATGCCCGGCACCACGAGCAACACGTCGTCCGCGAGCGTGCGTCGGAGCGCCGCGCACTCCTCGGGCGAGCACACGAGCCCGTCGATTCCGTGGCGCACCGCGAGGCGCGCGAGCCGCTCGACCGCGGCCGCTGGAGGTCCCGCGAGCCCGATCGCCTCGAGCTCCTCGGCGTCGAGGCTCGTCAGCACCGTGACCGCGAGCAATCGCGTCTTCGATCCGTCGGCCGCGTCGCGCACCGCCGTGAGCGCCGCGGGCGCGGCGACCGCGTGCACCGTGAGGTACTCGACGCCGAGCTTCGCCGCCGCGCGCACCGCGCTCGCCATCGTGGCGGAGATGTCGTGCAGCTTGAGATCGAGGAAACACTTCGCGCCCGACGCGTGCACCGCGCGCACCGCGTCCGGGCCCGCGGAGGTGAAGAGCTCGAGGCCGACCTTCAGCACTCCGACCTCGCCGGCCAGCCGATCGATCCAGATGCGCGCGGTCTCGAGGTCCGGCACGTCGAGGGGAAACACCAGGCGATCGCGCGGCTGCATCGTGACCTCAGAGCTTCGCGGCGATCTTCGCCCAACTGTCCTTGAGCCCGATCGTGCGGTTCAAGACGAGCGCGTCGGGGCGGCTGTCCTTCGTGTCGACCACGAAGTAGCCCATGCGCTCGAGCTGCATGCGCGTGCCGGGTGTCATCTCGGCGACGCTCGGCTCCACGAAGCCGCGCGTGACCTCGAGGCTGTTCGGGTTGAGCGCGGCCACGAAGTCCGGCTCCACCGACATCGGATCCTCGTGCGCGAAGAGCCGCTCGTACAGGCGCATCTCGCAGGGCAACGCGTGCGCCGCGCTGACCCAGTGGATCGTGCCCTTCACCTTGCGGCCGTCGGCCGCGTTGCCGCCGCGGCTCTCGGGATCCCACGTGCAGCGCAGCTCGATCGGCTCGCCGCGCTCGTCGCGGATCACGTCCTTGCACGTCACGAGCGCCGCGCCACGCAGCCGCACCTCGCGCCCCGGCCCGAGGCGGAACCACTGCTTCGGCGGCTCGTCCATCCAGTCTTCGCGCTCGATCCAGACCTCGCGCGAGAACGGCACCTTGCGCGTCCCCTTCGACGCGTCGGTCGGGTGGTTCGCGAGCTCCACCTCGTGCACCTCGCCTTCGGGGAAGTTCTCGAGCACGACCTTGAGCGGCCGCACGATGCCCATGCGACGCGGCGCGTTCGCGTCGAGCCAGGAGCGCACCTCGTGCTCGAGCAGCGCGATGTCGACCACGCCGTCGTGCTTGCTCACGCCGATGCGCTCGCAGAACGAGACGATGGCCTCGGGCGGATAGCCGAGCCGACGCAGACCCGCGAGGGTCGCGATGCGCGGGTCGTCCCAGCCGCTCACGTGGCCTTCGAAGACGAGGCGCTGCAAGCGGCGCTTCGAGAGCACGGTGTAGCTGAGGTTGAGCTTGCCGAACTCGATCTGACGCGGCGGCTCCGGCACCTCGATCGCGCCGAGGAACCAGTCGTAGAGCGCGTGGTGGTTCACGAACTCGAGCGTGCAGACGCTGTGCGTGATGCCCTCGATGGCGTCGCACTGACCGTGGGCCCAGTCGTACATCGGGTAGATGCACCACTTGGTGCCCGTGCGGTGGTGGGGCGCCTTCTTGATGCGGTACATCAGCGGGTCGCGGAGCTTCACGTCCTTCGACTGCAGATCGATCTTCGCGCGCAGCACCGCCGCGCCTTCGTCGAAGCCGCCGTCGCGCATCTTGCGGAAGAGCGCGAGGTTCTCCTCGGGGCTTCGTTCGCGATCGGGAGACGCGACGCCCGGCTTGTGGAAGTCGCCGCGCGTCTCGCGGATGGTCTCTTCGTCGCGCAGGTCGACGTAGGCGAGGCCCTTCTCGATGAGCTGCTCCGCCCACGCGTAGAGCTGGTCGAAGTAGTCGCTCGCGTAGAACAGTCGGTCCTGCCAGTCGGCGCCGAGCCAGCGCACGTCGTTCTGGATCGACTCGACGTACTCGGGCGACTCGGTCTCCGGGTTGGTGTCGTCGAAGCGCAGGTTGCAGGTGCCCTTCGGCGCGAGCGCGGCGAGCCCGAAGTTGAGCACGATGCTCTTGGCGTGGCCGATGTGCAGGTAGCCGTTGGGCTCGGGCGGGAACCGCGTCGCTACCTTGGTGCGGCCGGCCGCGAGCTCTTGCTGCACGAGCTCCGCCACGAAGTTGCCGGGGCCGTCCTCGGCGCGCTCGGAGCCGGGCTTGCCCGAAGGGGCGGGAGATTTCGCGGAGTGCTTGTCGTGGCTCATGGGAAGGCGCGCAGGGTAACCCGAGGCGGTGGGCGCGCTAGGTCGCGCGTGAGTCTGTCGACCGAGACCGAGACCGCGACCGAGACCGCGACCGAGACCGCGACCGAGACCGCGACCGAGACCGCGACCGACCACGACCACGACCGCGACCCAGCCGCGACCGTGGTGCGATCACGGTCCGCCGAGCGCTTCGACGAGGCGCGAGCTCTCCACGCCGATCACACGTCGCACCGTGGTCACGCTCGCGCAGCGGGCGTCGTCGACCGTGATCTGGTGGTCGAGCACGACGTCTCCCGCGTCGGTGACTCCGACGACGCGCGAGCGCACGAGCGCGCGTTCGAGCGCCTGAACGCCACGCGAGTACGTCGCGCTCTCCGCGACCGGCACGAGCGCCACCGGATCGAGCCCCGCGCGACGCAGCGCGCGCGAGGTCGCTTCGTCGCACCAATCGACGTAGGCGGGGTGATTGACGTGGTCGAGCGGATCCATGGTGGTGATCCACGCCTCGACCTCGAGCTCGAAGGGCGTCGCCCGCTGCGGCGCGGCGAGCGGCGCGAAGCTCGGAAGCTCGGGGTTCTCCGCGAGCTCGCGCGTCGCGTCGTCCTGCGTGGCGTCGTGGATCGGGAACGCACGCTCGAGGCTCTCCGGCGCGCGCACCGGTGTGAGCTGCCAGTGTCCGTCCGCGTCCTTCGCGGCGCGCACGTGGACCCACGTCTGCGCTGCGCTCGCGATCCCACCACGCGGCGAACGAAGCCGAATCTCGCGGTGGGAGAACATCCCGCGGCGGAAGCTCCGCACCCAGGTCGTCGCGTCGAGCTTCTCGCCGTAGAGCACCTCGCGCGTGTGCACGACCGTCATCGTGCGCATCACGAACGCGACGTCTTCGTCGCGGTATCGCAGCGGAGGCCAGCCTGCGAGGGTCGACGCTTCGACCGCGACCTCTTGGAACGCACGCCACACGTCGCCGGCGCGCGCGGAGTCGCGCGCGGAGAAGGCATGACGCGGGAGGCTGGCGGGCACCGACCAGAACGGACGCATGCCGCGGGTGGTAGCAGCTCGCGACGTCGATGCCGCGGGAGAGTCGGCGACTCGGCGACGTAGGACGAACGCGCGGTGGAAGGGCGTCCCACGACGCCCTCGACGCCAGCGACCGGGTCGGGAGAGCATCTCGGCCGATCCACTCGGTCGGCGGGGTCAGCCGCCGACCGATCCACGACGCGAAAGACGGGGACGAGGGAGACGCATGACCAAACGAATGTTCGAGTTCAGCGAGGGGACTTCCAACAAGTTCTGGGAGATCTGGTCGGACGGCTCGGAGGTCCACACGCGCTACGGCAAGATCGGCACCGCCGGTCAGACGACCGTGAAGGACGAAGGCGACGACGCGAAGGCCGCGAAGCTCTACGCCAAGCTCGTCGCGGAGAAGACGAAGAAGGGCTACGTCGAGGTCGGTGGCGGTTCGTCGGCGACGGCCGCGAAGGCTGCGCCCGCGAAGGCCGCGAAGGCCGAGAAGCCCGCGAAGGCCGCGAAGCCTGCGCCCGCGAAGAAGAAGGTCGAGGACGAGGACGAGGACGAGGACGAGGACGGCGACGGCGGCGGCTGGCGTCGCTTCGAGGTCGACGAGAAGTTCTGGGCGATCAAGCGCGACGGCGCGAGCTTCACCGTGAAGTTCGGGAAAATCGGCACCCCTGGCCAAGAGAAGACGAAGGACTTCGACGACGAGGACGAGGCGGAGGCCGAGTACGAGAAGCTCGTGAAGGAGAAGACGAAGAAGGGCTACGAAGAGGTCTGACCTCCCAGCTCGAATCGATCGCCGACGACTTCACGAAGCCGTCGTCGGTCGTCGTTCGTGGAGTCGTTGGTCGAGTACGTCGCGGCGCGACCTCGCGTCCGCGAGCACGCGGTCGACTTCGCACCGACCCTCGCGCTATGAGCCACGCCATGCGCCTCTGGCTCTTCGCCCTCCTCGCCACCGCCTGCGCGTCGACCCCGCCGGTCCCGGACTATCCGCCGCTGGAAGAGGTTCCGTCGCTCGCGGAGCCCGAGCCGGCCGCGCCCCGCCGCGTGACGATCAGCGTCGTGGGCACCAACGACGTGCACGGGCACTTCGAGCGGCTCCCGCTCTTCGGCGGCATCCTCCGCAACCTGCGCGCCGCGCGCGAAGCCGACGGTGGCGCCGTCGTGCTGCTCGACGGTGGCGACATGTGGCAGGGCACCCTCGCCTCCAACCTCGACGAAGGCGCGGCGATGGTCCGTGCGTTCGGCGCGCTCGGCTACGACGCGGTCACCATCGGCAACCACGAGTTCGACTACGGCCCGCTCGGAGATCTCGCGACCCCACGCGCGCCCACCGACGATCCGCGGGGCGCGCTCCTCGCGCGCGTCTCCGAGGCGCGTTTCCCCGTGCTCGGCGCGGCCTTCCTCGACGCCGCGAGCGGCGAGCCGGTGCGTTGGGAGGGCGTGCGGCGGGCGGTGATGCTCGAGAAGGCGGGCGTGAAGATCGGCGTCATCGGCGTGAGCACCGAAGAGACGCTCACCACCACCATCGCCGCGAACGTGCGCGACCTGCGCATGGCTCCGCTCGCCGAGACCATCACGGAGCTCTCGGCCTCGCTGCGCGCGGAGGGCGCGAGCCTGGTGCTCGTGGCCGCGCACGCGGGCGGACATTGCCGCGAGTTCGACGATCCCGACGACCTCTCGAGCTGCGACCACGACGAAGAGGTCTTCGAGCTCGCGCGCGCGCTGCAGCCCGGCGTGGTCGAGGTGATCGTCGCGGGCCACACCCACCGCGGCGTCGCCCACCGCGTCAACGGCATCGCGATCCTCGAGAGCTTCGCGCTCGGTCGCGCGTTCGGTCGCGCGGATCTCGTGCTGGAGGACGGACGCCTCGTCGAGACGCGCATCCACCCGCCGCGCTTCTTCTGTCCCGCCGAAGAAGAAGCGATGGAGTGCCCGCCCGGCGAGTACGAGGGCGCGCCGGTCGAGGCCGATCAGGTCGTGGCCGAGATCGCGAACGCCGCCAGCGCCGCCGCCGCCGAACGCGAAGCGGAGTCGATGAACGTGCGCTTCACGACCGAGATGTGGCGCAACTACGTGAACGAGTCGCCGCTCGGGAACTTCCTCGCCGACCTCGTGCTCGAGGCGCGCCCGCGCGCAGACGTCGCGGTGATCAACGCGGGCGGCATCCGCGCGAGCTTCGACGAAGGACCGCTCACCTACGGCGAGCTCTACGAGACGTTCCCCTTCGACAACCGCTTCGCCACCGTGCGCATGACGGTCGCGCAGGCGAAGGAGATCCTCCGCTTCCATCTGCTGCGCGACGACGGCGCGCTCTGCATCGCGGGCCTGCGTGTGGAGGCGCGCTGCGAAGGCGACGCGCTCGCGATCACGATCCGCGATCGCCGCGGCCGCGTGCTGCGCGACGACCGGACGATCACGATCGCGACGAGCGACTACCTCGCGACGACCCCGGTCTTCGAGGGTCTACCCGAAGGCGCGGTGGTGCTCGAGGAGAGCGAGCCGATCCGCGAAGCGATCGCGGACCGCCTGCGGCGCCGCGGCGGCGACGTCGATCCCGCGCGCTTCTACGACGCGGCCCGCCCGCGCTTCGCGCTGCCCACCCCGCGCCCCGTCCGCTGCGCCCCCGCGTCGCCTTGAGCGACGCACGAGTCGACGCGCGCAGCTTCGATCGAAGCGAAGGTTCGGAGCGAGCGTCGCGGTTCGAACGAAGATTCGACGGTTCGAACGAAGACCGAAGGTTCGAACCGAGGCTCGGGGTTCAGAACGAGGGGCTCAAGCGCCCCATGTCGCCTCGGGCGTACGCACGCCGCGCCTCCGCGATGCGTTCGGTGCTGGTCATGCAGAACGGTCCCGACCACACGCGCGGCTGACGGAGCGGCACGCCGGCGCCGACGAGCGCTCGCACGGCGCGACCGTCCGCGTGCAGCTCGAGGTCCGCGCCCTCGTCGGAGAAGCGCGTCAGCCGATGGGCCCCCCCGACCGCGTCGAGCTCGAAAGCCCACGCGCGTCGCCCCTCCGCGACGGGGATGCGGACGCGTGCGCCCGCGTCGAGCCGCACGTCGAAGAGATCGACGGGCGTCGCGAGCGCGTCGAGCGGCGAAGTCACGGGGCCGAACGTCCCCGCCGCCACGCGTACGCGAGCGCCATCGAGCTCGACGAGCGGCAGATGGTAGGGCGCGGCGTGGAACGCGCGCGGCGCGCCGAGCTCGTCGGTCCCGGCGAGGTCCACGAAGATCTGGAAGCCCCAGCAGTCGACCCCGGCGCGAGCGGGAATCTCCTCGTGCATCATCCCGCGACCCGCCTGCGTCCAGTGGATGGCGCCGGGCTCGATCGCGGAGTGATCGCCGAAGCTGTCGCGGTTGACGAAGCCGCCCTCCGACTCCGGCAGAATGTAGGTCACGGCCGAGAAGCCCGCGTGCGGGTGCGGCGGGAACGTCGGCTGCGACATGTGGAAGAGATCGACGTTGAGGAAGGGATCGAGGTCGACCTCGCCCGCGCTGCGCGCGCCGACGGTTCGAAAGCTCTGCGAGTGCGCATGCTCGACGAGCGAGTGGACGCCGACGACGCGCTTCACGACGCGCCTCCCGAGAGCGAGGTGCGAGCCGAGCTGCGAGCCGAGCTGCGAGAAGTGCAGTGATTCATGCGCGCACTCTCGAGCCACTGCGCGCGAACGGGAGTGGAGCGGGGCGAGACGCTCTGTCATCGTCTTCGTGACGTAGCGCGGTCTGCATGCCCGCCGTCCACGTCGCGCGCGCCACCATGGAACTCAGCCTCGACGACCTCGCGACCTTCGCCGAGGTGGTGCACGCCGGCAGCTTCAGCGAAGCCGCGCGCCGCTTGGGTCGACCGCGGCAGTCCATCCACCGACAAGTCGCGGCCCTCGAGACGCGCCTCGGCCTGCAGCTCCTCGAACGGACCACGCGGCGCCTGCGCGTGACGGGTGTCAAACCGGACCCGCAGGACGCCGACCGCGCGTGACGGACGTGGGCCGCCGCCTCTTCGAGCACGCGGACCGGATCCGCGACGAAGCGCGGCGCGCAGCCGCGCTCTTGAAGGACGCGGGCAGCGCGCCATCGGGGGTGCTTCGGGTCACCGCACCCGACCTCTTCGGCGAGCTCGTGCTCACGCCTGTGATCCGGAGCTTCCTCGAACGCTGGCCCGACGTGCGCGTGGAGGCCGTGTTCTCGCTCGATCACGCGGATCTGCTCGCGGGGGGTTTCGATCTCGCGATCCGCCTCGGCTCGCCGGGCACGCACGAGCACCGCACGCACGTCCTCGCGCGCACCGCCGTCGCGTGGGTCGCCGCGCCGAGCTACTTGCTGCGGGTCGGCACTCCCGCGCGCGTCGAAGATCTCGCGACGCACGACTACCTGCACTACGGACGCGAGCCGCGCGCGATCGCGCTCGACGCGTCCACCTCGACTCGAACACCGCGGCTCTGGTGCACCAACGCGCGCACCGTCCACGACGCCGCGGTCGCCGGTCTCGGCGTCGCCAAGCTCCCGCTCTTGCTCTGCGCGCCGACCTTGCGGAGCGGCGCGCTCGTCCGCGTCTTGCCGGAGCTCCCACTCGACGCGGCGCGCGTGTACGCGATCCACGCCGCGCGGACGTCGGCGAGCCCGACCCTCGACGCGTTCCTCGCGGTGCTGCGCACGCACCTCGAGCGCGAGCCCCTGCCGGTCGACGCGTAGCCGCGGCTCGGCAGACACGCGTCGTCGTCATGTGCCGGCGTCACGCGTCGTCGCCGCGCCGGCATCGTGTGTCAGGCCAAGCCGTCGCGTCAGGCGTCGTCGCGCTTCGGCTTCTTCGCGCGGCGCTTCCGTTGGCCGATCGCCACGAGGATGCTCGTCGCGATCACCGACAGCGTCACGAACGCGCAGCAGAGCGCGTACCACCAGAGCGTGATCGTGCCGGTACCCATGCGGCGGGGATCTAGCTTCGAAGGACGTCCTCGACCACCACGGTCTTGCGCACTCGGCCGCGGCGCGCGTTTTACCCGAGTTAACCGGATCGCACGGGCGGGCCCGCCTAGGGTCGCGCGACGTCGATCGAGGGGATCGACGCACAGGAGAGATTCATCGTGAACACGTTCGTTCGTTCGGCTTGGTTGCTCGCGCTCGCGCTCGTCGGTTGTGTCGCTGCCCCCGACGCTCCGCTCTCGGACGCGCCCTACGACCCGGAACCGATCCATCTGGAGCTCACCCAAAACGTGATGGAGGTCGACGACGCGGCGTTGGTGGACGCGCTCGCGCAGCTCGACGAAGCCCCCGTCGGGTCGACGCTCCGGTACCCACGCGAGGTGCTCTTGGAGGACGGCTCACGCATGGAGGACCTCGTGACGGTTCGCGTGGAGGAGCTCGCCGAGGAGCCTTCGGCCGTCGAGGTCGAGGAGCCTCATCTGCTGAGCGATCCTCTCTACCCCATCGCGGAGTGCCGCACTGCGGCGACGATCGCCACGCGTGCGCGCACGCGCACGTGGGAGAGCTGCTTCACCTTCCCGGACACGGAAGCCCGCAACGACGCCGAGCGAGCGGTGCGCGCCTCGGTCGATGCGGCCTGCCGCAGCACGCTCAATCTCTCCGATGGCTCCGCGTTCTGCCGCGCGCGTGGTGAGCGCTTCATCTCCGGAGTCTCGACCGTCTCGAGCGACGGAATCTGCGAGCGCGAGAGCGTCTCCGTCGCGATCACGCGCAGCCGCGGCGCCAACACGTGCCTCTTCGGCGCCTACGCGACGTACCGTTCGAGCGCGACGGCGACGTCGACCACGCCGCGCTGCGGCTTCGCCTGCCAGCCGTGAACGCACGCATCCTCGGCGTCACGTTCGCCATCAACGCGATTGAATCACGCGATTGAATCACTCGATTGAACCACGCGATTGAACACTGCGAGTTAATCACCGGATGGAAGATCGCGATTGAAGCACGCGGTCGCTCCTCGGCCGACGGCGCGTTCTGCTCGCAGAGCGCGCGCCCACGCCCGAGACGTTGCGAACGAGACGGAAACGAAACGGCCCTGCGAGGATCGCTCCTCGCAGGGCCGCTTGGTGGAGGCGCAGGGAATCGAACCCTGGTCCGAGAACGCTCCAGACCGGCGTCTACGTGCGTATTCCGCGTTTTGAGTTTCGCGTCGTTTGCGCCCACGGACGGGCTCGCTCGACGCTAGCCACCCAAAATCTCGTCTCCGCGGCGGATGGCGCACACGGAGACCAGCCAGTTCGAATGACGCCTTCCGGAGGAGCACTGGCGGCCTCCTTCCGGTCGACGGCTCAAGTCAGCTTTCAGGCCGCGAGAGCAAGTGCGTTGTCGTTGGCAGTTGTGTTTTCCCAGGTTTTTGACGCCGTCCTGGGGCGGCGGACACGCAACCGTTCCTTCATACGTCCCCGTCGAAACCGATCGCCCCCGTATCGGGGGCCCGTTTGGGCGGGCCGAGTTGTCAAAGACTCGTGGACCGTAGTCACCCCACCCCCACGGCGCAATCGCAGTTTTCGGAGCGGACCCTCCGGCGACCGATGAGCGTCGCCGTCGCGACCGCCCTCGTACGGAAGCTCTCGACCGCCCCTCGGAACCACGGTGGGGCGGAGCCGAGGCGCGCCTTCGTGGCGCGAAGGGCTCACGTGCGCTACGCCTGATCGGTGGGGACGGGGGAACACACGCTGCCGGCGAAGAAAGACGTCGCCCGGGGGCTGCTCTTGCGGGGGACGATCTACCTGCACGTCGATCCGCGGGTGGAGCACGTGATCGTGCCGCGTTGGCTCGGCAAGCAGCCGCAGCTCGTGCTGCAGATCGGGCTCGATCTGGCGATCCCGGATCTGCGGGTCGACGCGGACGGGGTGTCGGGGACCCTGTCGTTCAACCGGTCGCCCTTTCGCTGCGTGATCCCTTGGGACGCGATCTTCGGGATCTCCGACGAGCAAGGGCGCGGCATGGTGTGGCCGGAGTCGGTGCCGACGGAGCTGCGGCGGCGGGTGGTCGACGAGCCCGAGGTCACGGAGTCCATGGAGGCGGACGCGCTCTCGCCGGACGGGCTCCCGACGGACGAGGCCTCCGAGGCGATGGCGGCCGGTGACGAGGGTGTGGCCCCGCGTCGGAAGCTGCCTCCGTACCTGCGCGTCGTGAAGTGATCCTCCGCTTCTGACCGCGCCTTTCGCTCGCGCCGTTCGTTCGCGCCGTTCGTTCGCGCCTTTCGCTGCTGCGCAGATTTCGTGCGTGCAATTTCAGTTTCGAAACTGAATCCCTCATCGGGGTGAGCGTGCACGAAATCACTCGGGAAACACCGTGGCACGCACCGTGCTCTAAGGTTGGTCACGGTTGCCGAGCTGACCAACTCCCTCCCCCTCCTGCATCAGCTCGGTGCTGGACTTCGACGGCCCGCCTGCGGTTAATCCCCCCCTCCCGCGGCGGGCCGTCGTTTTTTTATTCTCCGGTTCCGCTCGCCGTGCATGGGTGGTTCGCGTCCCGTGACGACGTGAGTGGCTCGCCGAACGTGAGCCCCGTCCGCGTAGACCCGCGAGCTGGTGCGGCGTAATACTCGCCGCGATGAGCTTGGATGGGGATGAGCCGCGGGCCTTCGTGGTCACGCGCCTGGGCGACCGCACCTGGGTGACCGACTTGCCGCTCGACGCCGAAGTGCGCGTCGGGAGCGGCACGGGCGTGGAGATCCACCTGCCGGACCCGTCGATCGCGGCCCATCAGCTCGCGCTGAGCTGGGACGGCGAAGGGGTCACGCTGCGTGCGCTGGCCGATGGCTGCTACCTCCAGGGCAAGCGCTTCGAGGGGGTCGCGGACCTCAAGCCGGGTGACGAGCTCGCGTGTGGCGCCGCGCAGCTCGTGCTCGGGATCTCCGTGCCGCTCGCACCGGGCGGGCGACGAACGCTGACGCACCACGAGTTCCGCGAGCGACTCTACGAAGAGCTCGCGCGTGCGGTGCGCGGTGGGCGGCACACCTGCCTCGCGATGATCGCGGCCGAGCCGGGCGAAGGCGGCCGCGTCACGGCGGCGGCGCTCGAGCTCTTCCGCGCGGGCGATCTCGTGGGCGTCTACGCCCCCGACGAGCCCGAGGTCCTTTTGCCCGACACCGACGGGGAGACCGCGGCGCGGGTGCTCGAGCGGGTGTTCTCGGCGGCGGAGGTCGACGTCCACGTGGGGCTCGCGGTCTCGCCCGAGCACGGCGACTCGCCCGAGCGGCTCCTGCGCGCGGCTCGCGAAGCGCTCGCGGAGGCGCAGCGCACGGGGCAGACGGTGTCGATGCCGTCTCCCCGCGACGAGCGCGCGCGACGGCACGCGAGCGACATGCTGGTGAGCGAGGACCCCTCGACGCGGCAGATCGTCGCGCAGCTCGAGGACGCGGCGGCCGACGGAGCGCCGGTGTTGCTCGTCGGCGAGAAGAGCGCGGGCAAGTCGGTGTGGGCGGGCCTGCTGCATCGCCTCATCCGCGGCACCGAGGCGCCCTTCGTCGCAGTGCACTGCGCGGGCATCTTCGACGAGGACGACGTCGACGTCGCGTTCGATCCCGAGCGGCTCGAGCGCGCGCGGCACGGGACGCTCTTCGTGGACGAGGTGGGCGATCTCTCCGCCGCGGGTCAGAAGCGCCTCCTCGCGTGGCTCGAGCGCGGGACCCACGATCTGCGGATCGTGTCGACCACGCACCGCGCGTTGCGCGGGCTCGTGGAGCGCGGCGCGTTCGAGGCGGCGCTCTACGATCACCTCGCCGCCCACGTGGTCGAGGTGCCCGCGCTGCGAAACCGTCCGGGCGACATCCTCCCCATGGCGACGCGCTTCGCGCTCGACGCGGGGGCCTCGGCGCCGGTTCGCTTTTCACCGGGGGCGATCGCGCGCTTGCGCAGCTATCCGTGGCCGGGCAACGCGCTCGAGCTCCGCAACGCGCTCGAGCGCGCGGTGCGGCTCGCGAAGGACGGGGAGATCCTCGCCGAGCACCTTCCGAGCGAGCCGATCGTGGCGGTCCCGGCGACCGAAGGCCGACTGCGCGAGCACGTGGACTCGGTGGAGCGCGACGCGATCATCAAGGCGCTCGCGGAGAGCAACCACAACCAGACGCACGCGGCCAAGCGCCTCGGCGTCAGCCGCCGCGCGCTCATCTACAAGATGGAGAAGTACGGCCTCAAGCGGCCCCCGAAGGGCGTCAAGCGCACCTGATCTCCGCAAGCAGCGGTTCGAAGTGGAATCGTGCGGAGCGAAGTGGACTTCGCTCCGCAATTCGATGGTGCGCTCACGGCGACTTCGCGCAGCGAAAGCCGTAGCGGTGATGCACGCGGTTGATGGGCGGCTTGCCGCGGCGGTAGGTGCCGGTCGCGTGCTCGAGCGGCCACCACCACGAGCCGCCGCGCACCACGCGCAGGCGCCGGCCTTCGCACTCGCTCGCGCCGCCGCAGGGCCCGCGCGGATCGTCGCCGCCGCAGGCGTCGCCACACTCGCCTTCACAGCCGCGGTAACAGGGTGCGTACCAATCCGCGACCCACTCGTCGACGTTGCCGGCCATGTCGAAGAGACCGAAGTGTCCGGCGGGGAGCGAGCCCACGGGGAGCGTGGTGTCGGCGCCGCAACCCGGCCCGCGCGCGTCGCGCACGTTGGCGAGCGAACAGTCGCGGGGTCGCGCTTCGCCCCACGGAAAGGTCGTGGCGTCGGGTCCACGCGCCGCGCGCTCCCACTCCGCTTCAGTGGGCAGACGTTTGTCGCGGAAGCGACAATAGGCGTCGGCATCGGACCAATCCATCGCGACGACCGGCTGTGTGGGTGCGCGAAAGGCGCGGTAGGGAAACGCGGGTCGGCAGGCTCTGGCCGCCACGCACTCCGCGTACTGCGCGTTCGTGACCTCGTGGCGATCCATCCAGAACGCGCTCACGCGGATGGTCTCGATCGGGCGCTCGTTGGGCTCGCGATCGGAGCCGCGAGGGAAGGCGCCGGCGGGGATGCAGACCATGTCGGGCGGCGCGGCGCACGTCTCGTTCGACGACGGTGTCGTGTCGGAGACGGAGTCCGGGTCGGAGACGGAGTCCGGGGCGGAGACGGAGTCCGGGTCGGAGACGGAGTCCGGGGCGGAGACGGAGTCCGTGTCGGAGACGGAGTCCGGGTCGGAGACGGAGTCCGTGTCGGAGACGGAGTCCGATCGTGCTCGTTCGTCGCTACGTGAGGGCGCCGCGCCTGCACACGCGAGCGCGAGCATCGAGGCGAGCACCCACACCACGCGCATCAGCCACCCATCAGCGTCGCGAGCGCGTTGCCGCCGAGCCAATGTCCGCCGTCCGCGACGATCGTCTCGCCGTGGATCAGCGACGCGGCGGGCGTGCAGAGGAAGAGCGCGAGGTCCGCGATCTCCGCGATGGTGCCCATGCGCTTGAGCGGGATGCCTGCGATCATCTGATCGCGGATCGGGCCGGGCGCGAGGCGCGCGATGCCCTCGGTGTCGTCGATGGGCCCCGGCGCGATGCCCACCACGCGCACGCCGCTCGCGCCCCACTCGAGCGCGAGCGAGCGCGTGAGCGAATCGACCGCTGCCTTCGCTGCCGCCGCGTGGGTCTGCAGCGGCGTCGCGCCGTAGTGGAGGGTCGCGCTGATGTTCACGATCACGCCGCCCCGCGCGCGGAGCTGCTTCTCGAACGCCGCCTTGCTCACGTTGAAGGTGCCGATCGTGTCGATCTCCATCACCGTGCGGAACGCGTTGTAGGAGAGCTGGCTCGCCGGGCAGAGGAAGTTGCCCGCCGCGCCGTTGACCACGATGTCGAAGCCGCCGAAGCGCGCGATCGCAGCGTCGAGCGCGGCCTCCACCGTCTCGGGCTTGCGCACGTCGCACGCGACGCCGAGGCACTCACGACCCGTCTTCTCCGCGAGCTCGCGCGCCGTCTCGTCGAGGCGCTCCTGCTTGCGACTCGTGATCACCGCGTTGGCGCCGTGCGCCATCAGCGCCTCGGTGATGCCTTTGCAGATGCCGCTGCCGCCGCCCGTCACGAACGCGGTCTTGCCCGCGAGCACGTCCTCTCGAAACACCGACATGAGCACCTCCTGCGCGCGAAGCACGGAATGCGGATCGCGGGACGCTTCATATCACGCGCGCGATCCGCATCGACTCCGCGGCGATCACCCCGCACTCTCCTCGGATGCGCGACGTCGACGTCGTGGTGATCGGAGCGGGAGTCGTCGGGCTCGCGTGCGCGGCCGCGCTCGCGCCGCGCCACGACGTGCTCGTCATCGAGCGCCACCGACGCGCCGGCACCGAGACGAGCTCGCGCAACAGCGGCGTGATCCACGCTGGCCTCTACTACCCGCCCGGCTCGCGAAAGGCGCGTACGTGTGTCGACGGTCGCCGCCGGCTCTATGCGTACGCCGCCGCGCGCGGTGTCCCGCATCGACGCACCGGAAAGCTCGTGCTCGCGGTGGAACGCAGCGAGGTCCCGTCACTCCAGGCGATCGAAGAGCGCGCGCGAGCGAACGGGGTGGAGGAGCTCACGTGGCTCGATCGCGGCGCGCTCGCGGCACGCGAGCCCGAGCTTCGCGCGGCCCTCGCGCTGCACGTCGGAGAGAGCGGCATCGTCGACGCGCACGCGTTGATGGACGCGCTCAAGGTCGACGCGCGCGACGCGGGGGCACGCTTCGTCTTCGGGCACGAGGTCGTCGCGATCGAACCCTCGGCCCAAGACGTTCGAGTCGTCGCGCGCGACGATCGCGGGGAGGAGTCCGTCGTACGCGCGCGTGTCGTGGTGAACGCCGCCGGCCACGGCGCGGACCGCGTCGCGAGCGCGTGCGGCGTCGACGTCGACGCGCGAGGTTGGCGTCAGCGCCCGTGGGTCGGTCGCTACTTCGCGCTCCATCCGAGCGCGCCGCGTCCGACCATGCCGCTCGTCTACCCGATGCCCGCCGTCGGAGGGCTCGGCGTTCACCTCACGCGCGACCTCGGTGGGCAGACGCTCGCGGGTCCCGATGCCGCGCCCCTCGAGGTCCTCGCCGATGGCTCGTGGCCCCCGCTCGACGTCGCGCCCGCGCTCCGCGACGCCTTCGCGCAGGGTGTCGCGCGCTACCTGCCGCGCTTGCGCGCCGAGCACCTCACGCCCGCGTACGCCGGGGTCCGCCCGAAGCTCCACGCGGACGGCTCGTTCGCCGACTTCGTGATCGAAGAGACGCCACGCGGCGTGATCCACCTGCTCGGGATCGAGTCGCCCGGCCTCACCGCTTCGCTCGCGCTCGCAGACGAGGTGTCGGTGCTCGTCGCGCAGACGTGAGGTCGGTCCCTTCGCGCACCGAGGGCGAGCCAGTCGAACGTCTCGCGACCGTGGTGACCTCACGGTGCCTCGCGCGCTCCCTTGCACGACGTCACGGATGGTGCGATTTCGCGTCCCATGACCGTGCACGAAGTCGTCATCATCGGTTCGGGTCCCGCCGCTCACACCGCAGCCATCTACGCCGCGCGCGCGGAGCTCAAGCCCATCCTCTTCGAGGGCTTCATGGCGGGCGGCGTCGCGGCGGCTGGCCAGCTCACGACCACGACCGAGGTCGAGAATTTCCCTGGTTTCCCCGACGGAATCATGGGCCCCGAGCTCATGGACCGCATGCGCGCGCAATCCGAGAAGCACGGCACCACGATCCTCACCGAGACGGTGAACGAGATCGATCTCAGCCAGCGCCCCTTCCGCATCGTGGCCGACAGCACGACCTGCGAAGCCAAAACGGTGATCCTCGCCACGGGCGCGACGGCCAAGCGCCTCTACGTGCCGGGCACCGGCGACAACGAGCTCTGGATGCGCGGCATCTCCGCCTGCGCGGTCTGCGACGGCGCGCTGCCGATCTTCCGCGGCAAGCCGCTCGCGGTCATCGGTGGCGGCGACACCGCGATGGAGGAGGCGTCGTTCCTCTCGAAGTACGGCTCCAAGGTGTACGTGATCCATCGCCGCGACGAGCTCCGGGCCTCCAAGGCGATGCAGCAGCGCGTCTTCGACAACCCGAAGATCGAGATGGTGTGGTCGCACGAGCTCGTGCGCGCGAGCGGCGGCGATCTGCTGCAGACGATCGAGCTGGAGTCGACGAAGGACGGCAGCAAGAAGCAGCTCGAGGTCGCGGGCCTCTTCTTCGCGATCGGGCACATCCCGAACACGTCGTTCCTGAAGGGCCAGGTCGAGACGGATTCGGACGGCTACATCGTGACGAAGCCCGGCACCACGCAGACGAGCGTGCCGGGAGTCTTCGCGGCGGGCGACGTGCAGGACAAGAAGTACCGTCAAGCGAT